>JAWLGC010000184.1:0-3219 GCA_041685265.1 Desulfomicrobiaceae bacterium | reverse complement strand
GGTCAGCCCCTGCTCCCTGTTGCGGACAATAAGCCTGCGCAGTTCCTGAATGCCCGGATAGTCAAGCCCGGACAGCGGCTCGTCCATCAGCAGCACCTCAGGCCCGGTCACCAGGGCCGAGGCCAGGCACAGCCTGCGTTTTTCCCCGCCGGACAGATCCTGCACCGGCCTGTCCCACAGGTCGCGCAGTCCGAAACGCTCAGCCAGTTCATGGCCGACCGCTTCGCCCATCTTTCTGGCCCGGGCCCCGAGCAGCAGGTCTTCGCCCACGGTGGCCCCCAGAATCTGCACACCCGGGTCCTGAAAAACCAGCCCGACCCGGGTCCGAATCCGCTTCTCCATCCCGGGACTGGTGAGGTCGCCGATACGAATCCGCCCTCCCCCGGGAGAGGCCAGCCCGCACAGCAGCTGGAGCAGGGTGGATTTACCGCTCCCGTTGGCTCCGGCCAGCAGGAGCAGCCGCCCCGGCCCCAGGCTGAAGGTCATCTTTCCGAGACCGTTTTCGGTCCCGGGATGCTTGAAATGCAGATCCAGAACCGAGATCATGGCTGTGCAATACGCTTGAGCAGCCCGCTTCGGGCCAGAAACCGGTATGCCATGACCACGCCCGCCAATTTAAGAAACATGCCGGGCACAAAAGGAAGCATGCCCACGCTCACGGTTTTTCCCCAGGAAAATCCCAGAGTCAGCTTGAGCCAGGGCAGTCCCACGACAAAGGTGGCCAGGGATGCGGCCAGGCCGTACCCGGCCAACCGCTTCCATCCGGGCCGGGAATCTCCGGCCACTCCCAGTCCGGCCACCCAGGCGGACACAACAAATCCGAACAGAAATCCGCCCGTGGGCCCGAACAGATGCCCGATGCCCGCCTTGCCCCCGGCAAAAACCGGCAGGCCCACCACTCCGGCCAGCAGATACAAGCCGATGGCCATGGCCCCGTGCTTCGGACCAAGCACGAACCCGGCCAGGATAACGAACAGGGTCTGCAGGGAAATGGGTACCGGCCCGATATTCAGATGCAGATACGCCCCCACAGCCACCAGGGCGGCCATAAGTGCGGTCCAGACCAGCCGATGCAGGTTGCAAAGAGAGTTGTTGTCCGTCATCTACTCCTCCATCCAGGCCCGAACCCTGACCACTTCATCCTTCCAGCCGGCCCCGAGACGGACCCGCAGGAAGTCCAGGTACACGGAATCCAGAAACTCCAGGCTCTTTTCCACGAGATACATCTTCTCCAGAAACCGGGCGTCCGGATCCTCGCCCTCCTCCAGTTTCATGTCCACCTTGGGGGTTTTCAGGCCGGACAGGGCAAAATCCGGGGCCGAGAGCTGGACCTGCCAGGCATTCTCGTCCTGCTCCATGCGGATCTTGGCCTGGTGCACCTTTTTCCCGTTGCGCAGCCCGATCCTGGCCTCGCGCATCTCGGACATGGGCCCGCTGACCACGGCGGTCTCCTTGCTCTCGCCCTCGCCGCCCTGAACCGAGACCCGCTGTTCCAGAAAAAGCACAAAGGCCTCCCGCTTTTCGGTGTAGAACACCCCCCCGGTCTTTTCACTCTTGAACCACAACCAGGTCAGAAAATCCTGCCCCAGGACCGGAGCCTGAGCCTCGGCGGTATACAGATCTATTTCCATGATAACATCTCCCTATATTTTCATACAAAAACAGTCGATTCAGCCTCTTCCAGGTCCTTGAGCCGCTCTTCTCCAAGCAGGTTCAACGCCTTGAAGAAAGGGTTCTGGGGCTCGAGGTTGAGGTCGAAGGTCTGGGAAAAGAGTTCCTCGAACATCTCCTGGATCTTGGCCTGGGTGGTGCCCAGATAGACCAGGCTTTTGGAGGTGTCCCAGACCACGTCGAAGTAGGCCGGAACGGGCAGGGTCCGGGCCCGCAACCTGAGAGTGACCTGCTCCTTGATCTCCGCCTTCTGCTCCTTGGACAGAAACTTCTTACCCTGCTCCTTCATGTGCTCCAGGGCCTGCTCCAGAGCGATCTGACAGTGCTTTTTAAGCACCGCGGCCGGGATGCGCCGGGTGTCGAGGCGCAGGGAAAAGGTCAGATACTCCCCCTTTTCCGGGGGCGCGGTCTGCCACGCCGTGTCCAGCATGTTGTCAAAGCAGGTCCATCCGAAGGAGCGCTCCTCGGCCCCCTCGTCGATATCCTTGAACACGTTGCGTAACAGCCGGTCGAGTATTTCTGCCCACAGTTCCTGGGGAACCTCCTCGACGATCCGATATCTGGTAATGCTGGTGCTCGCAGCGAGAAATCCCACGTGAACCTCCACGGTATGTTTTTGAAATTGCGCAAATTTCCGGAATATTCGAAAAAATTGAAGAATTGAAGAATATGGACAAAATGGACACAATGGACCGAATGGACGCCCGATGGTACGCTTGTTTTTAGTTTTTAGTTTTTAGTTTTTAGTTTTTCGTTTTTCGTTTTTCGTTTTTAGTCTCTGGCCTCTGGCCTCTGGCCTTAACCCTTAACCCTTAACCCTTAACCCTTAAAACCTAACCCTTAAAACCTAAAACCTCATCACCCCATGCCCAAACACCTCTGCATCCACGGCCATTTTTACCAGCCACCCCGGGTCGACCCCTGGCTGGACGAGGTGCTTCCCGAGGGAAGCGCTGCGCCCTTTCACGACTGGAACGAGCGGATCTGCCGGGAGTGCTATGCCCCTGTGGGATACGCCCGGCGCTCGGACCGATTCGGAGCCATCGAGGACATGGTCAACTGTTACTCCTGGATAAGCTTCAACTTCGGACCGACCCTGCTCACCTGGCTGGAGCACGCCGCCCCGGAAACCTACGCCCGCATTCTGGAAGGAGACCGGGAGAGCCTGGCCCGGTGGGGACACGGCAACGCCCTGGCGCAGGTCTATCACCACGTGATCATGCCGCTGTCAACGGAGCTGGATCGGTCCCTGGAGGTCGTCTGGGCCATCCAGGACTTCCGGGCCCGGTTCGGCAGAGATCCGGAAGGGATGTGGCTGGCCGAGACCGCCGTGGACACGAACACGCTGGAATCCCTGGCCCGGGCCAACATCTCCTTCACCATTCTGGCCCCCCGCCAGGCCAAAGCCGTGCTTGATCCAGGCGACGGGAGTGAGCATCCGGTCACCGAAGCCACCCTGGACACCACCCAGGCCTACCGGGTTTCCCTGCCCTCGGGAAGATCCATCGCGGTCTTTTTCTACGATGGAGCGATCTCGCAGGGGGTGGC
>JAWLGC010000183.1:0-3222 GCA_041685265.1 Desulfomicrobiaceae bacterium | reverse complement strand
ACGCACACCGGCACGCCGCCCGCAAACCGAACGAAATTGGGATAACAGGCATAATGCGGGTCGGACATGAGCACCTCGTCTCCCTGTCCCAGCACCATGGAAAAAGCGAGCATCAGGGCCGGAGAAGTACCGGAGGTGACCACCACCCGGTTGGGAGTGACCGATACGCCGTACCGGTTATTGTAATGATCGCAGATGGCCTCACGCAGTTCGGGCAGCCCCAGGCTGTGGGTATAGTGGGTTTTGCCGTCCATGATCGCTTTACAGGCCGCATTCTTGATACACTCGGGGGTGTCGAAGTCCGGTTCGCCGATCTGCAGGTGAATGATGTCTCTGCCCTGCTGCTCGAGTTCCACGGCCCGCTCCAGAATATCCATGACGATAAAGGAGGTCAGGCCGCAGCAATTGGGATTGATTACGGATTTGAGTTCATGCATAGTATTGTAACAACCTTGACTGCATTCAGATTGAAAAACAAAAACAAAGGGACCTCCCATGCTCAAAAGAGAAGCAATCCCCAGGGAAACACGGATGATCCACCTGGTCTTCCCCGGCGACACCAATCATTATCACACCCTGTTCGGGGGCACGACCATGGGCTGGATGGACCAGGCAGCCTACATCGCCGCAACACGGTGGTGTCATCGCAAAGTGGTTACCGTGCACGCAACCGAGTTCAATTTCAAGCATTCCGTACCCGAAGGATCCATTGTCGAGGTGGTGGCCAGGGTGGTCAAAACCGGCACCACCTCCATGACCATTGCCACAGAACTCTGGGTAGAGGCCATGGACGCCGTGGACCGGTTCATGGCGTGTGACGCCTGTTTCATTTTTGTGGCTCTGGACGATGAAGGCAACCCCACACAGGTTGCGCCCATGGGTGGCGCGGACCCGGATGGCCCGTGTTCAACGGTCTGAAGATTTCCGTTGAAATTTATTAGTTGACGAGAACTTTTCACATCGATATTTCCCACCCCAGCGACCGGAGCGGGGTGGGATGATCTCCTCTTCCTCGCACCCGAACATTTCATTTGCAAAGGAACTCGGGAGACATCCCCTCAAGGACAATGCCGTAACATCTCCATCCCCGCGCCCGGACCCGCAGCGCAGAGATGAGTAAAACGCTTGACACTGTCCCCGTGGACCTTAAAAGTTAGCTCGAGCAAACTTTATCCACGGAGAATGCAGATGAGCTTTCCTTTGCTGGACACCCTGGCTGTCCTTGCTATCATTGTCGTCGCGGCCTGGTACGTCTTTAAAAAACTGATCGTTCGCAAAGACTCGGGCTGCTCCGGCTGTTCCGGCGGGTGTGCCGCCAGAGACGGGGCCGACCCCGAAAAAGAGTGCCCCTCAGCACCCGGATGCCGTTCCGAAATCAAACGATCCCTCTAGCCCTTCACTTATCTCCAGCAGAGCGAGTCTTTCATGACCAAACAGATCAGCCTTCGCCAGATGCATATCCACCAGAAAGGCACCATCACCTCCATTGCCGCGGGCGGGGAACTCGGCCGACGCATCCGGGACATGGGCCTTGTTCCCAACACTGAAATAGAAATCGTGGGCAAGGCCCCGCTCAAGGACCCTGTTGCTCTGCGTCTGCGGGGCTTCACCCTCACCCTGCGCAACAGCGAAGCCGATTTCATCACCGTGGAAGTGGACTCCTGACCCGTCACTCTCTCAACACCGCTCCAAAGATAGAATCATGCCCAAAAATCTGACTATCGCCCTGGCCGGCAACCCCAACGCCGGAAAAACGACCCTGTTCAATGCCTTGACCGGAGCCCGCCAGCACGTGGGGAACTACCCGGGGATCACCGTGGAAAAACGGGAAGGAGTCATCTGCACTCTCGACACGGAGGTGCACGTGATGGACCTGCCCGGCACCTACTCCCTGACCGCCTACTCCCAGGAAGAACTGGTGGCCAGAAACTATCTGGCTGAGGAGCGCCCCGAGGTTGTCGTGGACGTGCTGGACGCCACATGTCTGGAACGCAACCTGTACCTGGCCGTGCAGTTTCTGGAGATGGGAATTCCCCTGGTTCTGGCCCTGAACATGGTCGACTCCCTGCCAGGAAAAGGGATCTCCATTGATTCTGGCAGGTTGTCCTCCCTGATGCGCCTTCCCGTGGTGGAGACCGTGGGCAGACGGGGCATCGGCAAGGAAAAGCTGCTCGAGGCGGTCGTGAACCAGGCCGCCGAGCGGCAGGGGCGCTGGGAACCACTTCGTCTTTCGTATGGTCCGGACCTGGACCCGGTGCTGGATCAGATGGCCGCCGACATCGAAAAGGCCGACTTTCTGAGCGACAAGTACGCTCCACGCTGGATCGCCCTCAAGTATCTGGAAGAAGATGAAGAAATATTTCAACTTTGTGCCGAAAATCCGACACTGCATGCCGGACTCGACAAGGCGGCTTCCAGAGTCTCCGAGCACTGCCAAAAGACCCTGAACATGCACCCGGAAGCCATCATAGCCGATTATCGCTACGGATATATCGCCTCCATTCTCAAACAGGGAGTGATCTCCACCACCACGGACATACGAGATCGGGTCGATTTCTCCGACAAACTCGACCAGGTTCTGACGCACAGAGTCTTCGGTCCGAGCATCATGGTCTTCATTCTCTACGCCTTGTTCCATTTCACCTTTGCCGTGGGTGAAATCCCCATGGGCTGGGTGGAATCATTTTTCGCCTGGCTGTCCAGGACTACGGCGTCCCTGCTGCCCGACGGACTGCTCCGTTCTCTGGTCGTGGACGGAATCATCGGCGGAGTGGGCGGCGTACTCGGCTTCGTTCCCCTGATCCTGGTCATGTTTCTGGGAATCACCTTTCTGGAAGATTCGGGATATATGGCCCGAATGGCTTACATGCTGGACCGGGTCTTTCGCATCTTCGGACTGCACGGCAGCTCCGTGGTCCCGTTCATCGTCTCCGGCGGCATCCCCGGCGGATGTGCCGTGCCCGGTGTGCTGGCGGCCAGAACCCTGCGCAGCCCCAAGGAAAAACTGGCCACCCTGCTGACCGCCCCGTACATGGCCTGCGGAGCCAAAGTTCCGGTCTTCATCCTGCTCACGGCCGCATTCTTCCCGAACAGCGCGGCCCTGGTCATGTTCCTGCTCACCCTGTCCGCCTGGGGCATCGCCCTGTGCGTGGCCAAAATCCTGCGCTCCACCGTGATCCGGGGGAAATCGACCCCGTTCGTCATGGAACTGCCCCCGTACCG
>JAWLGC010000070.1:0-13494 GCA_041685265.1 Desulfomicrobiaceae bacterium | reverse complement strand
TGCCCCCGAACACTCCGAGCAGGGCGATGAGCCGAAACAGCCGGGACAATCCCTGGTCCAGGGTCTGAATACGGAGGATGGCCTCCTCTTCGGCCACTATGTCTATGCCCTGATCTTCCAGCTCCCGGACCAGTCGGGGCACGTCGTCGATGCTGCGGGCGTACAGTCGGAATCCCCGGTAGCCGCCCCGGGCCATGGCAAACTGTTTCGTCTTCGGATCGAAGGAGACCGCCCGTCCGGCGGCGGTGTGCAACATTCCGAGCAGCTCCGCGGGGATTACGGGACGGGACATGGAAGTGGTTCCGGCGATGGTCAGCTCGAAGTTCAGGTCGGCGGCTCCGCGGCTGGTCACCGGTATCCTGGACCCGGGTTTTTGCCCGTCCCCTTCCGGCCAGAGACACTGCAGGGAAGGATCCTGGGCAGGGCGTCTGCCAGGGAAAAAGGGTTCCCACGGCAAGGGAGGAACCCCGAGCAGCCTGGTATGGTCCGGGGTGAGGGAGAGTCCGACGGGACGAACCTGCTTCTCCGGGCTCAGGTGCAGGACCGGGTCGCGGACATAGGGGAGCAGGACCCGGGTCCGGCCCCGGAGTTTCCGGTCGATGGCCGCCAGATTGGTTGCGGTGACGGTTCCACCGGGAATGGTCAGCTCATACAGGGTCGTGGTCTTGGGGGGAACGAAGCCGAGCAGCTCCGATGCCTGGTCCGGAGTACGTTCGGAGATACTCCCGAACCCGGTGTTGATGATCAGTCCGGTGCGGGTGATGGGCGGCAGGGGGGCGGGCAGGGCGAGTACGGCTCCGTCAAAGGAGGGATACGGCCTGGGGGAGGACCCGGCCCATCCCCGGTGCGCGGCGCCGTATCCTTCCTTGTACGCCTCCACGTCCAGGACGAAATCAAGGGGCGCAAAGATCCGTGCCAGACTCCCGGCCCGGGCATCAAGCACGGCCGCCACCCGCAGCGCTGCCTCGGCCTGTTCCGTCCTGCCGCCCCTGGTCCTGGAGACCAGGAGTGTGATCTCTTCTCCGGCGGATGTGTTACATATTCTGGCCCCCTGGGCGGTAAGCACCACCTCTCCTTCTGTTGGAATGGTGCCGCGGTTTTCCAGAAGCAGGGGATCGCCCGGTGCTGTGGGCACCAGATCCAGAAGCTCGGTTCTTCCGGTGCCGGATATCTTTACGGAGACCACCGAGGACAGGGGCAGGATGGTCGGGGTCAGGAATGCGACCTCCTGCCGTTCGGACATGGTCGTGAACCAGTCCGGAGCGAACTCCCGGGTCCGGGCCGGACGGATCTCCCGGAAGACCGGATCTTCCACCAGGCGGTCCCGCAGGGTCTGGATGGTGCCGTGCTTGAGCCCGAACAGGACCAGCAGGGGGGCGATGACCGCGGCCAGGGCGATGACCAGGCACAGGGTCAGAATCCATTCGTGGCGCAGATGGGAAGCGGCCAGGGAGGGGATAAGGCGCAGCGGAGAGTTCATGGCCCCTCCTCCATGACCCGGCGACAGACGGACCGGGTGGTCCGGTCGTCAACCCGGTTCGTGTCGAAGGTGTAAGTCGCATCGACCCCGGTTGCTACCAGATCCGTATCATGGGTGACCACCACCACGGCCGTGCCCTCGTCCCGGGCCAGGGCGTGCATGTCGTCCATGATGGTTCGCGCTCTGGCCTTGTCCACGGCCGCCGTGGGTTCGTCGGCCAGCACCACCCGGGGGGAGTGGGCCAGAGCCCGCAGGATGGCGGCTCGCTGACGCTGACCTATGGACAGGGAGGAGGGCATCCGGTCCAGGTATCCGGCCAGCCCCAGGCGGGCGGCCAGCGTATCCAGGCGGTTCCGGGAGACCGGCGCCCCCTTGATGCGCCCGGGCAGGATGATGTTGCGGCGCACGTTCAGAAACGGCAGCAGGCCGCCGGTCTGGAGCACGTATCCGAAGGTGTCCCGGCGCAGGGCGGACAGGGTGGCTTCCTCATCGTTGTCCCATAACCGGGCCAGGTCGTGCTGCAGGCCGTTATTTTGCAGCTCGAACCTGTCCACCCGGGTCGGGCCCATGACCAGGGCCAGGATATCCAGCAGGGTGGACTTGCCGCACCCGCTTTCCCCGGTTACGGCCACGACCTGCCCCGGCCGGACCGAGAACCGGGAGACCCGGAGCTCGAACACGCTTTCGCTCTGCGTTCTGGTCTTGGTCAACCCCTCAAGGAGGACCATGGGCGCGGACAGTTCTGGCATGGGCTCCTCCGTCAGGGCAGGTAGTCCAGATGCAGGGGGTAGACCAGATCCCGGTCCGGATCCGTGTCGTTGAGGCGGAACCAGGCGTCGACCTGTTCGTTGATGGCCCTGTACTGGTCCAGCTTGGCCAGAATACTCCACTCCAGTTGAGAGCGTTGTTCTGCGGTCATGCTGGCGAACATGTCTTCGGTCAGAGAGAGGATGTCGCTTTTGTAGGGCAGACTCTGGATGAAGGCCGGCAGCAGCCCGGTATCGGACAGCCGGGTCGGGCCGCCCAGGTCCTCGGGGCGTTTCATGGCCTGGCCGGACACGCTCTGCAACGCCTCGAAGAACTGGCCCTGGGTCACCTCGGCCCGCATCAGGGCCTGAACCACCTGGTCCAGAGACAGGGCCAGGGAGGAGAGCTGCTCCCGGGTGACCAGTACCCGGACGTCCAGGGCCTTGTCTGCCGGATTGATCAGGTCCCGGTCCAGGGCCCAGGCCGTGATGTCTTTGGGCGGCCTGGCTTCCTGGCCGATGTACTCAATGAGGGCGGCCTCCCAGAGCTTGTCGAATTCTTCGAGAGGTGCCGCCTCGGGAGCTGTCCCTTCGGCCTGCTCAACGCCCACTTCCCGGTTGACCAGGGCCGTGATCCTACCGGTCAGATGGTCCACCAGCTCCTGATATTTTTCATTCTCAAAGGCCGGGATTTCTCTGATGGCCGAGTCCGCTGACCCTCGGACCCGGGAGAGATGCGAGAACTGGGCCAGAGACAGGGGGTGGTCCTCGGCGGCTCTTGGGTCCTGCAGATGAATGGCGAACAGATGGACCTGTCCGTCGTCGTACGCCCGACGCAGATCGGTTTCATCCTTGCCTGTTGTGTTCTGGGGGTGCCCCTTGGGGTGGGAGCTGGCGTCGCCGATGAGGATCACGAACCGCAGGGCTCCTTCCCGCCAACCGGACTGCAGGGCGGTTTCCACCCCGGCAAAGACCTCTTCTGCGTAGTCCAGGCTGCCCACGGAAGTGGCCGCGCCTTCGGTACCGAGGAGCTCCACCAGTCTGTCCGCGCTGACCAGTTCCGGGGTCAGGTTGCGGGAGACGTATTCGAGCTGCGGAGCCACGGACAGGGAGTCGCGGTACGTGACCAGGCCGAATCGGAAACGATCCGCAGTTTCTTTGCTGAACGTTCTGGCCATGCGGGTCACAGCGTCCCGGGTCATGTCGATAAAGGGCTGCATGCTCCGGGTGGTGTCCATGACGAATACGATGTCGGTCTTCACGTCGCGCAGGCCGCCGCTTCCCGAGGTCCGGCCCACGCCGGCCTGAGTTTTGTAGTCGTCGCTCTCCAGAGTATCAGCGCCCCGGCTGCGGGGCACGGCCGCGGCCAGCTGCAGGAGCCGGGCATCGTCGCCGTTGATCTGAGTCCGGGACCAGTTCAGGATGGGCAGGACGTAGAACCGGCGGGTGATGTCCACGAACCGGTGCGGCTCCATGCTGATTACGGAATCGGGCACCTTCCCGGTGTCGATATCGTCGTAGATCGCTTTGGCCCGGCCGGCCATGTCGAAGTCGTCCACGATGGACTCCAGGGCGGTGCGGTTCTTGAACATGAGCACCGGACTGCGTCCTTCGATGGGGTTTCCGGGATGGGTGTAGGAGACCAGCAGGGCCTGGCGCCATTCGAGCAGATCTTTGGCCTGCATCCAGCCGCCGGGCTCGGTGCGGGATCTGCCGACCCTGTACCACCCTTCGGGGGCGGACGGATCGCTCAGGTCGAGCCCTTTGCGTTCGAACACGTACAGGGGCCGGAAGGCGGGGACATTGGCCTGCACGATGGAGCTCTCGGCGGTGCCGGGCTCGCCGTACATATTGGAGAAGGGGCGGGGCAGGACCCGCAGGGGGAGTCTGGTGGCCGTTTCCGTGCATACCGTACCCGGAGCGCAGACGATACCGTCGTCCAGGGGCGTTTCTTCTCCGAGGTGCTGCGCCGCACCCTCAAGGATTGACGGCGGGGAGGGCACATGCCCCTGGGTCCCTTCGAGGTCGTCAAGGGCACCCAGGCCGGTTCCGGAAAAGATAACCGAGAGCAGTATTCCGCTCAGACACAGCACTCTGCGGACAGCAGAAAAGTGGAACATGACGCCTCCTGTCACTGGGCTTTGAGGGGGTGGGGAGCACCCGTTTTTGGGGCTGAAGGGAAAGATTATTATGTAGACATGTAGCGCAAAGAAGGGGGCGATGTCCATATGAGGAACGTTGGTGAAGATGATGCTTCTTTTGGTGTCATCCCGATGAATAGAAAGGGGAGGAGCCGGTCGGGCTGGGAGCAGACAGGGTTTTGAAAAACAATGTCCTGTGTTCGAAGCAATGCGAACATGGGACATTGTTGACGGTATTCTGAGGTTGTACTGGCTACTTTCGCACTTCTGATTTTGCACACTCTTTTTTGCCGCGGCTGTACCCGAAAGCGAATCCGGAACCGGCTCCACCAGTAAAGATCAGAAGGCCCTGGGCGATATCCTTGACCAGGTCGGCATGCCCTTTCCATACGGCAAGGGCTGAGAAAGCGGTGAGAACGAAGATGACGGAAAAGGTGAAAATCAGGGCCATCTTGAGGGTGCGAACGCCGGTGGTGCGGGACTCCCTGCGGTCTTCCTTGTTGGCCTCAACAACCTTACAGGCATATTCGTACTTATGCTGCTCCTCGGAGCGGGCGATCCGGAGTTCCTGCTCTCGCAGAGCCAGTTCTGTTTTCTGTATTTCGACAAAGCTTTGGACAATGTCGGCAGATTGGTTGGAGTCAGTGCCTTCAGCCATGAGAGTAGGTCCTGTTTTTTCTGACTCTGAAGGCGCCATAACCCGTGTCTCCTAGTTGCGGCATGAGGATCTCGGCATTTCGGACAAAGTCCATATCCCCTGCTTCATAGTGATTCAGGAATTCCTGAGCTGAGACGATTTCTTCATCGACAGGAATCATTTCAATGTATCCAAGTTTACTCTCTTGGGATTGTTGATGAATTCGTTTGCGTCTCAAAAAATGTGACAACATGTCGCCTCCTTGTTTTTGTCGGATGCTTAATGTCATGTACAAAGAGTTGTAGAAATATGTCAATGGACAGCCTGGTCGCGGGAAGTCTGACGCCAACAGTGGAGCTTGAAATATTCACTCCCCGTAATACAACCCCTCCGGGCATCCGAACAGCTCCGTCAATCTCTCCAGCGCCTTCCCTGAGGTCATGACCACCACATAATCTCCGGCCTGCACCTGCACGCCGTTGTCCGGAAGTTTCATGAGTTCCCGTCCCTGCTCCGTGACCCGACTCAGCCCGATGGCCAGGACATTTAATTCCCTTTTCAACTCATCAAACACATCCCCGAACGTCTTTCCTGCAAACCTGTTTTCTTCCTTCACATAATATTGCAGAATGTCGTAATCCTCGTCTTTTGACGCCGAAGCCAGCAGATCCTCGTTGAACCGGGCCACCGAGGGTTCGAAGGTGTAGCTGGCCACGATCTTGGAGGCGATTTCGTTTCTGGAGATGGTGAAGCTGACCCCGGCGGAGATGAAGGTCTCCTTGAGTTCGGCGTTGTCCAGGGTGACCACGGTAGGCAGGTCGGGAAAGTTCTTTCTGGAATTCAGGATGAAGATCAGGTTTTTCGTGTCCTCATCAAGGCACGGCATGAGCCCGGCCGCGTTCTGCCCGCCCGCCTTGCTGATCAGATCCCGGCTCCCGAATTCGCAGTACAGGGCAAAGACCCTGCTGCGGTCGAACCGGTCGTGGATGACGTCGATATGGTCCCGCTCATTGGTGACCACGCAGGCCCGTTTTCCGGCATTGACCAGCTGGGTGACCACGCCTTCGGAAAAATCGTTCCAGCCGACGACAATGACATGATTGGTGAAGTCTGTTCCGTTAAGTCCCATCCTGCGCCTCTCTGCTGCTGTGTGAATCAGTTCCGTGATCTTGCCGATGATGTATCCGAGCACCCCGAGGCTGGCCAGGATCAGGGTGAAGGCCAGAATCTTGCCGCCCGGGGTGACGGGATAGAAGTCTCCGTAGCCAACGGTGGTCAGGGTCACCAGGGAGTACCAGAAGGCGTCGAACACCGACCGGATATTGGCTCCGTCGCCGCCCGCTTCGATGCGGTACAAAAGGTAGATGATCAGCAGGTAACCGGCGGCTGCGGCCGCAATAGGAATGGATCGTCGTTTCATGATGGCTCCGGGGAGAATTCGGCGATTTCATAGGAGGTGCTTCGTCCGCCTGCCTCTGATTTTTTCAGGATGCCGAGTCCGATCAGCTCATTGATGTCGCGAAGCGCGGTGTCCGAAGAACATTTGCCGATGGTCGCCCATTTTTTGGATGTCAGCTTGCCGTGGAATCCGTCCAGCAGCATGTTCACCAGTTTGATCTGACGCTGATTCATCTTGATGTCAGACCAGGTGTTCCAGAATCGGGCCTTTATCAATACTGTATCCAGGGTTTTCTGGGCCTGGTCAATAGCTCTGTACAGGGATTCGAGAAACCAGATCAGCCAGCTTGTGACATCAAGAGTTCCCTTCTGGGTCCGCTCCAGAATGTCGTAATATGTTTTGCGCTCCTTCTGGATCTGCGCCGAAAGGCTGTAGAACCGCTGGGGGCTGCCGTCAGCCCGGGCCAGAAGCAGATCGCCCACGGCCCGGGCGATTCTGCCGTTGCCGTCGTCAAAGGGGTGCAGGGTCACGAACCAAAGGTGCCCGAGCCCGGCCTTGATGAGCGGGGGATGGGTCGTATCGGTGTTGAGCCAGTCCAGAAACCGGGTCATTTCCTGGTCGAGAGATGCGGCAGGCGGGGCTTCGAAGTGGATACGGCTCCGTCCGTAGGGACCGGATACGACCTGCATGGGCCCCTGGGTATCATCGCGCCACGTGCCGACCCTGATTTTTGTCATGCCGGACCATCCCGTGGGAAACAGCGCGGCGTGCCAGCCGAAGATCCGCTCCCGGGTCACAGGGGCCTCGCAGTGCATTCCGGCATCCAGAATCATCTCCACGATCCCTTCCACATGGCGGTCTACCGGAGCCAGGGCCCCGATGTCCACGCCGAGTCGGCGGGCAATGGACGAGCGTACCGATCCGACATCGAGATGTTGTCCCTCGATTTCGCTTGTCTTGACCACGTCCTCGGTAAGCGCGGCCAGGCTTGCCTGATCCCGCAGAGCAAACCCGACATCCCGCAATCGACCGAGGAGCACGCCCTGGGCAAGGGAGACCCGAGCCATGGGGTGCGCCAGTTTCTGCAGGTCGTAGCGCCATTGCGGCCAGTCCTGGGCCTGCCAGATATATGTTTTTTTTCCGGTGTTCATTATGGGAATATGGGGAACCATTTTGATGGCGTCAAGCTGATCTCTGCAAAAAATGCGGCGAATGCGGCGTTAATCTCCGCATTTTTTGCGGTGAATAGAAGGGGTATTCGCCGCATTCCAAGGGGAAGGTGTTTCGTTTGGTTTTGCTTGCCCGGAGCCGACGGGTCGGATAGCTGGAGAGAGGAGTATCTGTTTCTCATACTAACTGAAGTTACGTAGTCAGACGATTTGCGCGCCAGCTGACAAGCCGACGTAGGGGCGCACCGCGTGCGCCCGTTTAGAAGACGGCAGTGTTGGTGGGATGGGGGTGGCTCCTGCGGATCTTGCCCGCCTTGCAGGCTCGGGCGCACGCGGTGGCGCCCCTACGCTATGATCTTGGTTCGGTGGTGATTCCGATTGGATGGTGAGGTGTAACTTCAGTGATATAACTGAAGCTACGCCCGCGTACTGAGATCCTTCAGCTGAGTCCAAGATTGCCGGCAACAAGGTCCCCCCTTCGAGGGGGGCAGGGGGGTGTTTTTCAAGCCGGGCAAAGCCATCGAGAAAAGGCTGGGGCCGCGTGGAGCTTGGCAAAAATGCACGCTGGTGCTCGTCTTGGGGCACACCCCCCTACCCCCCTCAAGGGGGGACTTCCTTGCTGATATTGCAGAATCAGCTGAATGATTTCCTGCGGTGCGTAACTTCAGTGATATAATTAAAGGAGAAATCATGCGGATATTTAGTCTGGTGAAGGAGAGATTTGGAAATATGGCTGTCGTGTCTTGTGGCATCCGGGTCCTGTTGTCCGGCTGTCTGATAGCGATGCTGTTGTCGGGGTGCGGAACTCTTTCAGGCCATGTTCCCGATCCGTCGCAACACCCTGCTCCAGAGCAGACAGCTCCTGACGACCGGTTTTCCCTGACCGTCATGCATCTTAACGACACCCACTCTCATCTTGTCCCCGAGCCCGGCTCACTTATATTGGACGGAACCAAAACCTATGTGGAAATGGGCGGGATGGCGCGCATCAAAACCAAAGTGGACCGCATTCGGTCCCGGGACGAACACTCTCTGCTCCTGCACGCCGGAGATGCTGTGCAGGGCACGCTCTACTTTACCAGATATCAGGGCGAGGCGGATATGGCGGCCCTCAATCTGCTCGGGGTCGAGGCCATGGCCGTTGGCAATCACGAGTTCGACAAAGGCCCGAAGCTGCCGGCCGATCTGGCGGGTTTCGCGGATTTTCCTCTGCTGGGAGCCAATATCGACAGGACCCGGGAACCGCGTCTGCAGGGGCGGATTGGCGACTATGTCATCAGGAATATCGATGGGGAGCAGGTCGGAATCGTCGGCCTGATCACTCCCGAGACCGCGTATGTGTCCACTCCGGGGGGTACCGTCGGATTTGCCGATGTGCATGAAACAGCAGAGCTGGTCGTGAATGAGCTGCAACGGGCCGGAGTGAACAAGATCATCGCCCTGACCCATGAGGGATTTGCGCAGGATCTTGAACTGGCACGCAGCGTGAACGGCATCGACCTGATCGTGGGCGGGCATACCCATACTCTGCTTGGCCGGGAGCAGCCGTTCGGACTCATGCCCGAGGGAGCGTATCCGGTTCGGGTCGAGTCCCCCGACGGATCTCCCGTGTATATCGTGCAGGCCTGGTCAAAATCCAGAATATTGGGAGTGCTTCGGGCCGCATTCGATACTGCCGGTGAGATAGTCGAGGCTTCGGGCGAGCCCGTGATGCTGCTTGGGGACACCTTCAGGCGCAAGGACGGTTCCGGCAATAAGATGGCTGTGACAGGTGACGCCCGGCAGCGCATCCTTGGGGAGATCGCTGCTGCTCCGGAACTGGAGGTGGTTTCGGAAAATCCGGCCATGGCCGAACTGATCGCCCCGTATTCCGAAGGAATCCGGGCCATGAAGACCACGGTGGTGGCCAGGGTTGCCAAGGATCTGCCCCATGTCCGGATTCCAGGCCGGGACAGAAGCGGCCCGCGCCCCGAATGCCCGCACGGGAGTCTGGTGGCCCCCCTGGTTACAAACTCAATGGGGTGGAAATCCGATGCCAATGGTCTGAACGTGGATTTTTCCCTGGTCAACGCGGGCGGGGTCCGCACCCCGCTTGAGGCCGGAGCATTGACCGTGGGTGACGTGTACACTCTGCTGCCTTTCGGCAATACTCTGGTGGTCCTGGAGCTTTCCGGAGCGCAGGTTGCGGCCGCCCTTGAGCAGGGCGTTGATATCGCCCTTGGCGGTAATAACGGGGCGTTTCCCTATGCGGGAAATCTCCGCTGTCAAATGGATCTGAACGCCCCCCGCGGAAGTCGGGTGACAAAAATTGAAATCCGCCGCAGCCCAAAAGCATGGGAGGCTCTTGATCCGGAGAAGATCTACCGGGCGGTTGTGAGCAGCTATCTCGCCGGAGGAGGAGACGGGTACACGGTGTTCAAAAACGCGTCGGGGTACCGCTATGATACCGGATTTGTGGATACGGAAGTTTTTCTCGACTATGCCGCAGCAAAGCAGGTCCTCCCCCCGGCACCTGA
The DNA here is from genome assembly GCA_041685265.1 of Desulfomicrobiaceae bacterium. Lineage (GTDB taxonomy): Bacteria > Desulfobacterota > Desulfovibrionia > Desulfovibrionales > Desulfomicrobiaceae > JAWLGC01. The sequence continues at coordinate 3,406 of JAWLGC010000070.1, read as the reverse complement.
GTAAAAAGGTGCGGTGAAGGGGAGGGGCCCTGGTCTCTGTATGAAAGTGGGAGCTCTACTCCGGAACATACGGCACGGACAGAGCCTCGCGTTCCTCTTCGTAGTCTGCAAATCGGAGGGCGACCTGGCGGAACTCTTCTTGAAGGTCGAGAAAGGCATCCACCAGGTCCGGGTCGAAGTGGCTCCCCCGGCCTTCGAGGATGATGGTGACCGCCTTGGGGTGGGGGAACGGGATTTTGTACACCCTGTGACTGATGATGAGGGCGTCGTAGACATCGGCGATGGCCATGAGGCGCCCCCCGATGGGGATGTCGTCTCCCGAAAGCCCCAGGGGGTATCCGGAGCCGCTTGAGTTCGAGCTGGTTGCGGAGTCTCGCCTTGACGATGGCGGGGCGAAACGGTTTGGTGATGTAATCCACGGCTCCGAGTTCCAGCCCGTGTGCCTCGTTTTCCTCCTCGGTCAGGGAGGTGATGAAGATTACCGGAATGGCGGCCGTGCGCACATCCTCCTTGAGGCGGGTGCAGATTTCATACCCCGACAGGCCGGGCATCACGATATCCAGCAGGATGCAGTCCGGCCTGGGGTCGGTCTGCGCCAAGCGCAGGGCTTTCTCCCCGCTTTTGGCTGCCGTGATCAGGTACTCGTCCTTGAGGGCCTCCATAAGGACATGGATGTTCTCGGGGGCGTCGTCCACGATGAGGATTTTCTGCCTGGGCATGATATTGTTTCCTGCCGCACCAGACGGCTCAGAGGTGGTGTTCCAGTTTTTGAACCGCCGTCCATGGCGCCACCCGTGTCGAATTCGTCCAGGGCAAGCCCCAGACGTTCCCGGGCTTCCCGGGCCGGGCCCAGTGTCGCGGCCTGAAATTTCTGCAGTTCCGTCCCTGCATGCATCGCCCTGTTCAGATCCGTATCCATGCAGTCTCTGATGGTGTACACCAGAGAAAGGGCTGCTGCCCGGTTCAGGGGCGGTCCGGTGGGTTCGCGTCGGCCGGGTGAAACGCTTTTTATGCTCAGCCTACTGAGCATCCGGGCGATCCCCCAGCGGCTCAAGGCAGGTCAGTCGCAGGGTGTCGGTCAGGACCAGAGGGGCTTGATCTGCTCCGGGACCGAGAAATTCCCGCATGGTCCGGGCCATGTCAGGATCGAACGGGCGGTTGTAGAAGGTGAAGGTGTAGCCGGTTACGTCGGTAAAGTCTTTGAATATCCACTCCGTGTCGAACAACTCTCTGGACACGATCATTTTGCGCCCGGCAGCCAGTTTCGCCTCCACGTTTTCAAGCAGAGGGTCTTCGTCGTTGAACAGGGAGCACAGCCGCTGTACTTCGCTGTGCGTCGCCGGTTCCAGAACCAGAATCCGTCCGCCAGGAGCCAGCATGCGGGTGGCTTCGTTGAGTGCTGTTTCCGGTTTTGGGTGGTGATGCAGGGAGAGTGTGAACAGGACGATATCAAAAGAGCCCTGCGCAAAGGGGAGGTGCATGCCCGAGGCGCAGACCGCTTGAGCTTCGGGAACGGTCCCGGCCGCCTCCCGGATCGCAGTATCGTCCGGTTCCACTGCCACTGTCATCCTGGGGAGGTCGGCATACATGAGCGTTACCCGGCCTGTGCCGCATCCGATTTCCAGCACCCGGGCTTCTTGAAAAGCGGCGCGGGCGAGAATTCTGCGTCCTGTGATATGGTCTTTGTCTTGAATCATGCCTGAGCCTATCGCGAGAGTGGGGGCAGAGGCAAGGGGCTGCGACCAGGGGGGCGGATGAGAGGTGGAAGTGCTGAAGGAGGCGAAAGATATGACGGTCAAAACAAAGCAGGAATGGTATACCTTCAGCTATTCATGCGTTACAGAAATGTTCATTCCAGCTTTCTGTACGATCCGCTCCACTTCCTTTCTGTCCAGAACCTCTTCTTCCAGCAGGGCTTCTGCCAGGGCCTCCAGGCCTTCCCGGTTTGCTGCAAGTACTTCTCTTGCGCTCGCCTCGGCATCAAGCACCAGCTGTCGGATTTCCTGGTCCATGAGCCACCCCATGTCTTCGCTGTACCGCTTGGGCAGGGAGAGCTCCCGGCCCAGAAAGGGGTGTTCCTCGCCCCGGCCGAGATTGATGGGGCCGACCTTGTCGCTCATACCCCACTGGGCGACCATCTTTTCGGCCAGGGAAGTGGCCTCCTTGAGGTCGTTCTGGGCCCCGCTGCTGAGTTCGTCGAAAACAATCTTTTCCGCCACACGCCCGGCAAGAGCCACACTCAGTTTGTTCATGAGATAGGTCTTGGGATAGTAGTGCCTGTCTTCTTCAGGTAAAAGCTGGGTCACGCCCATGGCCATGCCCCGGGGGACAATGCTCACCTTGTGGATGGGGTCGGTTCCGGGAAGCTGCAGGGCGACCAGAGCGTGTCCGGCCTCGTGGTATGCCGTGATCTTTCGTTCCAGGCTGCTGATGGTTTCCTCCCTGACCGCTCCCATGAGTATCTTGTCCCGGGCGTCTTCGAAATCTTCTCTGGAGATTTCCTTTTTGTTTTTTCTGAGTGCCACCAGGGCCGCCTCGTTGGCCAGGTTTTCGAGGTCCGCTCCGGTCATGCCCGGGGTTCCCCTGGCAACAGTTTCGAGGTCCACATCGTCTGTGAGGATCTTATTCCGTACATGTACTTTGAGAATTTGCAGCCGGTCCTTCCATCCCGGGCGGTCGACCATTATCTGCCGGTCGAACCGGCCAGGTCGCAGCAGGGCCGGGTCGAGCACGTCGGGGCGGTTGGTGGCCGCCATGACGATCACCTCCTCGTGCGGGGCGAACCCGTCCATCTCGCTCAGGAGCTGGTTCAGAGTCTGTTCCCGCTCGTCGTGGCCGCCCCCGAATCCGGCTCCCCGGGTGCGGCCCACGGCATCGATCTCGTCCACAAAGATAATGCTCGGGTGCGCTTCTCTGGCCTTTTTGAACATGTCCCGGACCCGGGACGCGCCCACGCCTACGAACATCTCGATAAACTCCGATGCGCTGATGCTGAAGAAGGGCACCTTTGCCTCTCCGGCCGTGGCCCGGGCCAGGAGGGTCTTTCCGGTTCCCGGCGGGCCGATCAGGAGAACGCCTTTGGGCACGCTGGCACCGATGGTGTGGAACCGTTCGGGATTACGAAGAAAGTCGATGAGTTCACCGAGATCCAGCTTGGCCTGCTGCATGCCTGCCACGTCGTCGAAGGTTACCTTTGTTTTTTCGGGATCAAACCGCCGGGCTTTGCTTGCCCCGAAGGAGAACAGCCCGCCGGCACCTCCCTGGACCATCTGGGAGCGCCGCAGAATCAGCACCCAGATCCCAATGAGAAATATCCAGGGCAGCATTCCGAGCAGAAGCCGCCAGAACGGAGTGAGCTCCTCGGGGGATTCCACGGTGACGTACACCTCCTCCTCTTCCAGGCGGG
>JAWLGC010000069.1:0-13585 GCA_041685265.1 Desulfomicrobiaceae bacterium | reverse complement strand
TCTTTGAAAGCGATTTTTTTTCGCTCGGACGTGGCCGTGGCGCTTGGTCTGGTGGCCATTTTGCTGGTCATGATCATTCCGTTGCCGTCCATGCTGCTGGATCTGTTTCTTTCCGTGAACATCACGGCCGCACTGCTTATCCTGATCATCACCCTGTACACGGTGAAGGCCCTGGATTTTTCCGTATTTCCATCGGTGCTCCTGGTTACGACCCTGTTTCGCCTGTCGTTGAACGTGGCCTCCACCCGGCTCATTCTGCTGCACGGGCATGAAGGGCCGGATGCGGCCGGGGCGGTGATCCAGTCCTTCGGGCAGTTTGTTGTCGGGGGGAACTATGTGGTCGGGATCGTTATTTTCGCCATCCTGGTCGTGATCAACTTCATGGTTATCACCAAGGGTGCGGGCCGGGTGGCCGAGGTGGCTGCCCGGTTCACCCTGGATGCGATGCCGGGCAAGCAGATGGCCATTGATGCGGATCTGAACGCGGGGCTGATCAACGAGACCGAGGCCAAAACCCGACGGGAAACCATTGCCCATGAGTCCGAATTCTACGGGGCCATGGACGGGGCGAGCAAATTTGTGCGCGGTGATGCCGTGGCCGGAATTCTGATCACGCTGATCAATATCGGGGCCGGGTTCATTATCGGCGTGGTTCAAATGGGGATGACCGCGGGAGACGCAGCAGCCAATTACACCATTTTGACCGTGGGGGACGGCCTGGTGGGACAGATTCCGGCCCTGGTCATCTCCACGGCTGCCGGAATCCTGGTGACTCGCTCCGGAGCCAAGGAGAGTATCGGTGACGCCTTCAAGAGCCAGTTCGTCACCAATCCCCAGGCGTTGTGGGTCGTATCCGGAATTCTGCTTCTGTTCGCATTGATCCCGGGGCTGCCCCATATCCCTTTTCTCCTGCTGTCCGGCCTGATCGGCTACGGGGCCTACCGGCTTCAGGCTGCGGCCACTTCCGTGGAAGGGCTAGAAAGCGGCGAAGCGCAGAGCGAACTGCCGGGCCGTCCCCCGGAAGAGCGCTATGAGGATATGCTCGGTGTCGATCTTTTGACCCTGGAGGTCGGCTACGGCCTGATTCCCCTGGTCGACGCGGCCCAGGACGGGGAACTGCTGCCCCGGATCAAGGGGGTACGCAAGCAGTATGCCCTGGAGATGGGATTTATTGTTCCTCCTGTGCATATCAAGGACAACCTGGAGCTCAACCCCAACGCCTACTCCATTCTGCTTAAGGGGGTGACCATCAGTTCCGGCGAGATCCTTCCCGGGCACTGCATGGCCATGAATCCCGGGACCGCAAGTGAGCCGATCAAGGGGGTTGCCACCACGGAACCCGCTTTCGGACTGCCGGCCACCTGGATCGCCGAGGAAAAACGGGAGCGGGCCCAGATGGCCGGATACACGGTTGTGGACAATGTCACCGTGGTGGTCACCCATCTGAGTGAGCTTATCCGCCGCAATGCACATGAGCTGGTGGGGCGCCAGGAGGTACAGAACTTGCTAGATACCTATGCAAGCGGTTCGCCCAAGGTTGTCGAGGAGCTGGTGCCCGACAAACTCCCGCTGGGCGGGGTGATGCGGGTGCTGCAGAATCTCCTGCGGGAGAATGTGCCCATCCGGGATATGCGCTCCATTCTTGAGACCCTGGCCGACTGGGCCACGGTCAGCCGTGACCCGGATGCCCTGACCGAATATGTTCGTCAGGCCCTGGCCAGAACCATCAGCGCCCGGTTCGCCATGGAAGACGGCACCCTCTCCCTGATGCTTCTGGATCGGGATCTGGAATCCCGCATCCAGGCCGCGGTGCACACCACTGCCGAGGGAAGCTATCTGGATCTGGATCCGGGAACAGCCCAGGGGTTCCTGTCCGCCCTGAACGCCATGGTCCAGGAGGGTGCCGGGGGAGGGATGCCCGTTCTGCTCTGTCAGCCCTCCATTCGACAGCATGTCAGAAAGCTGACGGAACGATTTCTGCCGGGCCTGGTTGTCCTTTCTCATAATGAAATTTCAGCCGGGTATAATGTTAAATCCATAGGAACGGTACGGATCAACAATGCGGGTTAAAGTTTTTGAAGCCGAGAATATGGGTGAGGCGCTGAAGAAGGTCAAGGAGACGCTGGGGCCGGAAGCCCTGATTCTTTCCACGCGGACAGTGGGGCGCAAGGGAATGGGGTTGTTCGGCAAGACCGGGGTCGAGGTGACTGCGGCTGTGGACCCCTCTCTTGACCGGCCCGAATCCGAAGCGACAAAGTCTGTCGGGAATTTGGCTTTTTCCTCCGGAAAGGGCGAATCCGGGGAAAGGAGAATTCCGGAAGACTGGAAACAGGACGACTCCGACGGCCTGACCTACGACAGTCTCTGGAAACAGCTGGGTGCCACCGGAACACCGGAAACAGCCGATCGTTTTTTTGTGCCGAAAAAGGAGCCGGTATCCCCGGCGATTGAGGAGCCTGTTTTGGAAAAGAACGGGTCCGACGGGGAGATCGACACTCTGCGCAGTGAACTGGCTGAGCTTAAAGCCATGATCAACGGGGTAGTGAGCCGGCAGGAGCAGGGGGACTCGGGCCGGGAGACCGCCCGCCCGGAGCCGGTTCGGATGCCCGGACCTTCTGCCGAGGACGGGGACGGGGTCAGCGCGGTCATGGCGCATCTGGCTTCACGCGGGGTCACGGGGCTGGCTTGTCGCCGGATTATGGAGCTCGCTCTGAGCCGTTTCGGCCAGGGAGAGGTTCCCCGGGGGAACTGGCTGGAGCCCTTTCTGGAGTCGTGTGTGGCCGACCTGCTGCGTACCGGGGTTCCTCCGCATCTGCAAACCGGGGGGCCGCACCGGGTGGCCCTGGTCGGTCCCACGGGAGTGGGCAAGACCACGACCATAGCCAAGCTGGCCGCCCAGTACATGCTCAGGACCGGAAAACGAGTGGCTCTGATCACCATCGACACCTACCGGATTGCTGCGGCCGAGCAGTTGCGGGTCTACGGAGATCTTATGAATGTTCCGGTGGAGGTGGTTTTTGATCGGGAACAGCTCGGCAAAGCCCTGGCCAGGCATGCGGACAAGGATTTGGTGCTTATCGATACGGCCGGGCGCAGTCCCCGGGATACGGAGAGCATTGACGTGCTCAAGTCCATGCTCGACTCCGGGAGCGCCATCGAGACGCACCTGGTGCTCGCTTCTTCCACCCGGGAAGCGGATCTGGAGGAAACAGTGCACCGATTTTCCAGGGTGCCCCTCAGCGGGGTGATTTTCACCAAGGTGGATGAATGCCTGACGTGCGGCAGCGTGCTGAACATTCCGCTCAGCCGGTCACTGCCGCTGACCTGCCTGACCAACGGCCAGCGCGTTCCGGAAGATATTCTGGAGGCGGACCCGGCCACGGTCATCCGGGTGGTGATGGGGAGTGAGAATTATGCGTGAACAGCAATCAGTATCGGATCAGGCCGAAACACTGCGCAGGCTCCGGCAGACGATGAGCGACGCTCCCGGTTCCGTGGTTCCGGAAAGTGCTTCGGGGGCGTATAAGTCGGGCAAGGTGCCCAGAGTTTTTTCCGTGACCAGCGGCAAAGGGGGGGTCGGCAAGACCGCGGTGGTCACCAATGTGGCCCTGTCCCTGGCCAGGGCCGGGAAAAGGGTTCTGATTCTGGACGCGGATCTGGGGCTGGCCAATATCGATGTCTCCTTCGGGCTGACTCCCCGGTACACCCTGGCTGATTTTTTTTCCTCCTCCAGAGAGCTGTCGGAAATTCTCATTGACGGCCCAAGCGGTCTGCGCATTCTGCCGGCCGGTTCCGGCGAGCAGTCTCTCACCTCCCTGGACAGCCCTCAGAGAATGCGTTTCGTCCAGGCCCTGCAGGAGCTGGACGAGGAGTTTGATATCATTCTTATCGATACCGAGGCCGGAATTTCCCGCAATGTGACCTACTTTAATTCCGCGGCACAGGATATCGTGATCGTTACTACCGGGGATCCCACAGCCATCACCGATGCCTACGCCCTGATGAAGCTCCTCTCGGGGGAGTACGGAGAAAAGAATTTTTATCTGGTGGTCAATCATGTGGCTTCCCGGGATGAAGGTCTGGAAGTGTATCAGAAGCTGACCATGATTTCGAACAGGTTTCTGGACATTGCCGTGGATTATCTCGGATGCATTCCCGAGGACCGGAAAATGGTCGAATGCCTGCGACGACAGCGGGCCATCATCGAGGAATATCCCGAGGAAGAGACCAGCAGAATTTTTGGTGAGCTGGCCGAAGACCTGCTTTTGACTCCGGAGCGACTCGGGGCCAAGGGAACGCTTCAGTTTTTCTGGGCAAAGAATCTGGGTAAAGGAGCCGAGGAGGCGATATGATGCCCGTCGCGCTGCAATACGGTCTCGAAATCGGACCGGATCGGGATCGATTGATCCGGGTTCATCAGAGTCTGGCCGCCAGGGTCGTGGACCGGATGATGACCCATGTTCCGGCCTGGATGTCCCGGGACGACATGCTCAGCGCGGCCATGGCCGGGTTGATGGATGCGGCCAACCGGTACGATGCCGGGCAGGGGGCGCAGTTTCGGACCTTTGCGGAAAAGAGGATCAGGGGGGCGGTCCTGGACGAGGTTCGGCGCATGGACTGGTGTCCTCGCTCCCTGCGCACGGATCAGTCCCGGGTCACCCGGGCGGTTGCCGAGCTGGAGAACGAACTGGGCAGATCCCCGGAAGAGCGGGAAGTGGCCGATCGGCTGGGGCTCAACCTGCAGGAATATCAGGATCTCCTTTCCAGAATGAGCCATCTTGGGTGTGTCAGTCTGGAAGAGACCATTCGGGGACGGGAAGGCGGAGCCACGTTTCTGGACGGGCTCAAGGACGGGAATGCGCCCTGCCCGGAACAGGTTTTGGAGCAGCACGACCTGACCCGGGAATTGGCCGGTCACCTGGACAGCCTGACCGAAAAGGAGCGGTTGGTCGTGGCCATGGTCTATTACGAGGAGTTGTCCCAGAAGGAGGCTGCCGAGGTTCTCGGGCTGACCCCGGGACGGGTCTCCCAGCTGCACAGTCAGGCCCTGATCAAGCTCCGTTCCCGGATGAAAGCATCAGGGGGGGAGAGCTGGTGAGTCTGACCTGGCTGTTGACGCCGCCGGTTTTTTTCGGCCTGGCCGGGGCATGCCTGGCCCTTTTGGTTGTGACCGTTGTTCTCCTGATCCGCAGGCGTACGATGCACCGAGCCCTGCTTAAAATGGCCCGGGAACTGGCTGTGCAGAAAACACAATCTCCTCCTCCGTCCCCGGAACCGGTCGCTCCCGCCCCGGCTCCGGCTTCGAAACCGAGGTTCGACGGGATGCTCCAGGCCGAGGAACTGCGCAGCAGGCTGGACCGGCACGTGCCGTCGAGGGAGCCCCTGGAGCGGTACATGCATGTCCGGAGTCTGGCGGAAAAGGGGTGCGAGGCCGACGAGATCGCCCGGATCCTGCACATTTCTCCGGACGAGGTCTCTCAGGTACTGGCCCTGTCCAGGATCCGGAATCGTTCCGTCTAAAGTTTCTTCAACGACGCGTCGATAATCAGAGTAGAATTTTTTCAGGAGATGCATATGAGCAGTGGATTGTCTCAAGCCCTTTCCGGGGCCATGGACCGGCGCATGAAAAGCTTCGACGTGGTGGCTAACAATCTGTCCAATGTCAATACGGTCGGGTTCAAGCTGGAGCGGAGCTATTTCCAGCTGGAACTGGACAACGCCCGACAGGGCAAGCCCAGCGACGAACTGCGCACCTATACGGATTTTTCCCAGGGCATGATCAAAACCACCTCTGTGGCCACGGATGTGGCCATCGACGGAACCGGATTCTTCAAGGTGCAGGAAGGGGATCAGGTCTACTACACCCGACAGGGGAATTTTCATGTGGATGTGGATGGCAACCTGGCCACTCCTTCCGGATTCAAGGTTCTTGGACGGAACGGCCTTGTCCAGCTCGGGGGGAGCAACGTGTCCATCGCCAGAGACGGGACCGTGCTCGAAAACGGCCTGGAAGTGGCCCGCCTGGATGTGGTCGAGGTGGATACCGGTCGTCTTGAGAAGCACGGGCAGGGGGTGTTTCTGCCCGCGGGCGATGTCGATGAACAGCCCGTGGAGATTCCGACTCTGGTCCCCGGGGGCCTTGAGTTGTCCAATGTTAATGCCTTCAAGGAGGTGACCCGCATGGTGGAAAACATGCGCGGATTCGAAGCCTACAACCGGATTTTAAAGAAAAACAGTGAAGTGAACCAGAAACTGGATGAACTCGGAAGTGTCGGCTAGTCTCCGGAAAATAAATTTCAATTTTTGAACGCACACTGTAGAGACAGTAGAGGGATACGATGATCAGATCCTTGTGGACAGCAACGACCGGTATGGAAGCGCAACAGGTGAACATGGACGTTATCGCCAACAACCTGGCTAACGTGAGCACCACGGGATTCAAGAAGAGCCGGGCCGATTTTCAGGATCTGCTGTATCAGAACCAGAAATCCGCCGGGGCCACGGACGGTGCGGGCACGCAGGAGCCGACCGGGATTCAGATCGGCCTGGGAACCAGGACCGCAGCCACTCAGAAGCTGTTCACCCTCGGCGATTTCCAGCAGACCGGAAACGACCTGGATCTGGCCATCGAGGGTGACGGATTCTTTCAGGTGGAGATGACCACCGGAGAAATGGGGTATACCCGGTCCGGGGCGTTCAAGAAGGACGGCACCGGCCGTCTGGTGACCTCCAACGGCGAGCCGGTCATGCCTCAGATAGTGATCCCCGAAGGGGCGACCATGGTGACCGTGGCCGGGGACGGAACCGTACTCGCCTTTGAAGAGGGCAGTAACGAGGGGACCGAGGTGGGCACCATCGAACTGGTCAATTTCAGCAATCCCGGCGGCCTGGATTCCATCGGTCGCAATCTGTATCAGGAGACGCCCTCTTCGGGAGTCCCTGTTGCCGGAACACCCGGGGAACTCGGACTGGGCAGTCTGACCCAGGGATTTCTGGAAGGATCCAACGTGAGCGTCATGGAGGAGATGGTGAACATGATCGCCAGCCAGCGGGCCTATGAAGCCACCTCCAAGGTGATCAAGAGCTCCGATGAGATGCTCCAGATGTCCAACAACATTGTTTAACGGGATGTTGCAACGGACCCGGTTGCCAGGTTGTACCAAAAACCGGGTTTTCACCTGTTTTCGGACACGCCTTACTCCGGCTTTTCCCGGCCTCCTGTCTTCGATCGCTTCCGCATCTTCTGTCCGGTTGGAATTTTCTGGTCAACAACCAACAAAAACGAAGGGTGGGGCCGCTGTCCAAAAGGGCGGTATGAGCGACCGCTCGGTGCATTCATGAAGCAGTTCAGCCTGATTTTTTTCGCCCTTTTTTTTATGTGCTTCTCTGGAACGGTCCGTGCGGGTGATGAAGTGACCATCACCCCGGATCAGGTCCGGACGTGGATGGTCGGTTTTCTCGAGCAGAACCGGGACATGCTCCCGGATGCCGAGGTTTCCTTCACCCGTCTCAATCTCCCCGAACCGTTTTCCGTTCCCGCCGGGGACATTCAGGTCCAGGTGGTGCCGTCGGATACGGATGTTCTTTCCAGCCGCAGGTTTACTCTGACTGTGTACAGCGATGGCCGCCCTGTGGATACCCGCACCGTGTACGGGGAATTGCAGGCCGTGGCTCCGGTCGTGGTCCTGGCCGAAAATGTGCGTCGAGGAGAGGTGCTCGACGGGCGGGATCTGTTCATGACCGAAATGGATATCACCAGGCTGCGTCAGCCCTGTCTGGACCCGGAAGAGGTCGTGGGTAAGACCCTGCGCCGGACCGGTCGTCGGGGTGATGTGATCAGCAAACGGTTTCTGACCACCCCGGACCTGGTCAGGCGCAATGAGGTGGTAACGATCTCCCTGCAAAAAGGCGGGCTTTTTCTGACGGCCAGGGGCGTGGCCCGCAAGGCCGGGCAGAAGGGGGAGACCATCCGGGTCAGGAATATCAGCTCCAACCGGGAAATTTTCTGCCGGGTCACCGGGCCGAACCGGGTCCGGGTCATTTTTTGACTGGTGCGATCATGAAACATATCCTTCTGCTTCTGATGCTGGCCCTGACCGCTGGGTGCGCAACCACCGCCCCGGTGCACAAACCGTTGCCCGAGCCTCCGCCCCGGGTCGTGGTCACCACGCCCGAGCCGACGCATCCGGGCTCCCTGTGGGTGGACGGCGGTGCGGATCTTATCTCCGATATCAAGGCCCGTCGCCCCGGGGACATTCTGACCGTGGCCATTTACGAACGGGCCAGTGCCAGCAAGGAGGCCTCGACCTCCACCGGACGGTCCACCAATCTGTCCGCCGGAGTGAGCAATTTTCTGGGGCTTGAAGACAAGATCGTCTCCTCGGGCATGACTCCGTCCTCCCTGGTCAAAAGCTCTCTGTCCTCGGATTTCGAGGGAAGCGGGAGCACCTCGAGGAAGGAGGATCTCATCGCCACCCTGACCACCCGGGTTATCGAGGTTCTGCCCAACGGGAATCTGCGAATAAAGGGCAGCAAGGCCGTGGCCGTGAACAACGAGACCCAGTACATCACCCTGTCCGGCATCGTACGCCAGACCGATGTCAGTTCCCGGAACCAGGTCGATTCCAAGTATATTCTCGATTCCCGGATCTCCTATACCGGCAAGGGCGTGATCAGTGCCAAGCAGCGTCCGGGCTGGCTGACGCAACTTCTGGACTATGTGACCCCGTTCTGATCCGGCGTCCGTCATTTTCTTTCCTTTCCGGTGTGAGGCTTCCATGATGCGTATCTTTCTTTCCCTTCTTCTTGCTTTTGTGATTACCGTGCCGGCCCATGCGGTGCGCATCAAGGACCTGGCCTCCCTGGACGGAGTTCGCGGCAACCAGCTCGTGGGGTACGGACTGGTGGTCGGTCTGGACGGATCCGGAGACAGTTCCAGTTCGGATCTGACCACCCAGTCCGTGGTGAACATGCTGGATCGTCTGGGCATGAAGGTCGACCAGGGGTCGGTCAAGACGGACAATGTGGCCGCGGTCATGCTTACGGCGGAACTCCCTCCCTTTGCCAAGGCCGGTTCGACCTTCGATGTTCAGATCTCCTCCATAGGGGATGCCGAGAGCCTGGCCGGCGGCACCCTGCTTATGACCCCTCTCAAGGGCCCGGACGGCAAAACCTATGGAGTGGCCCAGGGGGCGCTGCTGGTCGGGGCCTATTCCGTTGGAGGCCAGGGGGCCTCGGCAAAGAAAAATCATTCCACTGTGGGACGTATCCCGGGAGGAGCCACGGTGGAACGAGAGGTTCCTTTTGCCCTCGCTCCGGAACGGGAGCTTCGCTACCGGATGCGGGATTCGGATTTCACCACGGTACAGCGGACCGTGGCGGCCATTGATCGCGCGCTCGGGGCCGGATCGGCCCGGGCCGTGGATGGCGGCAGTTTCGCGGTTCGTGTTCCCGACAGGTACCAGTCCGATCTGGTCCCGTTTCTGGCCTCACTGGAGGGGATCGAAGTCGAGCCGGACATCGAGGCCCGTATTGTGGTCAATGAAAAAACCGGGACCATCGTCATGGGAGCGGAGGTGCGTATCGATACCGTGGCCGTGTCCCACGGGAATCTGAGTCTGACTATCAAGGAGACCGAGAACGTGTCCCAGCCTGCCCCGTTCAGCCAGGGGGAGACCACGACCACCACGGACACCTCCCTGACCATGACCGAAGACGGCGGGGAGCTCATGGTCGTTTCTCCCGGGGTGTCCATCAGGGAACTGACCGACGCCCTGAACGCCATCGGCGCCTCCCCCCGGGACATGATCTCCATTTTACAGGCCATCGAGGCCGCAGACGCCCTGCACGCAAAGCTGGTCATCATGTAGTTCCGCAGCCTGATCTCCTTCGCCATTCCCCTCTCTTCCGCTATTGCCAGAACCCGGGCTTCCGTATATGGCCGGGTTTTGTGATCACAATTTTCAGGAGGTTGCATATGCGCAAGGTGTTGCTGCTTGCCCTGGCACTGATTCTGGCCGGTGCCGGAACCGGGTTTGCCAAGGATATGAAGGTCGGGTTTGTTTATGTTTCGCCGGTGGGAGATGCCGGATACTCCTATGCCCATGACCTGGGACGTCAGGCCGTGGCCAAGATGGATGGGGTGAAAACCTCTTATGTGGAGTCCGTGGCCGAGGGGCCGGATTCCCAGCGGGTTATCCAGAAAATGGCCCGCAGCGGGTACGACATGATTTTCGCCACCAGTTACGGGTACATGGATCCCATGCTCAAGGTGGCCAAGAAATTTCCCGAGACCGTGTTCATGCACTGTTCCGGATTCAAGAGTGCGCCGAACATGGCCAACTACTTCGGTCGTATGTATCAGGCCCGGTATCTGTCCGGTATCGTGGCCGGTGAGATGACCACGTCCAATGTGCTCGGGTATGTGGCTGCCTTCCCCATTCCGGAAGTCATCCGGGGCATCAACGCCTTTACGCTGGGTGCCCGGGCCGTGAACCCCGACGTACAGGTCCGAGTGGTCTGGACCAAGACCTGGTACGATCCGGCCACGGAAAAGGAAGCCGCCAAGAGCCTCCTGGATGTCGGTTGCGACGTCATTGCCCAGCATCAGGACTCTCCCGGCCCCCAGGAAGCGGCCCAGGAAAAGGGCGTGTATTCCATCGGGTACAACTCTGATATGTCTCCCTTTGCCCCCAAGTCCCATCTGACCGCTCCGGTCTGGAACTGGGCCCCCTTCTATACGGAGATGGTGGAGCAGGTTCGCAACGGCACCTGGAAGAGCGACAGCTACTGGCTCGGCATCGATAAGGATATTGTCGGGTTGGCTCCTTTCGGCCCCATGGTGCCCGAAGATGTCCGCAAGGACGTGCAGGCAGGGAAAGCGGCCCTCAAGGATGGTTCGCTGAAGGTCTTTGCCGGTCCGGTAAAGGATCAGACCGGGGCCGTGCGGATTGCGGACGGCAAGGTCGCGGCCGATAAGGATCTTCTCGGCATGACCTGGTTTGTCCAGGGTGTGATCGGAACCACGGAATAATCATCTCCTGCTTACCACACCCGGTCCCGGGTGCGGTAACCGGGATCAGGAACATGCGGAATATTTGATGCATCGATTTCGGATCACCAAGAGACAGGAGCCCCTGGGGTGGGGCTCCTGTCTCATTTTTTTCGGAGCGCTTGGGTTTTCTCTGGCCATGAGCGGTGTGCTGCTCGCCCTGCAGGGTAAACCCCCTGTGGGGGGACTCATCCTTTTGTTCGAGTCGGCCTTCGGGGCGGGGTGGGCGCTGGAAGACTGCCTGATCAAGGCGGTGCCCATTTTTTTGTGTTCTCTCGGAGTGGGGGTCACGTTCAGGCTGCAGGTATGGAATATCGGCGCTGAGGGACAGTTCGCCATGGGCGCCGTGGGTGCTACCTGGGCGGTACTCACCTTCCCCGACCTGCCCTGGTATCTCATGCTGCCGGCCATGCTGGTCGGGGCCTCGGTACTCGGCGGGGTTTGGGGGCTCATTCCGGCCATGCTCAAGCTGCGCATGCGGGCCAACGAGATTATCGTCACCCTGATGTTCAACTACATTGCCATCTTCATTCTCGAGTATCTGGTATATGGTCCGTGGAAAGACCCGGCCAGCTTCGGGTTTCCCCTGACCCCGGAGTTTCCGGAAGCCGCCATTGTGGGCACCATCGGAGGCACCCGGCTGCACTGGGGGCTTTTGTTGTGTTTCGGCATCGCGGCTTTGCTGACTTTTTTCCTGAAGTATACCCGGCTCGGATTCGAGCTCAAGGCTGCGGGGGAGTCCGCCCGGGTGGCAAAATACGCAGGACTTCCCTATGGCCGGCTGGTCATGCTGGTTATGGTCTTCAGCGGGGCCATGGCCGGATGGGCCGGCTTCCTCGAGGCGTCCACCTCCCTGAACCGGCTCCAGCCGAGTATTATGGCCGGTTACGGGTACACGGCCATTGTCGTGGCCTGGCTGGCCCGGCTCAGCCCTATCCGCATTGCTCTGGCCTCTTTTCTGCTGGCGGGTCTGCGAGTGGGCATGGAAGCTCTCCAGCTCGACCTCCAGGTCCCGGCCGCCTTTGGCGGCATCATGGAAGGACTGATCCTTTTGTCGGTTCTGTCCGCGAGTTTTTTCTCGGACTACAGAATCGAGCGGAAATCCTGATGTTGGAGATTCCGGAATTGAAAGGCAGATCCGTACCTATTCAGGTTAAAATTTTACTGATTCAAGAGCCTGAAATTCAAAGTAAAATTTGAATACCGGACGATACATTTAAGAAATTTGAGAATTTAAGAAATTTCAGAAATTGAAAGAGCAGGCGCTAACGTCTTATAATTTCTCAAATTTCTAAAATTTCTTAAATTAGAAATTTCTAATTTTGTAAAAAGGACCTGAATAGTTACGCAGATTCTAAAATTTCAGACTGTAACCCTTAACCCTTAAAACTTCCCCATGACCCCAGAAATTCTCCTCTCGCTACTCGCCGCCACGGTCCAGGCCGGAACACCGATCCTGTACGCCACCCTGGGTGAGATCGTCACTGAACGGTCCGGGGTGCTCAACCTCGGCGTGGAAGGGATCATGCTGGTGGGCGCGCTGGCCGCGTTCCTGGCCGCCATGATCACGGGGAGCCCCCTGCTCGCCTTTGTCGTGGGCGGACTGGCCGGGCTGCTGCTGGCCGGAGTGCACGGCGTGGTCTGCCTCTGGTTCCAGGGCAACCAGGTGGTGTCCGGGCTGGCCCTGACCATTCTTGGGACCGGGCTGGCCAACTACTGGGGCACGCCCTATATCGGCCAGAGCGCTCCCGGGTTCAATCCTTTTTCCCTGCCCCTGCTGGGGGATCTGCCCGTGCTGGGAACGATATTCTTTCAGCACGACCTGCTCGTTTATTTTTCCTACCTGCTGCCGATTCTGCTCTGGCTGTTTCTGCGCAACACAAGCTGGGGCGTGGCCCTGCGTGCAGTCGGAGAGTATCCCGATGCGGCCGAGGCCGCCGGACTGTCCGTGCACAAGTGGCGGTGGGTCGGTATTCTCGGGGGTGGGTTTCTGGTCGGGCTCGGGGGGGCGTACCTCTCCCTGGCATACACCCATCTGTGGACCAACGGGCTGACCGCGGGCCGGGGATGGATCGCCGTGGCCCTGGTCATTTTCGCCTTCTGGAAGCCGGAACGTGCCATTCTGGGGGCCTATCTGTTCGGCGGGGTCATGGCCTTTCAGCTTCGTCTCCAGGCCATGGGGACCAACCTCCCGTCTTCTCTGCTGCTCATGCTCCCGTACCTGCTCACGGTCATCGTCCTGGTCCTGGCCTCCTGGCGCGGACAGGGACGCTCCGAGGCCCCGGCGGCACTGGGGGTGAATGTGGAACCGCGGGAATAAATTCTGGGATTGTGGGATTGTGGGATTCTGGAATTCTGGAATTCTGGAATTCTGGGATTGTGGGATTGTGGGATTGTGGGATTGTGGGATTCTGGGATTCTGGAATTCTGGAATTCTGGAATTCTGGGATTCTGGGATTCTGGGATTGTGGGATTGTGGGATTGTGGGATTCTGGGATTGTGGGATTGTGGGATTCTAGGATTTTAGAATTTGCT
>JAWLGC010000068.1:0-13587 GCA_041685265.1 Desulfomicrobiaceae bacterium | reverse complement strand
TCGATCCTGCCTCCGTAAAACCCCTGCAGGCCCCCAACCACAATGCCGATAACCGACCCGAGCAGGGTCAGCGTCAGACCAAAAAGAACCGAAATGCGGAATCCGTAGATAAGCCGGGCCAGCACATCCCTGCCCTGATCATCCGTCCCGAGCCAGTTGTTCCGGCTTGGGGGCGACGGCACGGCCATACCCAGGTCGTAGTTGATGGTATCAAAACTGTACCGCACGACCGGCCAGACCATCCACCCCTTTTCCTCGATCAGGTCCTTGAGGTACGGGTCCCGGTAATCGGCTTCGGTCTCGAAATCTCCCCCGAATTCAGTTTCGGCATAGGAAAAAAGAACCGGAACATAGAAGGAGGACTCGTACCGGACCAGAAGCGGCTTGTCATTGGCCAGAAATTCCGCGAACAGGCTCAGAAAAAAAAGCACACAGAACAGGAGCAAAGCGATTATCCCCCGCCGGTTGGAGCAGAAGAGGGCCCACCGACGACGGGTCAGGGGATGCAGGTGCAGGCCGGGCATAGGTTCAGTGCTCCCTGGTTTCAAAGTCGATGCGCGGGTCAATGAGCATATAGGTCACGTCGCTTGCAAGCTTGGTGACCAATCCGAGCAGAGTGAAGATGTACAGGGTCCCGAACATGACCGGATAATCCCGGGCCATGGTCGCCTCAAACCCGAGCAGGCCCAGCCCATCCAAAGTGAAGATGACCTCGATCAAAAGAGAGGAGGTGAAAAAAATGGAAATGAATGCTCCGGGAAACCCGGCAATGATCAGCAGCATGGCGTTGCGAAACACATGCCCGTACAGAACCCGCTTTGCGGACAGTCCCTTGGCCCGGGCCGTGACCACGTACTGCTTGCCGATTTCATCCAGAAACGAATTCTTGGTGAGCATGGTCAAGGTGGCGAATCCGCCGATGGTCATGGCCAGAACCGGCAAAGCAAGATGCCAGAAATAATCAAGCACCTTGCCAGCCAGGGAGAGGGACTCGAAATTGTCCGAGGTCAAGCCGCGCAGGGGAAACCAGTCCAGATAACTCCCCCCGGCAAAGAGGACCACCAGAAGCACTGCAAACAGAAACACGGGTACGGCATTGCCCACGACAATGACCGTGGAAGACCAGACATCCAGCCGGGACCCATGGCTCACCGCCTTCCTGATGCCAAGAGGGATGGAGATGATATACACCAGCAGCGTGGACCACAATCCAAGGGAGAGGGACACCGGCATCTTGTCCAGGATGAGGTCCACCACGGATCGGTTCTGAAAAAAACTCTCCCCGAAGTCGAACCTCAGATAGTTGCCGATCATATGCAGATACCGGACATGGGCCGGCTTATCGAAGCCGTACAGCTTCTCGATGTCCTTGATAAGTTCCGGATCGAGCCCCTGAGCGCCGCGAGAGGTCTTTTGCCCGTCCTCTCCCGAAGAGCGCAGGGTGTCCGGCTGGGCCGAGCCCGTGACCCGGTCGGTGATGTTCGCGGTCTGCCCCTGAAGCCTGGCGATCATCTGGTCCACCGGGCCGCCCGGAGCGGCCTGAATGATCAGAAAGTTGAGGGTCAGAATGCCAAGCAGAGTGGGAATGATAAGCAGCAGCCGGCGCAGAATGTAGGGGAGCATCAGGGCTTCACCCACCAGTTGAACAGTCCGAGATCGTACCTGGGCTGAACCGAGGGCCGGTCAAAAATATCTCGATAGGCCACCCGAAAGGTTTTCAGGTGCCAGTGGGGAATGACATAATGCCCCCAAAGCAATGCCCGGTCCAGGGCGCGGGTCCGGATGACCAGATCCTCGCGGGTCGGAGCGGAGATGACCTGGTCCACCAGCGCATCGATGGCCGGATTCCTGATGCCCATGTAATTGCGGCTTCCCGATATGTCCGCGGCTGAAGAATGCCAGAAATACCGCTGCTCGTTGCCCGGAGACAGGGACTGCCCGAAGCTGGCCACGATCATATCAAAATCGAATTCGCGCAGCCGGTTCACATACTGGGTGGTGTCCACCAGCCGGACCGAAGCCTCAATCCCGAGACGGGCCAGGTTGCGGGTAAACGAAAGGGCGACCCGCTCAAAGGCCGGAGAGTTCAGCAGGATCTCAAAGGTGAACGGTTCCCCGGTGGCCGCAAAGACCAGCTTTTTGTCACGGACCACCCACCCGGCCTCCTTGAGCAGTTCCATGGCCCTGCGCAGATTGCGCCGAATCCCGTGTTTACCCGCAGTGCTCGGCGGTTCGTATGGGGTGGTGAACACTTCCGGAGGGAGCTGGTCCCTAAGAGGCTCCAACACCTCGAGTTCCTCCGGAGACGGCAATCCGGACGAGGCCAGCTCGGAATTGGAAAAATAGCTCCTGGACCGGGTGTACTGGCCGTAGAACAGGTTGGTGTTGCTCCACTGGAAGTCAAAGGCCTGACTCAGAGCGAGACGGACCCGGGAATCGGCGAACAGGGGATTTCTGGTATTGAAAGCGAAACACTGCATCCCCTGGGGCAGCTCGTTTTCAATCTCCTCTTTGATGATCTCCCCGGACGAAAAGGCCGGGCCCGTGTACATGGTTGCCCAATCCTTGGCCGAGGTTTCCAGTCGGAAATCATAGTTGCCGGCCTTGAAGGACTCCAGTGCGATGGTCGAATCCCGATAATAGTCGTACCGGATCCGGTCGAAATTATATCTGCCCCTGCATACGGGCAGATCTTTGGCCCAGTAGTCCGTGACCCGCTCGTAACGCACGCTGCGCCCGGCCTGAAATTCAGCCACCCGGTACGGTCCGCTGCCAACGGGGATATCCAGAGACGTCCGGAAAAAATTCCTTCCCTGCCACACGTGGGCCGGAATGACCGGCAGTTGGCCCACGATCAGGGGCAGCTCCTGATTGTGCGTGCCGTCAAAGCTGAATTTCACGGACAGCCGATCCACGGCCTCGGCGCCGGTGACGTTTGCGTAATACCTCCGGTACAGAGGGTTGGCCTTGTCCGTGAGTACCTCAAAGGAAAAGACCACATCCTCGGCCGTGATAGGGGTGCCGTCCTGAAACCGGGCCGCGGGGTTGATATGAAACACCACCCAGGAGCGGTCCGCGGGATACTCGATGGTCTCGGCCACAAGCCCGTACTGGGTGAAGGGCTCATCATCAGAGGCCACGGTCAGAGTGTCGTAAACCAGCCCCATGCCCGTGGCGGCCACACCCTTGGAAATGAACGGATTAAAGCTGTCAAAGGTCCCGATGGCCGAGGCCCGGAGTTCCCCGCCCCTGGGCGCATTTGGATTGACGTAATCGAAGTGGCTAAAGCCGGGTCCGTATCTGGGCACCCCGTTCATGGCGATGGCGTGGGAAACGGTTACGTCCGATTCGGACGCGGCGCTTAATAGCGTACCGAATCCCGGGCTGAACAGAAGCGCTGAAAGAAGAAAAAAAAGACGCAGGTACGGCATGGGCATTCCTCGTTTCTGACTGTTCGGGATCGCAGTGGGATCGAGATCAAACTCGATATCGACAAGATATTTAAAAACGAAATTTGCCCGTATCCAGAAGGCAAGTCAAATCCGCAGACACACCCGGGACCAATTTCCAGCGGCCCGTTTTTTGGGGATACCGACGTGAAGCCGGCAGAAAGGTTTTCCCCGAAAAACCGAACATCCTCCTCTGCCTGTGCAGTACTCACTTCGATTCTCCGGGCAGAATTCCGGGACTTCTGCCCGTTATTGCCGGGAAACTTTCCCGGATAACGGGCAGAACGACCATCAACTCGGGAAGAATGTCTATCGACAAGAAACAGCTTGAAAATATAGAAGATTCACCGCTCGAGCAGTATTTTTGACTGAGCTTGCGTCCGCTCCATACAATTTTCAAAGGGAGATTACTATGTTCCAAATGCCCAAGACCAACGACGTACTCGGCACCACCAACCGCGGCACCCCGGCAGAATCCGGGCTATGCACCCTGTGCCGCTCCGACTGTGCCGGGAAATGCGAAACCTGGATGTCCTGTCTCAAAGGGCGGCAGATGCTCTATCCACGTGATTTCGGATCGGTGACCGCGGGCAGCGACAACACCACCCATGTGGGAGTAGGCTACAACTCCCTGCGTATTCAGGGTTACAACTATGGAGCGAACGGAGTCAGCCCGGGCGGATCCAGCGATCCCGACAACTGCCTGTTCACGAACGTGAGCGTGGAGTCCTCTTTCGGAGCCGACACCAAGACCAAGGTCGGGATGCCTCTGATGACCGGCGCCCTGGGATCGACATTCATCGCCGCCAAATACTGGGACTCTTTTGCCGCCGGATGCGCTCTGGTGGGCATCCCCATCGTAGTCGGAGAAAACGTGGTCGGCGTGGACCGCAGAGCGGTCATCGGCAACGGGAAGACCGAATCCTCCCCGGAACTGGACCGACGCATCGAATCCTACATGCGCTACTCCGACGGTTATGGTGCGATCATTGTCCAGCTCAATGTCGAGGACGCCCGCAACGGGGTGGCCGAATACATTGCGGACAAATACGGCGACAAGGTCTGCATCGAGCTCAAATGGGGGCAGGGAGCCAAAAATATCGGGGGCGAGATCGAGGTCGACAGCATCGACTACGCCCTGTTCCTCAAAAAACGTGGGTACCTGGTCGACCCTGACCCGGAACTGGAAGAGGTTCGGGCCACCTATGAAGCCGGAGGACTGAAGGGATTCGCCCGCCACAGCCGGCTGGGGTACACGGACCTGAGCACTGAAGGTGCCGTGGAAGAAAATTTCATGGATACCGTGGCCTACCTGCGCAAACTCGGCTTCACGCGTATCTCCCTGAAGACCGGATCCTACGGCATGGAAGCCCTGGCCATGGCCATCAAATACGCTTCCGACGCCGAACTCGACCTGCTGACCATCGACGGCTCGGGTGGTGGAACCGGGATGAGCCCCTGGAACATGATGGAAACCTGGGGAGTGCCCTCCCTCCTGCTGCACTCCAAGGCCTGGGAATATGCCTCTATCCTGGCCGCCCAGGGCAAGAAGGTGGTGGACCTCTCCTTTGCGGGCGGCCTGGTTCGCGAGGACCAGATCTTCAAGGCCCTGGCTCTCGGCGCTCCCTTCGTAAAAATGATCTGTATGGGCCGGGCCCTGATGGTTCCGGGATTTCTCGGCGCCAACATCGAAGGGGTCCTGCATCCCGAACGCCGCTCCAAATTGTCCGGAAACTGGGATACCCTGCCCAAAACGGTCCGGAACCTCGGGGAAACTCCGGAGCAGATCTTTGCCGGGTACAACAGCCTGAAGAGGAAGATCGGAGCCGATGAAATGAAGAACCTCCCCTTTGGAGCCATTGCGGCCTGGACTCTGGCCGACAAGCTTTCGGCCGGGCTGCAACAGCTGCTGGCCGGAGCGCGCAAATTCTCCGTCACCGACATCAACCGCTCAGACATTGTCTCCGCCAACCGGGAGACTGAAAAAGAGACCGGTATCCCGTTCATCACCGATGTCCAGGATCAGATCGCCCGAAATATTCTCACCAGATGACTCTTTGGCAGTCCCGCTTCAGGCGGGACTGCCCTTCCCGGCTCTGGCGTCTTTCCCTGGTCCATGCTAGATGGCCACGGTTTAGAAAGACAGGAGATCAGACATGCCCACCAACGCCCCCCGTATTTCCCCCGGAACATCGAACCACGAATTCGCTCCCCTTGAAAAGGCTCTGCAGGAGCGGGTCAAGGAACTCAACTGCCTGTATGGCATCACCCGTCTAGCCCAACACACGAGATGGCCGCAGGCCAGGCTTCTGCAGGCCATTGCCGAACTGCTGTGCAGGTCGTGGCAATATCCGGAAATCACCGGAGCACGCATTACCATGGATGGACATGAGTATGCCACGACCGAATTTCTGGAAACACCCTGGGTGCAATCGTCCAGCATACCCATTCGAGACGAAAGTGCAGGCCTGGTGGAGGTATGCTACCTGGAAGAACGCCCTCCAAGCGACGAGGGACCGTTTTTACGTGAAGAACGCAATCTTCTCGACGCCGCTGCCGACCTCATCGGCCGCATCGTTGATCAGCGCCAGGCCGAAGAGCAACTCAGAGCCATGTCCCGGGAAATCATCCTGGCTCAGGAGACCGAACGGCAGCGTATTGCCAGGGAACTACACGACCATCTCGCCCAGGATCTTTCCCTGGCCAAAGCCGATCTCGACGACGTTTTTGTCTTTCTGCAGGAAAAAGATTGTGACCCGAACAGGCTTCAGCCGGTTCGGGAAACCCTGACCCGGGCTATCTCCTCCATCAGAAATCTGGCCTACGGATTGATTCCCCCGGGATTGACCGAACTCGGCCTGGTTCCGGCCACGCTGGCTTATTGCGAGGACTTTTCCGTTCGGAGCTCCATCAGCGTTGATGTCTATGCCGATGGAATGGACAATCTGGAGCCTGATTTCGAAACCCAGATCAACCTGTACCGCCTGATCCAGGAAGCCCTGGCCAATATCCGCAAACACTCCGGGGCTGACCGGGCAACCGTGCGGCTGCTGGGATCGTATCCGAATATTCTTCTGCGTATAGAGGATAACGGGTGCGGGGCGGATCTGGAGGAGCGTCTGTCCATGACCGCACGAGAAAAAAAAATGGGGCTGTGGAGCATGCGCGAACGCATCCGGCTGCTCGACGGCAGGATCACCTTCACGTCACGGCCGGGAAAAGGTATGAAGATCAAGGTGGAGGTACCGATCAAAAGGACGAACAGTGAACAGCCATAAACGCATCATCATCATTGACGACCATCCCATGTACCGAGAAGGACTCAAAAGTCGTCTTAAAGAGATACAGGACGTTCAGGTGGTCGGCGAAGGCGGGACATACGCCGACGGCATGCGGCTTGCTGACAAACTGCAGCCGGACCTGGCCGTTCTGGACATCTCCCTGCCTGACGGAAGCGGTATCAACCTGACCAGGGAACTACGCGAACGGCTGCCGGAACTGGTCGTACTCATTGTCAGTATGCACACCGCAATGGAGTTTATCGGCGCGGCATTCAGGGCCGGGGCTTCCGGGTACATGTCCAAGGACTCCAGCGCAGACGATATCCTGCATGCCATTGAAAAGGTCCTGGCCGGAGGCGAATATCTGGACGGATCCCTTTCCCCATCGGTCCTGAAAAGACTCGAGGCTCTCTCCCATCGCAAGGCCAGGTCCCTGGACGAGTCCTACAGCTCACTTTCCATACGAGAGCAGCAAATCATGCGCTTGCTGGCCGAAGGACTTTCTCCCGACGACATTGCAGCCAGGCTGTTTGTGACCAAAAAGACCGTCCTCAACCATCGCTACGCCATCATGACCAAACTGGGTATCAAAACGCCCCTGGCCTTTATCCGCCATGCGGCCCGCCTGGGGCTGATCGATCTTGATGAGGAAAAGTGAACCGGGATGACATACACAGCGGTTTAAAAAATTTCCAGTCCCTCCTTCTCCATCAGGTTCACGGCATACTTGATGGACACGGCATAGGAAAGATGCGTTTTCACGGAAGGCTCTTCGGAATCGCTGTACGGGACCGCCTGCAGGGGGTCGAACAATCCGCTGACCAGCCCGATCACTCGGCCGTCATCGGCATTGACCAGGGGAGCTCCCTTGCTGCCCCGATGGATCATGGAGTCGACCAGAAACAGTTTTGTTTCGTTGCGGGACAGGATCTTTGAGCTGATGACCGCATGTTGCACAACCTGCGTGTATACGTGCTGCATGCCAAAGGGATAGCTGACCATAGCCACGCTTGTGCCGATGGCGATATCGTCCGCCGGAGACAACACATGGTCCGGCATGGAGATCTCCAGGGGTTCCCGGATTTTGAGCAGGGCCACATCGCGCTCCCGGTCCATCTGCACCACTTCCACGCCCAGCGGAGACACGGTTTTAGAAAAAACCTGTTCAAAACCGTCGTCCCCCTGAAAGGGAACAGCCATCAGATTTTTCGGATCATGAATCAGATGGGCAGCCGTAAGCAGGTACCCTTCAGGGTGGACAAGAAAGCATGTCCCCATAAAGGAAACAGTATCTTCCGATTTATAGACGAGCATCATGCACCCGCCACGATACCGAGTGTACACATCCTGCAGCATATAAAAACTCCTTTATTGCAGAGAGTTGTTCAAAATCCAGGCATTGACGTCAGCCTTATTGGCCCGCATCCAACGCAATGCGTTTTCGTACGGAAAAACATTTCGGTCATCCCTGTTCCAGAGCAGAAGCTGCCCCATTTGTTCCGGAGTCCAGAAAAAACCATCCAGGACCCGGTACACATCGGGGCGATCCTTGTGTAGATCCTTGCGTGCAATCGTATGGATGCTTCCCTCTCCCGCAAACACATTTTCAGGATCATCCAGGAATTTCAGGTTCCAACGGGCAAAAGCCCAGTGCGGGAGCCAGCCGGTGACCACGATCCACTCCTGCCTCTGGATTGCCCTGGTCAACAGCCGCAGCATTCGATCCTCGCTGCCCGGGATGAGCCGAAAATCCTCCAGCTGATACCGCTGCATGGCCTCTCGCGTCTTGAGCATGACCCCGGCCCCGGGATCAATGCCGATAATTCTCCTCCCGAGTTCCCGGGCATGCCCGGAAAGTTCAGCAATGGAATCGATCTCCATGTATGGCTTGTTCCGTATTCCGGTGCCCGTGGTCAACCGTCCGGCGGAAACCCTGGGGACGACCAGCCCGATCCGGGTCCCGGTCAGGTTGGGACCGAGATCGTCAACCCTGTCCTGGTACCGCTTCAAATAGTTTTCCTGCGCAGGCAGCCAGGCCGAAACAGTGGCATCGACTTCGCCCCGGGCCAGGGCCGTCCAGATTTCCTCGGTATCCATGGCCAACAACTCGCACCGGACCCCGAGTTCCTCCTGGATCACCGCTCGCATCAGATTGGAACTGGCCGTCTCCGTGGACCAGGGGACATAGGCAATCCGAACCGATTCGGCCCGGGTCGTCCCCGGTACAGCGAACAGCGCCGCAGTCAGCAGGCAGGTTGCGATCAACGTTTTCAAAACACTCATGCGCCCTCCTCGGTTCGGTGTTACCTTCTCTTACCAGAGTTTTTTTCGTCCAAAGGTCTTTTCCGGTCGAACCGGACGTCTCCTGATCGTATATTCCTTGGTCTTCGATGCCCCGTCCAGCGAAAACTCCTGCGGTCCGGCATATTCGGCGAATCCGCGATACAAGGACACGCACATGCCAAGAATAATGGCGGCAAAGGGCAGCCCGGTGATGATCGTGGCTGTCTGCAGCGCGACCAGTCCCCCGCCCAGCAGGAGAGCCGCGGCCACTCCGCCTTCGAGAATAGCCCAGAAAAGACGGGAGAGCACCGGCGGATTGGGATTGCCCCCGGAGGTGATAATATCGATAACCATGGAGCCCGAATCCGAGGAGGTTACGAAAAAGGTGATCACAACCAGGATTCCCAGAAAACTGGTGACCGATGACAGAGGAAAATTTTCAAGCAGCACGAACAGCGAGACGGGAATGTTTTCCTGTACGGCCTTGGCGACCCCTCCGCTGCCGAACATTTCGATGTACAGAGCAGTGCCCCCGAAGATAGTCAACCAGACGAACGTGATAAAGGTCGGAACCAGAAGAACGCCGAGGATGAACTGCCGGATGGTCCTGCCGTATGAGACCCGGGCGATGAACATACCCACAAACGGAGACCAGGCAATCCACCAGGACCAGTAGAAGATCGTCCAGCCGTGCTGCCATTGACTGTGTTCATAGGTCTCGTTCCATGTGGCCAGCTGGGGAAGGTGCTGCAGATAGTACCCGATATTTTCGAGAAGCGCATCTGTCACAAACAGCGTCGGCCCGAGCAGAAACACAAACAGGGCCAGCGCCCCGGCCAGAATGATGTTGATCTCCGAAAGCTTGCGAATCCCCTTGTCCAGCCCTTTGACCACGGACCAGGTGGCCACAAGTGTGATTCCGCCGATCAGACAGGTCTGGATAATCCGGTTCTGGGGGATATCGAACAGGTGATGCAACCCGGCATTGACCTGCTGCACCCCAAGTCCCAGGGATGTGGCCACACCGAACAGGGTCGCCACGGTGGCCATGATATCGATGGCGTTACCGATCGGGCCGTAAATCCGTTCCCCGACCAGGGGGTAGAATGCGGTCCTGATGGACAGTGGAAGACCTTTATTGAAGGAAAAAAAGGCCAGGGCCAGGGCCAGCAGGGTATACACGGCCCAGGGGTGGAGCCCCCAGTGCAGGAATGTGATGTCCATGGCCTTGCGGGCGGCCTCGGTGGTTCCGGATTCGGTCAACGGGTTGGCTGCATAATGGAACATGGGCTCGGCAACCCCGTAAAAAAGCAGACCGATCCCCATGCCGGCGGAAAAAAGCATGGCAAACCAGGATCCGGTGGAGAACTCCGGCACCGCGTCCGGCCCGCCCAGGCGGATATCCCCGAACCGGCTTCCCAGCAGCACCAGAACAAAAACCAGCACGATATTCATGGTCCAGATGAAAAACCACCCTGCATACTTGGACATGGCACTTTGCATGACCTGAAAGAAATTGCCCAGATACTGCTGAAATAAAATAGTGGCGATCACGAAAAAAATGATCAACCCCGCAGAAATGAAAAAAACCTGGGGATGGACATCAAGATGAAACCATTCGTTTTTGTTTTCCTGTTTGGTGGGGTCGTTCCTGGATTCCATGCACACTCCTTCGCTTGCTTTCGTATAAAAAAACTTGGCAATCCGAATTGTTAGCCAAGTCAAAATATTTTTTGCCCCACCAGGGGGCCCCTCCTCATGCCTGAAATCGAAACTGGCCGTATACGATTTTGTAATGAAAGTCCAAAACCCCTTTCCCGGGTTCTGCAAAGCAGACCAAAGGCACCTCGATCCCAAGAGGGCACCTAACGGATTACATACACCATTTCCCAATCCCGGCCAATAAATTTCGCCGGGCCGTCCTCTGATCCGTCTTGCGGGATGTATTTGCAAGCATCAGTAAATCATGATAAATTTTTGTTTGGTATATGCCGAAATGGAACCATCATGTTTCGCCAAATGGCACCCGGCCTACACGCCACCTTTCAACCCAGGTTCAGGAGCGAATCATGCAGCGAATATCCATCCAAAAAATTCTTATCGGCACTACCATTATCCTTGGTATTATTCTTTTTTTTATTCTGGACCTGGACCGGTTCCTGACCCTCTCCTACCTCAAAACCTCCCAGGCGGAATTTCAAACCCTTTTTGCCGCACATCCCTTTGCGGTCATTGCGGCTTATTTTCTTCTGTACATCATCATCGTTGCCGCCAGCCTGCCCGGGGCCGCCGTAATCAGTCTGGCCGGAGGAGCGATGTTCGGCTTCTGGATCGGTACACTGGTGGTCTCCTTTGCCAGTTCCATCGGTGCCACCCTGGCCGCTTTTCTGGCCAGATATCTCTTTCGTGGACCCGTTGAACGCAATTTCGGAGACCGGCTGACCCTGATCAACGAAGGGATCAGGCGGGAAGGCGCCTTTTATCTGTTCACCATGCGACTCATCCCGGCCATCCCGTTTTTCATCATCAACGTGGTCATGGGGTTGAGTGCCATGCCCCTCAGAAAATTCTACTGGGTCTCCCAACTGGGCATGCTGCCCGGGACCATGGTGTTTTTAAACGCCGGAAGCGAACTGGGCCGGATCGACTCCCTGGGAGACATCCTTTCCCCGGGACTGCTCATCTCCTTTGCCCTGCTCGGTATCTTTCCCCTGGCCGCCAAAAAGGCAATAACGCTCTACAGAAAAAAAATCCGCACATAACAACCGCTTTGTTCAACATTCTTTTCAATCGGAGGTACGTACATGCGCTGGAAGCAGTTTTTCACCCCGGTCTCTTCCGTTGACGCGGATGAGGCCCGGGATATCCTGGCCGGGATGCCCGCTGACGAAGTAACCATTCTGGATGTGCGTCAGCCCGGCGAATATGCTGCAGGCCACATTCCGGGCGCCAGGCTGATTCCCCTGGCCCAGCTCTCAGACAGGCTGAAGGAGATCCCCAAAGCCTCCACCACCCTGGTCTACTGCGCCATCGGCGGACGGAGCCGGGTGGCGGCCCAGATGCTGTCGGGCAAGGGGTTTTCCGAAATCCTGAACCTCACCGGCGGGTTCAAGGCCTGGAACGGCGAGGCAGCCGTCGGGCCCATGGACAAGGGGTTGGAGCTGTTTGACGGCAGCGAAACCCTGGAAGAGATCCTTAAGGTGGCCTACTCTCTGGAGATGGGGCTGCGGGAGTTCTACCTCTCCATGCAGAACAAGGTGGAAGAAAGCGAAGTGAAAGGGCTGTTCGCCAAACTGGCAGAAATCGAAGTGCATCACGAGCAGCGCATTCTGGACGAATACAACCAGGTCGCCGGTTCCGCCCTCTCGCGGGAGGAGTTCGAAAAGCAGGTTACGGTCCGGGCCATGGAAGGCGGCCTGACCACCGAAGAATATACGGCTCTGTTTCAGCCGGACTGGAACTCGGTCCAGGACATCCTCGGTATGGCCATGACCATCGAGGCCCAGGCCCTGGATCTGTACATTCGGGCGGCGGACACATGCGCAGGCAGTTCCAAAGAGGCCCTGCTGCGCATTGCAGGAGAAGAAAAAACCCATCTCCGTCTTCTTGGCGAGATGGCCGACAAACTCGCGGAGGCATAAATGGGCAGAAAACTGGTTCTTATCGGCGGCGGACACGCACACATGGTCACCCTGGCCAATATCCATGTTCTCAAGGAAAAGGGACACGAGGTCACGGTCATCGGCCCCTCCCCCAGACACTACTACTCCGGCATGGGCCCGGGCATGCTCGGCAACACCTATACGCCGCAGGAAATCAGCTTTGCCACCCGCAAGGTGGTCCAGCAGCAGGGCGGGACGTTTATTCAGGACAAGGCGGTCCGTATCGACCCCGAAAATAAGGTGGTGCACCTCATGACCGGCGGCGAAGTTCCTTATGACGTGCTCTCCTGCAACGCCGGAAGCATGGTGCCTCTTCCGGAAATACAGGGCGAACCGCGCAACCTGTTTCCGGTCAAGCCCATCGAAGAACTCCAGGACGCCCAGGCAGCCCTGCTGGATCTGTCCTGGAAACGGCCTGGAAAGGTCGTGGTGGTCGGGGGCGGCCCGGCGGCCCTGGAGATCGCGGGTAATGTGGATGGGTTGATCTCCCGAAATGGCACACACCCTATGGAAATCACGGTCCTGGCCGGCAAAAAGTTTCTCTCCCACGGCGCAGAAGGCGTACGCAAGCGGGCCGTGAAATCTTTCGAAGAGCGCGGCATCATCATCAACGAAGCCGGATATGTACAACGTGTTGACGGCCAGAAGGTGATCCTGGAATCCGGAGCCGAGTTTGAGGCAGACGTGATTTTCCTGGCCCTTGGCGTACGCCCCTCCCCCCTTTTTGCTGACTCCGGCCTGCCCACGGGACGCGACGGCGGGTTGCTGGTCAATGCGCACCTGCAAAGCGTACAATACCCGGAAATATTCGGCGGCGGCGACTGCATCTCTTTTCAGGACCGGGCCCTGGATAAGGTCGGGGTATACGCAGTGCGGGAAAACCCGGTTCTGTTCCACAATATGAAGGCCTCC
>JAWLGC010000010.1:0-47424 GCA_041685265.1 Desulfomicrobiaceae bacterium | reverse complement strand
CTGGACAGGGCCAGGTCCAGGGTCTGCTGCTGGATGTCCAGATTGGCCAGGGCCACGTTCAGGCGGGCCTGGTAGGTCCGGACCTGAACGTAATTGGAGCCCACTTCCGCGGTCAGGGTGACCAGCACGTCGCTCAGGTCGGCTATGCCGGCTTCCAGGTCTCCCTGGGCCGCCTCCACCCCCCGGCGAACGCCTCCAAAGATGTCCAGCTCCCATCCGGCATCAAAACCCGCGTTGTACAGCTCCGACGTGAGGCCGGTGCCCGTGGATTTGGTAGTCTGGGATTTCGTGGCAGAGCCGGATACATCCAGCGTGGGATAGAGATCGGTGTCGGCCAGCCCCCGTCTGGCCCGGGCCTCCCGGATGCGGGCTTTGGCCTGGGCCAGGTCCAGGCTGCCCTGGACGGCCGCTTCTTCCAGTTTTGTCAGCACGGGGTCGTTCAGGGTCTGCCACCAGCGGGTCAGCTGTTCGGCATCAACCGGCTTTGCCCGAAGTCCCTCTTCGAGTTCCGTGCTCCATTGTGTTCCCGCCTTGGGGGAGGGCGCAATGTAGTCCGGGCCCACAGTGGCGCAACCGCCAAGAAGAAACAGAAGCAGCGGAAAGAGAAGGGGCAGGGGGTTCTGTTTTATTGGACCGTTCATGGTCTATACCTCCCGGGGAGTGTCTGTCCCGTCATGTTTTTTTCGTAAGAGCCTCGACGTGCCTTCGCGCATGTTCTGGAACCCGGCGAAAAGGCCGGGAATGAGCAGGATGCCGATCATGGTTGCCGCGATCATGCCCGAGAAGACCGTGACTCCGATGTCCTTTCGGCTTCCGGCACCGGCGCCTGTGGCCAGGAGCAGCGGAACCACGCCGAGGATGAAGGAAAACGCGGTCATGAGCACGGCCCGAAACCGCATCCTGGCCCCGGTTATGGCCGCCTCGTGGATGGACATGCCTGTCTCGTGCTGTTCTTTGGCGAATTCCACGATGAGGATGGCGTTCTTGGCCGCCAGGCCCACCAACAGAACCAGCCCGATCTGGCCGTAGATGGACAACGGCATGTCCATGAGCATCAATCCGCCGATGGCTCCTGCAATGGCCACGGACACGGACAGGATGACCGAGAGCGGCACGGTCCAGCTTTCGTACAAGCCGACAAGGAACATATACCCGAAAAGGGCGGCCAGGGCCAGGATCAGGCCGATGTTTCCGGAGTCGTATTTTTCCTGATAGCTCATGCCCGACCATTCGTACCCGTATCCGTCGGGCAGGGTCTTGTCCGCCACCTGCTCCACGGCGTTCAGGGCGTCGCCGGAGCTGATCCAGGGAAACGCTCCCCCCATGTACGAGGCCGAAGAGAACTGGTTGTACCGGGTGACGGACTGCGGGGCCAGGACCGTGGACAGAGTGACCAGGCTGGACAGGGGGACCATGTCGCCGTTGTCGCTACGCACGTGA
The DNA here is from genome assembly GCA_041685265.1 of Desulfomicrobiaceae bacterium. Taxonomy (GTDB): domain Bacteria; phylum Desulfobacterota; class Desulfovibrionia; order Desulfovibrionales; family Desulfomicrobiaceae; genus JAWLGC01. Next base: position 45,984 of record JAWLGC010000010.1, on the reverse strand, counting down.
AGTCGCCCGATGTCGGCTACGTCGTCCCTGAACCGGCTGTCAGCCTGGACCGTGACCTGGAAGACCCGATCATATAGGTTGATGTCGTTCACGTAGCGCGATCCGAACTGGGCCTGCAGGGTGGAGAAGACCCGGCTGACCGGGACGTTCATCATTTTGGCCTTGGCCCGGTCCAGGTTGACGGAGATCTGGGGCACCTTGGCTGAATAGGAGGTGAAGGCGTAGGCGATGGACGGGTCCTGATTCAGGGCGACCATCAAGCCTTTGGCCACGGAGTCGAGCTCCTGGGGCGTCTGGCCTTCCAGGGCCTGGAGTTTGAGGTCGAAGCCCCCGGACATGCCCAGGCCCATGATGGCCGGCGGGGCAAAGGCGTTGATGTTCGCCGCCGGGGTGGCTGCGCCGATGCCTTTGATCGTGTTCAGGATGGGGTTGAGCTGAGTCTCCGGGGTGGTGCGTTCGTCCCACGGGGAGAGGCCCACAAAACAGGTTCCCACATTTTCACCCCGGCCGCTGATGATGCTGAAGCCGCGCACGCCCATGACGAAGTCCACCCCCTCGATGGTCTGCAGTCGCCCTGAGAGGGAATTTACGAGGTCGCTGGTTCTGCCGAAAGCGGCTCCGTCCGGGAGCTGGACGTCCACGATGATGAAGCTCTTGTCCTCCTGGGGCAGGAAGCTGGTCGGGGTGAGTCCGAGGAGTTGCCACGCCCCGAAGCCGATCAGACCGATGAGGAGCATGGCCAGCACGAATTTGCGGGCCAGCCATCCGGCCACGGCCGCATAGGTGTTGCGCGATCCGTTTAAGACAACGTTGAACCAGGCCAGAGGGCCGTGTTTGATGACCCTGGGGCTGCGCAGCAGGGTGGCGCACAGGGCCGGGCTCAGGGACAGGGCGTTGGTGGACGAGAGGAGCACGGCCATGCAGATGGTAATGGCGAACTGACGAAAGACCTGGCCGGTGATACCGGGCAGAAAGGCCACCGGAACGAACACCGCCAGAAGAACCAGGGTGGTGGCCACGATGGGGCCGGTGACCTGTTCCATGGACCGGACGGCTGCCTCCTTGGGGGGAAGCCCTTCGTCCAGCATGACCCGCTGCACGTTTTCCACCACAACGATGGCGTCGTCGACCACCAGACCGATGGCCAGGATCAGGGCGAACAGGGTGACGGTGTTGGCCGAATAGCCGAGGGCCATGAGCAGGGCGAAGGTGCCGATCAGGGAGACCGGGATGGTCAGCATCGGAATCAGGGTGGCCCGCCAGTCCTGTAGGAAGAGGAAGGTGACCAGCACCACAAGAAGAAAGGTGACGCTGAGGGTGAAGGCGATCTCCTCGATGGTGGCTTCCACGAACCTGGTGGCTTCGTAGGTGACCTCGTACTCCACGTCCTTGGGCAGGCGGGGGGCGAGTTCGCTGAGTTTGACCTTGACCCGCTCGATGGTTTCCAGGGCGTTGGATCCGGGGGTCTGATAAATGCCGAGGAGGGAGGCGGGCTGTCCGTTTAATGCCTGCCCATTGGCATAGGAGGCGCTGCCGAGTTCCACCCGGGCCACGTCCTGAAGCTGGACCTGACCGCCCTGTTCATTGGTGCGGATAATGATGTTGTTGAACTCGTCGGGGGTGCTCAACCGCCCCTTGACCTGCAGGGTGTACTGGACCTGCTGGTCGGTGCGGGTCGGTGCGGTGCCGATGGATCCTGCCGCAGCCAGCAGGTTCTGGTCCCGGATGGCGGCCATAACGTCGTCTGCGGTCAGGCCCAGTCCGGTGAGGCGGACCGGATCCAGCCAGATACGCATGGTGTAATCCGTGGCACCGAAGGCCATGGCGTCGCTGACACCTTCAACGCGGAGCAGGGCATCCCGGATGTTGATGTTCACCCAGTTGGACAGGGCCAGGGTGTCTCTGGTGGGGTCCTTATAATAGAAGGTGACCAGACCCATCAGGCTCGAGCTGCGCTGCCGGACCGAGATGCCCTGTTCCGTGACTTCTTTCGGCAGCTTGGACTGGGCCTCCTGAACCCGGTTGGTGACATTGACCTGGGCCATGTCCGGGTCGGTGCCCGTCTCGAAGGTGATGGTCAGGGAATAGGCCCCGTTGTTGGTGCTTGAGGAGGACATGTACATCATGTCTTCCACGCCGTTGATCTGGGCTTCCAGGGGCGCAGCCACCGATGCAGCCACTGCCTCGGCGTTGGCCCCCGGGTAAGCGGCGGTCACCTCGATGCTCGGGGGGACGATGCCTTCCGGGAGTTCGGATACCGGCATGTTCAGCATGGCCAGGATTCCGGCCATGGTGATCACCAGGGAGATGACCATGGCCAGTCTGGGACGTTCGATGAATATCTTTGAAAGCATTGTATGCGCTCCCTACTGTTTGTCTGCAGGAACCGGGGTGACCTTCTGGCCCGGGCGGACCTTCTGGATGCCCGAGATCACGATGGTTTCTCCGGCGATCAGGCCCTGCTCCACAGCCCATGCGGTGTTCACGGTGGGGCCGGTCTTGATCCTGCGCTGCTGTACCTGGTTCTGACCGTCCACCACGAATACGTATTTGCCGTCCCGGTCTTCGAGAACCGCGGCCTGAGGAACCACGGGCATGCGGACCGGGTTGCTGGCGCTGACCAGAACAGTGACGTATTCGCCCGGGAGCAGCATGCCTTCGGGGTTGTCGAACAGAGCCCGGACCGCGATGGTGCCGGTGGCCGTGTCCACCCGGTTGTCGATGAACTCGACCCTGCCCGAGAGGGAGTAGAGTTCATCATTGGGCATGCGCAGGGTGATTACCCGGGAGGACTTCATTTCCTCCATGGATGATTCCTGCTGGGCCTTCCTGGCGTCGGGAATGTTCCGCTCGCTGATGGAGAAGACCACTCGGATGGGGTCCATCTGGACGATGGTGGCCAGGGCACCGGATGCAGTGGAGATAAGGTTGCCCCTGGTGGTCGTGGTCTTGCCTATCCGGCCGCTGATGGGGGCAGTGATGGTGGTGTAGCCGAGATTGAGGCGGGACTGGGCAAGTACGGCTCTGGCCTCCTGCAACTGGGCCCTGGCCTGGAGCATGTCGCTTTCAGCGGTTTCCCGGTCCGAGGCCGAAACGCCGCCGGTCTTCACGCTTTTGACCCTCCGCAGGTACTGCTCAGCCTTTTTGAGGGTTGCTTCGGCTTTGGCAACCTTGGCCTTGTCCACATCAACCCGGGCCTGATAGGTATCCGGCTCGATCTTGTAGAGCAGGTTTCCTTTCTTGACGAAGCTCCCTTCTTCAAAGGCGACGTTGTCCAGATATCCTTGAACCCGGGCCTGGATATCCACGGTCTGCACCGCTTCCACCCGACCGACGAATTCGGCCGGGGGATTGACTTCAGCCTCGGTAATGGTGGTTACAGAAACGGCCGGTGGGGCCTGCTTCCCGGGACCGTCGGGAGGTGCTCCAAGAGCGGGCGAGAGACCGGAGAGAAGAAAGAGCAGGGCCAGGACCAGCCGGGGGAGAGTCCGGTCGGCCACGGCTCTGCGGGCAGGAAAAGAGTGCTTGAGCACTGTGGGGTGCCAGGTATTGGAATTCATGAGTTGCTCCTTGCGGTTTTTCCGGGGCAGTCGCAGTCCTGTTTTCGCCACAGAGTATGGCTGACCAGGCCCAGCTCCTTCAGGTTCTTGGCGATCCAGAGTCCGAGATCGCTTTTTTGGGGAGCCGGACAGTCGATGTCCCAGTGAAAATGAATGCTGATGTCGGTTTCAACGGTTGCGCTTAAGAGCAGGACGCTTTGGTCCGGCTGCTCCATGGAGTGATGCCGGGGGTCGGCTTCGGCCATGGCCTTGACCTTCTCCCAGGTGTCGTCCGCGGTTGAACGCAGGGTGATGATTTCGATCCATTGCATGGGGTGTTCCTCCGGACGGAAGGGATAGCAAAGGGCATGCCTGAAATTTTTATTATTTTATTTTGGGGCGTTGAGATTTTACAGGAGGTTAAATTAACGGTATTTGGTGATTTGTGTTCACTGGATATGGTAATTTTTACGGATTGTACGTTATTTGGTATATGGAGAGCAAGTGAACGTCGATACGAATCTTTTTTTCCGGGAGGCGGTCGTCAGGATCTGCGGGAGCCTGGATATCGAGACCGCCCTGAACCGGTGTCTTGAGCATCTGCAGAACTTCATGCCCGCCTTTTCAATGCACCTGACTCTGCGGCTGCCGGAACTCGGCATGATGCGCATCGTGGCTGTTTCCCGGGGGGCGGAGGTACGGAAGATGGGCAGCAGACTGATTCCGGTACCGCCCATTTCATGGGAGGCCCCGGAAAATCAGAGGCCGGGCATGGCCTTCGTCCACATTCAGAATTATCCGGGACAGGCTGACGAGCTTCGCGAACTTCTGGATATCCTTGAGATCGACCATGACTTTTCAATAATGATCATGCGTCTCGACCAACAGGGAAAGTATATCGGCGACGCCGGGATCAAGGCTATGGGGGAGGGCAGGTTCACCGAGGAGCACGGGCGGTTGTTCGCCCTGTTGCGCGAGCCCCTGGCCCTGGCCATGGCCAACGCCCTCAAGCATCAAGAGGTGCTCAGGCTCAACGAGATGCTGGCCGACGACAATCGGTACCTGCAGCGGGAGCTGACCGACCGGGCCGGGGACGAAGTGGTCGGGGCGGATTTTGGGTTGGAGAAGGTCATGAATCAGGTCAGTCAGGTGGCGGGACTCGACAGCCCGGTCCTGCTTCTGGGAGAGACCGGTGCGGGTAAGGGGGTGCTGGCCGGGGCCATTCACAGGCTGTCGTCGCGCAGGAACGGGCCCATGGTCACAGTCAACTGCGGAGCCATCCCCGAGACCCTGCTGGACAGCGAACTGTTCGGTCATGAAAAGGGGGCCTTTACGGGCGCCACGCAACGTAAGCGGGGGCGGTTCGAGCGGGCCCATAAAGGGACCATCTTTCTGGACGAGATCGGCGAGTTGCCGCCTCAGGCCCAGGTCCGGCTTCTGAACGTGCTGCAGAACCGGGAGATCGAACGGGTCGGGGGGGCTGAATCTATAGTATTGGATATCCGGATTATCGCCGCCACCAATCGGAACCTGCAGTCCATGGTGGCCAGGGGGGAGTTTCGGGAGGATCTCTGGTACCGGCTGTATGTGTACCCGGTCCTGATTCCGCCTCTTCGGCAGCGCAGGCAGGATATCCCGGCCCTGGTGCACCACTTTATGGAACGCAAATCCGTAGAGCTCAAGCTGCGTCGCCGACCAAGGCTTGATCATGCGACCCTGGAGCGCCTTACGGCCTACGACTGGCCCGGAAATGTTCGTGAACTGGAGAATATGATCGAGCGGTCACTGATCAGGAGCCGGGGAGAGTGGCTGGAAGTGGATGTGCCTGGGGAGGTCGTTTCGAGAGAGGCAGAGGCGCAGTTGAGGCCGGAGCAGGAAAACGGAACGTTTCCGACCCTGGACGAGGTTAATGCCGAGCACATCCGGCGGGCTCTGCAGCGCACCGGCGGCAAGATCAGCGGCAGAGGAGGGGCAGCCGAGCTGCTCGGAATGCATCCCAATACATTGCGTCAGCGCATGGACAAGCTGGGGGTGGTGTTTCGGCGTCGGGAACGGATCTGAATCACATTCCCAGCGGGAGCGTGTTGTTTTAAGGGCACCAACCTTATGGATTGGTGCCCTTTTTACTGAAGTGCTATTGCCGCTTCAATACTCCCATTTCCAGTTCAGCCCCACCTTTCCGTTTGAATCCGTGCCCACTTCCGTTTCGACCTCGATATGCGGAGTAACCTCCATCTCCACGGACAGGGTGTCTTTGTCTGAAGTCAGTCCCTTTTCCACCTCCACATAGATATCGTCGGTCAGGTATTTGCCCAGACCCACCTGCATCCCGCCTTCCTCGGCCGAGCCGACCTTGATGTCGTCCAGGCCGAGCAGGGAGCGGGTGAATGCCATGGGATCGAAGCCTCCCTCTCCGGATGTTCCGGCCAGAGTGCGGGCCGTGTTGGCCAGTTGCAGGGCCTGCATGGGGGTCAGCCTGGCCACGGAATCGCCGAACAGGAGCAGAGACAGAACCTCGTCCTCGGGCAGAGAGGGGACGGAGGCCATGATCAGTTCCGGTTTTCGGGCCGGGCCCTGGATTTTCACCTGTGCCTCGGTGGAGTCGATTGTGGCCGAAGAGACGATGTTCAGGATCGGGTTGGGGGGTACTGCGCCGCCCAGGGTCACTTCGCCCGTTGTCAGTTCCAGATCGCGTCCGGCAAAGGCCAGGGTGCCGCGCACGGATTCCAGCTTGCCCCGCACAACCGGGGCAGCCGCTGTTCCGGTCACGTTCAGGGCTCCCTTCCACTCCGATTCCAGGCCGCGGCCGCGAACGTAGAATCTTCCGGGGATGGTGACGACGACATCCAGGGTGACCTCGGGGGGGAGAGCCGGTTTAGCGGCCTCCTTGACTCGGTCTCCCTCTGCGACATTGATCTCCCGGACAGAAACCGGAACCAGGCTCGGATCGGGGTTGCGGGAGATGTTCACCTCGGCTCTGGGGATGGTCAGGTCGGCCTGGACAGTCGTGCCGGTGCCATCTCCGCGTACCCGGCAGGTACCATCCACGTGGGCTGTGGCCGTGTCCGAGGTAAGAAGGCGGGCCTCTTTCATGTTTGCTGTGAGAGCGTAGGACAGGGGCGAACGCAGGGGCAGAGTTACATTCCCGTCGACGAAAAGGGTTCCCTTGCCTCCGTCGGTGGCGGAGAATGTCTTCAGGTCCAGCCGGTCACCCGCCAGGAGCACCTCGGCCTGGATCTGCTCCAGAACCGTTCCCGTGCGGACATACTCGGCTCTGCCGTTTTGAAGGGAGACGACACCGGCCAGGTCCGGGGCTGTGGTCGTTCCCGTTGCCGAGACATCCAGTCCCAGACGTCCTGCCAGATCCAGTTCCGGCAGGCCCAGAAGATCGGAAATTCTGTTCAGGTCCAGGTCTCCCCTGGCCGATATCTGCATAGGGGGAGTCTCCGGCAGCTCGACGCGAACCGGGCGCAGGGACAGGACAAAAGGCACTGTTCCAAAGAGTGTCAGAGGGGCGGACCCGAGGCCCTCCAGACTCCCCTGTGCCTCCAGGCCGTCGGGAGTGGTCCGGGCGGTGATGTCCAGGGTGGTGGTGATGTCGTTATCCGGTTCTGCCTGTGCCGGGACCATGTCCTCGATTCGGAGTCGGGTCACGAGGTCCGGTTTATCAGGCGATCCTGTCAGGGAGGCGGTTGTATTCAGTCTGCCGCGGGGAAGGGGGACCTGGGTCAGGAGCTGCAGAGATGCCGTTGTGAGCCCGCGCAGGTCTGCGTGACCGTTGATTGCGGATTCGGTCAGAGCGCCTTTTATTTCGAGGCTCCCGTCTCCCAGGGCCAGGGAGGTGGGAGTGATGCTCGGCAGTCCGTTCCGAAGGCGCAACTCCGCCGGGTCGAGCAGCCTGACCGGGAAGCTGTTGTACTCTCCCTGCAGTTTTTCCAGCCGGACAGTCCGACCGTTCTCTTCCTGGCGGGTCAGGCCGGACAGGGAGAGATGCACAGGGGCCGGTTTGCTGCCTTCCCCGGTCAGGGAGAAATGCAGCTCCTGATTTCGGGCAGCGGTGTGCAGTTCTGCCCGGTCCAGGGTCAGATTTCCGGCAACAAGTTTTTTGAGTGTGAGGTCAAGCTCCGGCTGTTCGGGGGCAGTGGGGTTCAAAGTCAGCCTGGGCAGCTCAAGCCCGGCCACGGACAGGGCGTCGCCGTACCTGAGGTCCCGGCCGGTACCGGATAGGGTCAGCTTCGTGGATTGTTCCGTCTCTACGTATGATCCCTTGACGTTCACCTCTCCCCGAAGGGGCTGGTCGACCAGGAGGGCGGCGGACTCCAGTGCCGTCGATGCAACCTGAAACCGGACCTCTTTTCGGGATTGGTCTGCGGGAATATCCACGTTGAAGGTTCCTTTCAGGTCGAGGCCGTCAAAGGTACCCCGGGCAATGGACAGGCCGTCTGCCAGGTTCAGGGCTCCGGCAATGTGCAGAGGGCCCGGGGTCGTACCGACTTCCAGACGCCACTGTCCGGCAGGAGCCGTGTCCAGCTCTTCCAGTTCGGAGTCGAGCTGTATAAAGGTCAGGGGAAGGCCGAACACGGGACCGGATTGGGGCGTGACGCGAGCTGACAGGGCGATCTGTCTGTCTGTCCCCGAGGCCTGTGCGGCAAGATCGATTTTTCCGAGATGGGCCGTGTCCGGTGACAGGGCTGCGCCGTGAACGTTTCCGGTGAGGTCGGTCCGGTATCTGCCCGAGTCAAGGAGATAGGAGCCGCTCCCCGAGGCCGTGACGCCCGTGCCGTCAATGGTCAGAGCGTCGAGGTTCAGACGGATGTCGTTCAGGTGCGCCGAACAGTTCAGAGTTGACTTCGGTCCGAGCAGGTCGGCCAAAAGCGCAGGGCCTTCAGGAAATGTTCCCAGCTGCATGTTGAGTTTTGCCACGAGATCCGTGGCGCTGATATTTCCGTTGAGAGAGCCCGAAAGCTCGAGAGTTTCCGGAACAGGTCCGATTTCAGGACTGAAGAGTGCTGTGGGACGGAGGGTGCTTGAAATCTCGGTTGTGAGGGTACCGGTTTTGGGAGCAAGAGACGTCGTCCCCTTGAGGTCGAGTCCTTTGGCGGAAGCCTGGAGACGGGCCTGAATGGACTGCGTACCGATCCCCTGGAGTACGGTCTGTACCTGAAGGGGACCCGAGCGGAGAATGTCCGGCAGGGTTACATCTTCTGCCGTGGTGTGCAGGGTGGCCGAGTATTTCGGCGATCCCTCGTTTTCCGATGGAGCTGCCGTAAGGGTGATTTCGGGCTGCTCGACCCGGAGCGTACCGGCCCCGAGTGATTCGGCCTGCACAGAGCAGCTCAGGTCCGGACCGGACAGTCTGCCGGTGAGGGTGCCGGTCAGGGGGGTCGGGCCTTGAAGAAAAATACCGGTCTGCTCGGCCAGCCGGGCCGGATCAGTGTGGGTGAGGGAAAAGGAGGTGTCGGTGAGCAGCTTTTGCAGGTCGATTCCGGAAGCGGCCGACAGTCTGAGCAGTCGGCTGGAAATGTCAAGATCGTTTCTGACCTGCCGTCCCTGTTCGTCCATGTATGTACGCAGATCAAGGTCCAGGACTTCTCCGGTCCAGGAGCTCGCTGCAGCCAGGGGGCCGGTAGGATCGAGGCGTACCTGCCCCCTGAGATTTCCCGCCGTATCCGGTCCGCTCCATTTCATATGCAGGTCTGAGGCGAGCAGCCTCCGGGCCTGCAGTGAGAGATCTCCCTGGTAGCTCCCCCGGCTTCCGCTTCCCCGAAAAGAGAGGTTCACCGGCTGCGGAGCCGGCAGTCCTGCCAGAAATGCAACCATGCTGCCCGTGGGGTCGTCAAAGGTTCCGGAGCATGTCAGCGCGTTGCCTTCGAGGTCGGCCATGAGGTTGAGCCGGGGGTGTTCCTGCGCAATGGGGTGCAGGTGCAGCTCGACACGTCCCGGTCCGGACGGAGAGACGACGGTTGTCGCTCCGGAAAGGGTCAATGCGGGGATGGCCGGTTTCACCACCGAGCCGAGAAGGATCCTTTCGATTCTGAATTCATCCAGAACGAGCTCCGGCAGAAAAGAGGGAAGCTCGCTGGTTGCAGGTTTTGGTTCAGGCTCCCCTGCACTCTCGGGCAGACGGCTCAGCTCCAGGCTGCGAGCCCGGATGAAAGGGATGTGCAGCGTGCCGCGCAGGAGTTCTTTGGGGCTCCACCGCAGTTTTGCCTCCGAGAGTGTGAGCCAGGTCCCGTTGGTGTCCGAGATGGTGATTTCGTCTACGGAAAGTTGTCCCAACAGGGACCCGCGGAGTCCGGAGATGGTTGCAGAAGATTGGAGGGCATTGATGTTTTGTTCGAGGAATACGAGCCCGGCAGGGGTGGTAAGGACAAGGAAAAGGGCAAGACAGAGCGTTGCCACAATGGATGCGAGTAGTATGCAGATGGTGCGGATAATGGACATAAGGGTATGTATACGTTTTGAAATTATTAGCTGAGGCTATGCACCACAGTCTTGTTTGGCCTGAGTACAGTACTCGGAGCTGCTGGTATTGGGCGCAACGCTTCTTCTGTGGCTGGTGTCTGGGAAGTGCGTACCTTCAGTTATCAAAAAATTTAAAACGCCTGCCCAATGCTTACATACACCTGAAAAGGAGCATCGTCCCCCCTTCGCTCAAGCGGCAGTCCCACGTCCACCCGGACAGGCCCGATGGGCGTGAAGTAGCGCACTCCGCCTCCGACTCCCCAGAACAGGTCGGTCATGTCCTGGGGAATGGAATCCTCAAAGGCTTTCCCTCCGTCCATAAATAATACGCCGCCCCAGGTGTCCGTGAACCTGATCCGCAGTTCCGCCGAACATTCCACCGCTGACAATCCTCCAATGGGGGTGTCGTCATCCTCCAGCTCTCCGGCCTTCTGATATCCGTACCCGCGGACAGAGCCGCCTCCTCCGACAAAGAACCGTTCGTCGGCCGGAATGTTCTGCAGACCTGTCCCGCCGATGGAGCCGTACAGTCCCCGCAGTGCCAGAATAAGCTTCTTTGTATACAGGGGAAGATAGGTGCTGCCCTGAATCCGGGATTTGAAAAAACTGATGTTCTGTCCCAGAGTATCGACGTAGGGGGCCAGCTCTCCGGACAGCCGCCATCCTGATGTCGGGTCGAGAAGAGGGATGCCGCGATCTGCCTTCGCAAAGACCGGAAAAGAGAGCAGTCCGTAGGTTTCCTCGTCCCTGTCGCTGTCCGTGACCCTGTTTACCCGATAACGCATGCCTCCCCCCAGCCTCAGCCAACTGGTCAGGTTGCGGTCCAGTGTTGCTCCGGCTGTAATGGACCGGCTGTCATAGGCGTCAGTCTCTTTCCGGGTGATGCCTCCTTCTGTGGTCAGGCTCCACAGCCCGAAACGTTCGGGCAGAACCAGACGCACGTCGGCCCCCTGCTCCACTCCATTGATCCCGGCCTGGGTGCGCAGCAGCTCTCCCTGCCCGAGAAGGTTTCGGTGTTCCCAGGAAAAGGAACCTCCGGGGCCGGTGTCTGTAGCGTATTCGAGGCCGGCCTTGATGGTTCGGTGGGTCCGTTCCTTGACCTCGATGTACATGGGGAGGGTTCTGTCAGGGGAGGGCGCGGAGGCGTGTTCCACGGTAACCGATCCGAACAGGCCGCTGCGCAGGAGATCCATGCGGGTCTTGTCCACCAGGTCCGAGTCGTACGTGTCGCCCTGTTGCCAGGCTGTCCTGGATTTTACCAGGGAGGTTTTTACCGTACTCAGGCCCGATATTCGCATCTCCCCAAATACGCATCGGGTTCCGGGGAGGATATCCCAGGCGATGTTCACCCTGTTCCGGGCATGGTCGGCCACCACGTCCCGGGAGTCAATGCGGGCAAAGGGGTACCCCTGCCTGCCGAGCCGGGTGAGAATACGGGCTTCTGCGTTTCGTATGCGTTCTGCGGTTGCCGGAAATCCGGGAGAGATTCCGAGTTTTTCGGGGGAGGGAGACGTCTCCCGGTCTATGCCGGCCAGGGTGACCCTGTCGAAAGTGAAGAGTGGTCCGGGAAGGATGCGTATGGCAACCACGGCAGGCGATTTGTCTGTCTCGATGTCCGTCTTGATGCGGGCCTTGAAATATCCAAGGGCCTGAAGAATGGAGAGCATTCCGGGGATATCGTCCCGGACCCGTTTGCGTAGCAGGGCCCGTGTCCGCGGAGGAGAGTCCTTGCGGGCAAACGTAGCGCTTTCGAGCATGATGGCCTGCTCAGCGTTGTCTGGAGATCCCTCCAGGGTCGGTACGTAGGGCACGGGTTCGGCATGTGAGCGGACGGGCGCTGCAATGAAGAGGAAGGCCAGAACTGCCCAAAAAAAATGTACGGAGATGTCTTTTTGCATTTGTCTTGTTTCACTGGCCGTTTTGATTTCCTTCGGTATATCCGTCTCTCTACCCCAAGACTGCACACATCCAAAACAAAAAAACCCTGCTCCCTGAAAAAGCGGGAGACAGGGCCTTTGGAACGTCAAAAGGGTTCCTGCGGCGTCGAGCCGGTTATTGCATTTCGGCCAGGTGTTTTTCAATGACCGGCAGGGCGGGCTTGCCGTCCGCGGTGGTTACGCCGTCAAGCCACTTGCGGTAGACTTCGGGATGGGCCTTGACCCAGTCCATTCCGGCCGTGGCGGGCTTGAGGTCCGGGTTTTCATGCATTCTGGTCATGATCTGGTTCATCATGGCAATCGGGAAGGTGAAGTTTTTCAAAAAGAGGGCCACGTTGGGCTGTTCTTTGTCGAATCCGGTCCGGATGTTGGTATAAACCGTGGCGGTTCCGTCGTTTTCACCGAAGGTTTCGGCAGTACTTCCCTTGAGATAGGTGATGTCGATGAGTTCGTTCATGTAGTGGGGAGCCCACCCGAGAAAGACCACCCATTTGTCCTTTTTGGAGAAGGACATGACCTGGGAAAGCATTCCTGCTTCGCTGGACGGAATAAGTTCGAATTTTCCAAGACCGAACATGTTCTTGTCGATCATGGACTGGATGATTTCGTTGCCGTCATTGCCTTCTTCGATGCCGTAGATTTTCCACTCCAGTTTGTCGCCGAATTTGGCGATATCCTTGAAATGGGTCAGGCCGCCTTTGGCCACGTAGGAGGGCACGGCCAGGGTGTACTTGGCGCCGGGCATATTGGCTACGAACTTCTGCACCGAGCCGTTATTGAAGTATTCGTTGGCCAGGGTCTTCATGGACGGCATCCAGTTGCCCAGAAAAACGTCTGCTTCATTAAGGGAAAGCGCCTTGTACGCGATGGGCACGGAGAGCATGGTGTTGGTGGCATCGTAGCCGAGTGTGTTCAGGAGCTCCACGCCGATTTCCGTCTTCACAGTCACGCCGGTCCAGCTCACGCTGGCGAAACGGACTTCCTGCTCGGCAGAAGCCGGGGAGAGTCCTCCGAAGACAAGTATGGCCATCACGGCCACGACGGGGATGAGTTTCTGCATGTTGCGTTTGATCATTTGAACTCCTTTGCTGCGGTTCGAAGATACGACTCCGGGCCGGGTATCCGGGGAGTCGATCTTGCAGGGTATTGAAGAAGGGGGAGCAGAATGCTCCCCCTTTCATCAGTTCTTATAGCAGATATCAGATTACACAGGACCGGTAAAGGAGACCGGATTCACGTCCGTGCTTTAGTGCGTAATGACATTTGTATTTCTGGGGATGTCATCGGACCGGTGACCGCTCGACCTTCCCGGTTTCTCGGGAAAGGTCTCCTGCTTATTCCTGATTTTCCGGATGCCACTGCTCCGGGGGCAGCGGGGTGTTTCCGAGGATGATGTCCGCGGCCTTTTCCCCGATCATCATGGTCGGAGAGTAGATGTTGCCGTTGGTGATGGTCGGCATGACCGAGGCATCCACCACGTACAGACCTTCGATACCGTGGACTTTGAGGTTGCCGTCAACCACGGCCATGTCGTCGTAGCCCATCTTGCAGGTACAGCTCGGATGGTAGGCACTTTCACCTTCCCGGGCCACAAAATCGAGGATCTCCTCGTCGGTCTGACACTGAGCGCCCGGGGCCAGTTCTTCGCCCCGGAATTCGTCGAAAGCGGACTGGGTCATGATCTCCCGGGTGCAGCGGATCCCTTCGCACCACTCTTTCCGTTCCTGTTCCGTGGAAAGGTAGTTGAACAGGATGCTCGGATGGTCCTTGGGGTTGGCGGACTTGAGCTTGATCCGTCCCCGCACATCGGAGTTCATGGGGCCGACATGGACCTGGTATCCGTGTCCTGCGGCCGGAGCCGAGCCATCATAGCGGATGGCGATGGGGAGGAAATGGTACTGGATGTTCGGATATTCCACCTGGTCGTTGCTGCGGATGAAGCCGCCGGCCTCGAAGTGGTTGGTCGCGGCTGATCCGGTCCGGTTGAAGAGCCACTCCAGACCGATCTTGGGCTGGTTGTACCACTGCAGTGCCGGGTACATGGAAACCGGCTTTTTGCAGGCGTACTGGACATACAGCTCCAGGTGATCCTGCAGATTTTCACCCACCCCGGGCAGGTCGTTCACTACCGGGATGCCCAGGTTGCGCAGATCCTCGCCGTTGCCGACCCCGGAAAGCTGCAGCAGCTGGGGGGAGTTCACGGCTCCGCCGCAGCAGATGACCTTTCCGGCATAGGCGCGCTTGGAGGATGATCCTTTGGTGTACTCCACACCCACTGCTTTTTTGCCTTCGAACAGGATCTTGGTGACCATGGCCCGGCAGGTCACGGTCAGGTTTTCCCGTTTTTTGACCGGATGGATATAGGCCCGGGCCGCGTTCCAGCGCCGTCCCCGGTATGTGTTGCGGTCGAATTTGGAGAATCCTTCCTGGTGGTATCCGTTCACGTCCTTGGTGATGGGGTACCCGGCCTGCTGTACTGCCTTGAAAAAGGCATCAAACAGGGGAGATTCGTTGTCCGGGGAGGTCAGATACAGGGGACCGGTGGTACCCTGGTTTTCATTGCCGCCGCTGCGACGGTTCTCAAATCGCTTGAAGTAGGGCAGGCAGTGAGCGGAACTCCAGTTTTCGAGTCCGTCGTTTTTGGCCCATTTTTCGAAATCGTTGGCATTGCCCCGGATGTAGATCATCCCGTTGATGCAGCTTGATCCGCCCAGGACCTTGCCTCGGGGCTGGTAGATGCGCCGGTTGTTCATGAACGGTTCCGGGTCGGATTCGTACCACCAGTTGTAGGTCTTTCCGGCCAGGGGATAGGTCAGAGCCGCGGGCATATGGATGCGGAAGTCGAGCTTGTAGTCCGGCAGTCCGGCTTCCAGCACCAGGACTTTGTTGTCGGGATTGGAGCTGAGGCGGTTGGCCAGAACGGATCCGGCGGAGCCGCCGCCGACGATGATGTAGTCAAATATCTTGTTCGCCATGAGAGTACTCCTTGATGCTGCCGTTTTTTATTCGGCAGTCTGTTGTTCGCGATTCTCCTCCATTTCCAGCAGTGCATTGCCGGTGAGCAGATCGCCGTTTTTTTCTTCGATACATTTCTGCAGCAGCGCGTAATGCTGCGTGCTGAATCCCAGGGCCCGGAGCGGTTCCCCCCGGAGGATTTCCCGGGCCGTCTCCGTCCAGTTGGTCGCCGTCCTGGTCCGGTATTCCGGGTCGTCGTACAGGGTATAGTCGTAGGAACTGAACCCGAGTTGGATCGCCCGCATGATCCATTCGAAGATCGGGTTTCCGGTCATCATGGCCAGGTCGATGTTCAGCTCCCGGTCCAGTTCGGAGATGCAGGCAGGATCCTGGGTCGGTTGCCGGAGAAGTTCCTCCAGCTTGAGCGCCTTGCGGAGCAGCCCCTTTTTTTCCGCCTCCGTGCCCCTGGCTATGGCCAGGGTGGTAATGGTCCTGTCCAGGCTTTCCCGGAATTCGATGACCTGCCCGGGAGGGATGTGGTTCTGCTTCAGGAACAGGGCCAGGGATTCGCTGGCATTGGCCACCTCCATCTGTTTGACAAAGGCCCCTCCCTTGGCGCCCTTGCGCACTTCGATGAGCCCCTTCTGCTTCAGGGCCCGCAATGCTTCCCGAATGACGCCCCGGCCGGTCTGGAAAAGGCCCTGCAGCTCACGTTCGCTGGGAAGATTTTTCCCCGGCTCGATTTTTCCTTCGATGATGGCGGCCTCGATCTGCAGGGCGACATCCTCGCTGGCCCGGCCGACCTGGGCCGGAATGAAAAAATCAACATCAGCCATACGAAATCCTCACATAAAATGGTATGATCTTTTTTCTGTTTTTATTCTCTTTTTCGGGTTTTTTTGTGTATTTCCCCCGAAATGGTCAGACCATTACTAAGGGGGAGACGTAAGGCTTGTCAACCTGTTTTTGAAAAAAGGTACGACCATTATGGTTCTTGCTCAGGGTTTGAAGTCGTTTTTAGGGCTTAATGGTTTTTTATAGGCTGCAATGGTCTGTCCAAACGTGTTGTGGTACAGGTCAACAAAAAAGGCCCTGCTCGTTGGGAAGCAGGGCCTGGAGATGGGCCTGGAAAAGGCCTGTTTGAGCAAGTCCGGTAGTCCGGACCACGCCAGGTGTCAGAGGCCGTACAAGACCGCCATGCCGGTGATCATGATCAGGAGATAAAGTATGGTCATACCGGCTCCGGCCCGGACATAATCGAGGGTGTGGAAGCCGCCCGGGCGCATGACCAGGGCGTTGACCTGGTGGGTGGGCAGGATGAACGTGTTGGACGCGGCCACGGCCACGGTCAATGCCGCCATCCGCGGATCGACTCCGGTGGCCACGGCCATATTCAGGGAAAGCGGGACCATGAGCACTGTGGCCCCCACATTAGAAGTGACCAGGGTGAAGAAAGAGGTCAGCACCGCGATAGAGGAAATCAGAACCAGGGGCGAGGGGGTGCCCAGGGCGCCCATAAGGGTGTCCGCGATCAGTCTGGCCGCTCCGGTATTTTCAAAGGCCAGCCCAAGGGGGATCAATCCGGCCAGGAGAAAGACGGTCATCCAGTCAACGGCACGGTACGCCTCGTCGATGCTTAGAACCCTGGTCAGAATCATGCCCAGGGCACCGGCCAGCAGGGCAATGGAGAGCTGGATACTGAAAACAAGAATCATGGCCAGGGAGGCTGCCAGGCAGCTGAGGGCCAGGGGAGCTTTTTCTCGGCGCAGGACATCGCCCTTTATGGGCTCGGTGAATACCAGCTGGTCGGCCCGGTCGCGAAGCAGATTGAAATTTTTCCATTGTCCGTGCAGGAGCAGGGCGTCACCGGGCTGAAGCTCGATTTCCGAGATGTTGTCCACATACACCTGCTGCCTGCGAAAAATGGCCAGGGGGGTGACATGGTATTTGCGCCGCAGCCCGAAGCTTCCGGATGTCTCCCCCACCAGTTTGGATCTCGGGGTGATCAGTCCTTCCCGGATTCCTCCGTTGTCCGCGGAAAGATCTTCGGCAAAGGTGTCCAGCTCCGGAAGCAGTTTCCAGCACAGGTCTTTGGCCATATCCCGGACAAAGGGGGGCGGACCGATGACCGCGATATGATCTCCGGGCAGAAGTTCCGTGTCCGCTTCCGGTCCGAAGATCTTCTGCCCGTCCGAGGCCCGGCGGATGGCCACGATGGAGGTGAAGTAGGTGGGACGCATATCGAGCCCGGCCAGTGAGCACGCGTTTTTGCATGTTGCAGGCAGGTGGAGTTCGAAGAGCTGCCCCACATCGTGGTAGGTGGCGTCGAGCATATCGGACATGGGGCCGCGGGGAGCGCGGGCCCTTGAGGCCGGAAGGATGAACCGCCCAAGGAGGGCGAAGTAGCCGATGGCCCCCACGGCCAGCAAAAAGCCCAGGGGGGTCACGCTGAACAGGCCGAAGGGAGCCAGGGGAGTTCCGCCGACGACCATGAGGTCGTTGAGAAGGATGAGGGGGCTCGATCCGACAAGTGTCAGGCACCCGCCGATGATGGCGCAGTAGGCCATGGGCAGGAGGATGCGCCCGGCCGGAATGCCGGTTCTGGCCGCGATGCGTCTGGCGGCCGGGAGAAACAGGGCCGCAGCACCGATGTTCTGCATGAACCCGGAGATTACGGCCACGGTCCCGGAGATGAGGGTCATGACCCTGTTTTCATTCTTTCCGGCGAACCTGAGGATGATTCCGGCCATGGAATGCATGACCCCGGTTCTGTCCAGCCCCGCACCGAGGATGATCACCGCGATGATGGATACCACGGCGTTGCTGCTCAGGCCGCTGATGGCCTGCTGCGGGGTGACCAGTCCGAGCAGGGGCAGCAGGACCATCATGATCCATCCGACCACGTCTACCCGGACCCATTCGAAGATGAACAATATGATGGCCAGCAGCAGCATGGCTGTTACAAGCATGATTTCCGGGGTCATCGATCCTCCTTGGGAAAGGGCAATTGTGCGTGATGTTGAAAGAATTGAATGCGGAAGGCAGTTGAACAGATTTTGTACGGTTTTCCAAGATGCAAATAATACCATTTTTACTAACTGAAGTTACGCAGCTCACCTTGACTGGTGTTCTTTCGTGCAACGCCTGTAGTCTCCAGCTGTCATTCCCGTGAAAACGGGAATGACTGGCATTCATGCGGCCGGTATCTGCGGCGGAGTGCGTACCTTCGGTTGTCAAGACAGAAGAGGATGGCAGAGCCGGGAAAGGAGGACGAGAAAGCAGGGCTTGTTTTTGTATCAGGCGAGCCGGACTGGCGCCCGGCGCTCCCGAATGCGGGGAAGAGAATTATCCGGCGATGGTGTGTGCGGCGGAATGATGGTGGCGGCCCAGGGAGGAGAGACGCTTCAGGAGGGAGGTGATGGAGCCAGGAAAGGACCCACGGCGTTCTTTGGAAGAGTCGGGTTCCCGGTTGATGGCCCATGAACCGATGTGGCAGGTGTTGCAGTTGGCGTTCACGGATTTGGTGTAGTAGGCATCAATCATGATTTTAAAAGATACGACAGCAGTCATGCCTGTTTACTCCTTGGGGTTTGGGGCGGGGCGGGATGCCTCGGCCTGATGCTGTCCTATCATGCACGGACCATGCCAGATTTTGTATTTATTTTAACCTGTTGAAATAAATGATAGAGACTGTGTTCACAAGCACAAGGTCGGATGGATGTTGCAGTTTGCAACGATTGTGAACAAAAGGTCGAGAGGGTTGGAGAGAATGAACTATAAAAAATGTTAAAGTTCAATTGGTTACTGAGGTGTGTTGCTTTTTGAAACGCTTTTTAAACGGTGTTGCAAAAGCGAACAGATGACTGCTGGAAGATCCTGACATCAGTCAGCAGTGCATATTTTAAAAGGTTTAGTAACTATTCAGGTCTTTTTACAAAATTAGAAATTTCAAATTTAAGGAATTTTAGAAATTTGATAAATTATAAGGAGTTAGCGCCTGCTCTTTCAATTTCTGAAATTTTTTAAATTCTCAAATTTCTTAAATGTACCGTCCGGTATTTAAATTTTACTTTGAATTTCAAGCTCTTGAATCAGTAAAGTTTTGACCTGAATAGTTACAAGGTTTACAGCCCGTATTTCTTGATTTTGCGCCAGAGCGACACCCGGTCGATGCCCAGTATCGCGGCTGCCCTGGTTTTGTTACCTTCGGCGGCGGCAAGCACCTTGGCCAGGTAGCGCCTCTCCATTACAGCCAGGGTGGGCATGGCTTCGTCGGGCGCCGGGCAGTCCGTGTGTCTGCATCGGAGATCCCGTGGCAGGCAGGAGGTGTCGAACACACCTCCTTTGCCCAGGGTCAGGGCTCGCAGGACCAGATTCTCCAGTTCCCGGACATTTCCCGGAAAGTCGTGCCTGTGCAGAATCTCCAGCACCTCCGGCGTAACGGTCTCGATGCGGTGTCCGGCGGAGGCGTGTTTTTCTATAAAGTGAGCCAGAAAAAGAGGCAGGTCGTCCAGCCGTTCGCGCAGCGGGGGCACTGTCAGCCGAACCACGTTGAGACGGTAGTAGAGATCCTCTCTGAAGGCCCCCTGTTTGACCATGTCCTTCAGGTCTTTGTTGGTGGCCGCGATGATCTGAATATCGATGGGTACCTCCCGGACCCCGCCGACCCGGAGAAAACTCCGCTCCTGCAGCACCCGCAACAGCTTGACCTGCATGGCAAGGCCTAACTCGCTGATCTCGTCGAAAAAAATCACCCCCTCGTCGGCTGCCTCCAGCATCCCTTTTTTGCGGCTTCCTGCTCCGGTAAAGGCCTCCTTTTCGTGCCCGAACAGCTCATTGTCCATCAGGTCGTCGGTGAAAGTGCCGCAGTTGATGGCCATGAACCGCTTTTCGGATCTCGGGCTGAGTTTGTGGATGCTCCTGGCCACCAGCTCTTTGCCGGTTCCGGTTTCGCCCTGGATGAGCACATTGCATTCCGTATCCGCCACCTGCCGGATTCTTTTTTTCAACGCGGCCATGGCCGGGCTCTGGCCGATAAGCGGTAGTCTGTCCTTCTGGGAAGCAAGAGACTTGTGGAGGGAGTCGATCTCCACGGCCATGATTCGTTTTTCAAGAGCCCTGCGGATCTGGATCTTGAGTTTGTCCAGGTTCAGGGGCTTTTCCTGATAGGAGTAGGCGCCGTTTTGAATGGCCTGCACCGCCGTGTCCACTGTGGCGTATCCGGTGACGATGATGAACTCCGTGGCCGGGTGCAGCTCCTTGCCCCGCTTGAGAAGCTCCATGCCGTCCATTTCGGACATCATCAGGTCCGTGAGCACCACGTCGTATTCTTCCAGCTCCAGCAGGGCGAGTCCCTCGGTACCACTCCCTACGGCAGTAGTCTCGTACCCTTCCCTGCCGAGCAGGTGGCTCAGGTTTTCCCTGGTGATGCGTTCGTCGTCGATGATCAATATATGCGGCTTGTTCATGGGGTCCTTCAGTAATTATGGATGATCTGCTTCGGCCAGGGGCAGGGATATGTTGAAACAGGTTCCCTTGCCCTCCACGCTTTGAACCTCGATGGTGCCGCCCTGCTCACGAATGATGCCCCAGGCCACATACAGCCCCAGGCCGGTACCGTAGCCCACATCTTTGGTGGAGTAAAACGGGTCGAAGATGCGTTCCATGATTTCGGGAGAAATTCCCGAGCCGGTGTCGCAGACCTCGATAAGAGCTCGGCGCTCTTCGGCCAGGGCCCGAATGGTGATGGTCCCGGGGCTGTCTCCTATGGCCTGCCCTGCATTGATGAGCAGGTTGATAAAGACCTCCTGCATACGCTGGTGGTCCATGAGCGGAGTCAGGTTTTCGGGAATTTCGCGATCGATTCGAATGCCGGCCGGCAGCTGGCCTGCTGCGAGCTGGATGGACATGTCCACGGAGGCCAGAAGAGGGCAGGGGGTGATGTCCAGCTCTCCCGGTCTGCAGAAGTCGAGCAGACCCCGGACGATATCTCTCGCGCGCATGGTTTCGGTGTCGATGTTGTGCAGCATCCGGTAGGTGAGATCCGTGGTGGCCGGGTGTTCGTGCAAGTCCTCGGTCAGGATGCGGCTGGAGGTGGAGATGTTGTTCAGTGGGTTGTTCAACTGGTGGGCGATGCCTGAGGTAAGGCTCCCGATGGAGGAGAGTTTCTGAGCCAGGACCAGCTGCTCCTGCCGGTTTTCAAGTTCGATGACCATGGTGTTGAAGGCCTCAAGGACTCGGCGGATTTCGTCGTGGGTGCCCTGAACAGGCATGGTCTCGAACTGCCCTTTGGCCACCTGGCGCGTGGCTTCCTCGAGCAGACCGAGAGGGGTGATAATCCGTTTGATCATTAAAAGCACCAGGCCGGTGAGCAGGGCGAATACGCCGGCAATGGAGAGCAGCAGGCCTGCCCGTAGTTCCCGGTTGATGGACAGGATGGCATCCCGTTCAAGGTCGGCGATTTCCCGGGCTGTTCTGCTCAGGAGTCCGCCCTTGTCCCGCAGTCTTTTGAACGAAGAGGGGGGGGCATTTTCCTGCGCCGGGCACGAACAGCTTTCGGCCAGAATGTGTCTGTACCCCTGGAGCTCCCGGGACATGGTTCTGACCAGGTCCCCCTGCGCCGCGTCCGTATACGGGGATGCCTCGATTGCGTCCAATAATTCCCCGGCGGTCTCGATGGTCACGGAAGCCTCTTCCATGCAGTCCCGCAGGTCGTGCAGGATCATGTTTTTTTCGTGGCGGCGCAATTCAAGAATCAGCCCGGCCAGCTCTTCCACCTTGCCCACATGCAGCACCTTACCGTCGATCCGGTTCAGGTTGGAATACGACACGGCAGCGATGGTGCCGAGGCACAGGGCGATGATGAGGATGCCGAAAAGGATTTTCTGGCGGATGTTCAGGGCTGGCATGGCCATGGATCGTGGATCTGGTGCTGTTAAGGGAGATCTTTGGGGTGCTTTCAGGAATAAACTCCTGCCTGGAGCTCCTCCCACAGAGCAACATACAACTCTGCTTCTTCACTGCCGGGAGCAAACCCGCCCACGGGCGTGAGCCTGGTGCCCATCTGTTCGATGCGGGACCGGGCCGGGATGACCGTGGCGCAGAACCCGTCCTGCCCGGCAAGGGCGGTCAGGGTTTCCCTGTGCAGCTTTTTGCGGCGGTCGGCCATGGAAAAGAACGGTTTCAGGGAAGGCCCGGGGCCGGATGAAAAATCCTTTAGATAGGTCTTCAGGTGGGCCAGGCTCTGCATGGACAGGGTGGTGGGGATGACCGGCACCGCCAGGACATCGGCCAGAAAGAAGACCGCGTCGGAGAGGTGGGAGATGGACGGGGGACAGTCGAGGATCAGGGTGTCGTATTCTTTGGTCAGGGCTTCCCGGATCTTCAGGAGTTTCTTGTGTGCCTTTTTGGCGTCGGCCAGTTCGGCATCGAAGTGGCGCAGGCTGAGGTCAGCCGGGAGGATGTCCAGTCCGTCGCAGGTGGTGGGCAGAATCATTCTGGTGATTTTGTCCTTTGCCTTGAGCAGCTTCTTCGGCTTCACCCCTTGGTCCGGCGCAGCCGTGAAATAGAAGCTGGCCGAGCCCTGGGGGTCGAGATCCCAAAGCAGGGTTTTGGAACCTGCTGTGGCCGCGGAAAAGGCGAGGTTTACGGCGGTGGCGGTTTTTCCGACCCCACCTTTGATGTTGTAGCAGGCGATGACGTGCATGAATGCTCCGGATCAGTTGCCGGGTTGTTGGATTTCCCGGCCCGGACAGATAAAAGAGATGCCCTGGCCGCCGGAACTGCCGATGAGGATCGCCTCAATGAGGGGGTGGTTCATGGACGCTTTTCCGGACCATTTGATAAGGAAGCTGGCTCCGGGACCGCCGGTTTTGTCGTGTTCCCTGACGAACAGGAAGTGTGAGCCCATGGGCGGAAGGGTGATCGGTTCGGGGAGGTGGTGTTCAAGCAGGGTGCCGTCGGAGTCGAAGTAGTCCGCAGAGTGGATGGTCACGGAATGCTTCGGGTCGACGTTTCTCATGGCCATTGTGGCGGCCAGGTAAAACGGGTGCGCCTTGTTTCCGCTGAATACGTGGGAATAGACGGGGACATAGACGGTCCGTTGCAGATCGGTTTTATGATCGGCAAGGGCCGGGGTTGCGAGCAGAAGCATGACTCCCAGCAGAGTCGAGAAAATCGGAATTCTGGACATGATACCTCCATTATAAGATTGTTCGTATTTTTTCTAGCATGGAGGGTGCCGGATGAAAAGCAGTACCGGGACGTCCTTACGGCAGAAATTGTCGCAGGTAGCGCATGTAGACATGCTTGGCCAGGGTCTTGAAACTCGATCCTATGACGGTTTCTCCGAAAATACGGAGATCACTGTTTTGCGTCAATGCTCGGCCCGAGGTCAGGTCCATGGATCGGACCTGAATCCGATCCGGGGACAGTACACAGCCCGCGGTCTCGGCGCAGACGCGCAGGTACTGATGCAGGGGACCGGATCTGTTGCCCGGGTCGTGGAGCGGGTTTCCGGAATTGGGATAAAGGAAATTGGCCGCTGCATGAACATCCACGGCCACGGGATCGAACCCGAGAAGTACTGCCCTGGTATGGGTGGCGGGTGGTTCCGTTCGTGATGCCAGGCCGACCCATTCCGCACACACGATGTTCAGATCGGCCCGGCGAACGGTGTTCAGGAACGTGCCCACTGCCTTGCCCAGCATGCCCGGTCTGGGGCCCGGGGACCATTTGTCAAAGGCAAAGGAATGAAAATTGTGATGGGTGTCCGTCAGCTTACCGCCTGCGTCGGGGTCTGCTCCGCCGCTGATGTCGCTGATGCCCAGATAGTTTTTCACCGCGCCCGTGGCCCCGCAATAGGTGCTGTGGTGGTTGATGGCCGCCAGGTTGATGAATTTGAAATCCCGTCCCTGTTCCGGAAGCCCGCGCCTGAAGTCCACCAGTGTCCCCTGGTCGGTGCGAAAGACCGGATAGGTCATGATCACCCGGCGCAGGTCCGGCCCCGATCGTTCGTTGTCCGCCTCAAGCAGCGGGGCGTGCATGGTTCCGTCGCAGTACACGTATCCGGCTTCTCCGCTTTCTCCGTCCACCCGCCGTCCGCCTGAATCCACATCCAGCCAGTGCACCACGCTGAACCGGTCCTGGTATCGGTTTTTGAGCATCCTGCATAGCTCCGCGTAGGAGGAGACTGCCTGGAGATCACTGTTTCTGGCAAATGGGACGGTCCAGCCGGAGGTGCCCGTAATTCCGGGGCTGTGTCCCCGGTGGCAGTTCTCGGCCAGAACCACTTCCCCGGAAAATCCGCCCGGTCTGTCCATGATGGACTCCACCAGGGCCGCGCATGCACTCAGGTTGGGAACGCCCTGGTTCCACCACTGGACGTTGGGCTTGATGACCACCACGTCTTTTTCCGAGATGATCGACTCGAGACAGCGGCCTGCGGCAAGGACATGACGTATGTTTCCGGCTGGAGAGCCGTTCACGCCCCGGTACAGAACCGTTTCCGTCCGGGCCGGTGGACGTGGATGCTGTTCCGGCGATGCAGGAGCAATCCGGCGGGCCGCCAGCAGGGCGGCAGAGGCCAGGCCGGCTTCGAGAAAACGACGTCGGGATGTACCGGAACCGGTTCGGCACGGCTGTTTCTGCCGGGATGAATCTTTCATCGGTTTTTCCTTGCAGATATGGGAGTTGAGGGCGGCCCATTGATCCTTTGGGACTGATGGACCGGATTCCATTGAAAATCCGCATTCGTAATGTAACGAAAACCGGGTTACGGACAGTGCAGCAATGGACCCTGTAGTTTCAGCGGCTGATTGACATTACTTCGTGGGGTTTCTATTCTGTTGAATTATTTCGACCCTTTTTTGATAGAGTGGACCCTGCATGAACGATTCTTTGGATCTCAAACTCGAGGATGTCTCCATCCATATCAACGGCACCTCCCTGTTTTCTCCCCTGGCCCTCCGGGTTCGGGCGGGAGAGACCGCCGTGGTTATGGGACCGTCCGGGTCCGGAAAATCAACGCTCCTGGCCCTGATCTGCGGCACTCTGTCGCCTGTTTTTTCCCCTCGGGGGCGGGTTACACTCCGTGGAGAAAATCTTTTGGGGCTGCCGCCTGAAAAACGCAGGATAGGCATCCTCTTTCAGGATGATCTCCTTTTTCCCCACATGAGCGTGGGAGGAAATCTGCTTTTTGCCCTGCCCCCGGGCGGGAGCAGGAAATATCGCCGGGAAAAGGGGGAAGCCGCGTTGTTCGAGGCGGGACTGGAAGGATTTTTCGACCGTGATCCGGCCACCCTGTCCGGGGGGCAGCGGGCCAGGGTGGCGGTCATGCGTACGCTGCTGTCCGGTCCCGGTGCCCTGCTTCTGGACGAACCCTTTTCCAGGCTGGATGTGGCTATGCGGCAGAGTTTTCGGGCGTTCGTGTTCGAGCACGTCCGGAGCAGGCGGTTGCCCGCGCTCATGGTCACGCATGACCCCGAAGATGCCCGGGCCGCCGGCGGACCGGTAGTCGTCATAGAAACCCTTTCTGCGGAGGATTCATGATCAGGATGATGTTCAGGTTGTGTCTGGTATGGTGCGTGTTGACGGCTGGTATCGGTACTGCGTGGAGTGCGGACCCGGTTGATGACCCCGGGTGGAAGGAGATCGTGGACAAGGCCGCGGGCCAGGAGGTGTACTGGAAGGCGTGGGCCGGGCAGGAGGCCACCAATTCCTATATCCGGTGGGTGACTGAGGAGGTCAAGGCCCGATTCGGGATTGTTCTGCACCACGTCAAGATAACCAACCCGTCGGAGCTGGTCTCCGGCACCCTGGCCGAAAAGACCGCCGGAAAAAACACCGACGGGGCCACGGACCTGCTGTGGATCAACGGAGAAAATTTTCTGGCCATGAAGAAGAACGGGCTGCTTTTCGGTCCTTTTGTGTCGGATCTGCCCAATGTTCGAAAATACGTGGATATGACCACCCCGTCCTTCACCCACGACTTTACGGTGCCCGTGGAAGGATTTGAGGCCCCCTGGGGGCTGTCTCAGGTGGTATTTATATATGATACCGCGGTTACTCCGGATCCTCCCAAAAACATGCAGGAGCTGCTGGCATACGCCAAAGCGCATCCGGGGCGGATCACCCATCCGCAGGTTCGATATTTCATGGGGTACACCTTCCTGAAGCAGGCCCTGTACGAAATGGTGGAAGACCGTTCCGAACTTCTGGCCCCTGCCACGGACGAGAATTTTGATCGGGTCACCGCTCCGTTGTGGGCCTGGTATGACGAACTGCGTCCCCACCTGTGGAGCAGGGGAACCCGGTTCCCGGAATCCGGTCAGATCCAGAATCAGCTTCTGGCCGACGGCGAAGTGGATCTGTCCCTGTCCTTCTGGCCCTTTGAGGCGTCGCAGATGATCAGGTCCGGGATGTTTCCCGAGACCGTACGCTCCTATGTTATGGATATCGGGACCATAGGCAATGCCAATTTTCTGGCCATTCCATACAACTCCTCCTCCAGGGAGGCGGCCATGGTGGTCATCAACTTTCTGCTGTCCCCCAGGGCCCAGCTCCTGAGTCAGGATCCGGCGGTACGGGGTACCTTTTCCGTGCTGGACATGGATCGGCTGCCCGAGGAGTACCGCAGGAAGTTCGCGGAGATGGATCTCGGCCCGGCCACCCTGTCTGCAAAGGAGCTGGGAACGCCTCTTGCGGAACCGCACCCGAGTTGGTTGAACCGGCTGGTGGATGAATGGCATGAGCGGTATGCAGATTGAGGAAAAGGTTTTAAGTATAAAGGGTTAAGGGTTAGAGGTCAAGGGGTAAGGAAGAAGATTGAAGACTGAAAGCGGGCGAGAGAGAGTGCGCAGCAGGACCTTTGGGGATCGGATCGTGGGGCTGGCCCCGGTGGTGACCCTGGCGGTGTTTCTGCTGCCGGTACTGGCCGGGCTGGGTGCGACGCTGCTTCCGGCCCTGGGGGTGCATCCCGCTTTGGGGGAGACGTCGCCGGGTTTGGGGCCCTTCCGAACTTTTTTTACTCTTCCCGGCGTAAAGACCTCCTTGTGGCTCACGGTACGAGTCGGTCTGCTTTCCGCCCTGCTGGCCTTTGCCATCGCGGTTCTCTTTTGTGCCTGCTTTTCCGGAACCCGGGCCTTTGACAGGGCCCGGGTTTTCCTGTCCCCCCTGCTGGCTGTGCCGCACTCTGCGTCGGCCATAGGACTGGCCTTTCTTCTCGCTCCCAGCGGCTGGCTGTTTCGGTTTGCCGCCGGGCCTCTTGGGTTCAGTCGCCCTCCCCATGTGATCACGGTACAGGACGAGTTCGGGCTCAGTTATGTGCTGGCCATTCTGCTGAAGGCGGTCCCCTATCTCATCCTGATGGTTATGGCCGCCCTTGGTCAGGTCCGTCCGGAGCGGTCCCTGGCCGTGAGTCGATCCCTTGGCTACGGCCCGGTAACGGCCTGGCTCAAGACCGTGTTTCCCCTGGTGTACGGACAGATCCGGTTGCCGGTTTATGCCGTACTGGCCTTTGCCCTGTCCGCCGTGGATGTGGCCCTGATTATGGCTCCCAATACGCCTCCCCCCCTGGCCGTGTTCGTGCTCCGGTTGTTCAACGACAAGCGGCCGCTTATGCAGCTTCCGGGAGCGGCCGGGGCCATGGTTTTGTTCGGGGTGGTGCTGGGGTGCATTGTGTTGTGGCGATGTGTGGAGCTGCTTTTGGGGCGTATGGCGGGCGGGACGCTGGTATCCGGAAAAAGGGGCGGAAGCGGCAGGCCGCTGCGGTGGGTGAGTCTTGGAGTGGTGGGAGCAATGGGTGTGCTGTCCCTGGCCGGGTTTGCCGTGCTCGGTATCTGGTCTGTGGCCAGGTGGTGGCGGTTTCCCGATGTTCTGCCCCGAAAATACTCGCTGGGCGTCTGGCAGGGGCAGCTCGGAGGGCTGGGAGATCCGACCCTGGTCACGTTGTTTGTCGGGGGAGGGGCTGTTCTTCTGGCTCTGGTGCTGATTCTGGGATGTCTGGAGAACGAGGATCGTTTGGATCTGCCCCGACCGGACCGCTCTTTGGTCCTGCTGTACGTTCCCCTGCTCGTGCCCCAGATCTCTTTTCTGTTCGGAACCCAGATCCTGTTTATCCTGAGCGGGGTGCAGGGGACCTGGGTCGCCCTGATCTGGAGCCACCTGCTGTTTGTGCTGCCCTACATGTTTTTGTCCCTGGCCGACCCGTGGCGGGCACTGGATAAACGGTATGCCCGCACGGCCGCCTGTCTGGGGGCTTCCCCGGGCAGGGTGTTTTTCAGAGTCAAGCTGCCCATGCTGCTGCCACCGGTGTGCGTGGCCTGCGCCGTGGGGTTCTCCGTCAGCGCCGGGGAATACCTGCCCACCATCTTCGCCGGAGCCGGCCGATTCTCCACCCTGACCACCGAAGCCGTAACCCTGGCCGCCGGCGGAGACCGTCGAGTGGCGGCCGTGTACGCGTTCCTGCAGACCGGGCTGCCGCTGATCGTGTATGTGGCGGCGCTGTGGGGGACGGGGAAGAGAAGGTTTTAGGTTTTAAGGGTTAAGGGTTAAGGGTTAAGGGTTAAGGGTTAAGGGTTAAGGGTTAAGGGTTAAGGGTTAAGGGTTAAGGCAATGGGACCCATGGGTCCCATTGCCTTTTCTTGCCTAAAACCTAAAACTTAAAACCTAAAACTTTTTTCACCCCGCCGTTAAAATTCCGACAATCGCTCCGGTCATGCAGGTGGCCAGCAGTCCTGCCCAGATGGAGCGCATGCCCATCTCCACGATCTCCTTTTTTCGTTCCGGAACCATCCCTCCCAGCCCTCCGATCATGATCCCCAGACTGCCCAGGTTGGCGAAGCCGCACAGGGCGTAGGTCAGAATCAGTCTGGAACGCGGACCGAGCGCCTCGTCAGGCAGGGCTGCGAGCTGCAGGTAGGCCAGGAGCTCGTTGAGTACGGTCTTGGTGCCCAGCAGGCTGCCCGCGGTCAGGGCCTCGTCCCAGGGGATGCCCAGCAGCCAGGCCACTGGGGCCAGCGCGTACCCTGTCAGCCGTTCGAGGGACAGGGGGGATCCGCCTATCTGCGGGAGCAGGCCCAGGCCCTGATTGATCAGGGCCACAAGGGCCACCAGTACCAGAAGCATGGCGACAACATTGAGAAAGATACTCAGGCCGTCCGACGTTCCTTTGTGCACGGCGTCCATGACTCCCGAACACTCCCGAGGAGGGAGTATGGCTCCGGCCGTGGAAGTCTTGTTTTCCGGAACCATGATTCCGGCAATAACCAGGGCTGCGGGCACACTGATCACCGAGGCGGTCAGAATGTGCCCCAGGGCACCCGGAACCGCCTGCTGCAAAAAGGATGCGTACAGGACCAGGACCGTGCCGGCGATGGTGGCCATACCGCTGGTCATCAGAGCGAACAGCTCGCTGCGGGTCATGTCCCGGAGGTAGGGGCGCACGAACAGGGGCGCTTCCACCATCCCGGCGAAGATGTTTGCGCCCACCCCGATGCCCAGAGCTCCGCCGATGCGCATGGTCCGCTGCAGAAACAGGGAAATACCCCGGACCAGGATCGGGATGATCTTCAGGTGGTAGAGCACAGCGGACAACGCACTGATGACGATGATCATAGGCAGGGCCTTGAAGGTCAGAATGAAGGACCTGCCCGGTGCCTGCTCGGCAAAGGGCAGGGGGCCTCCGCCCAGGTAGCCGAACACGAACGAGGTCCCGGAGGTGACGGCCCGGTCCAGAATCTCCATGACCGTGTTCAGGCCGAGAAAGAAGGACTTGAACATGGGGATGTGAAAAAAGGCCAGGGCAATGGTCAGTTGAAGGCACAGTCCGATAATGATCGGCCGCAGGGACACGGAGTCCCTGCGTTCACTGCACAGCCAGGCCAGAAAAACGAGGGCGAGAAGACCGAAAGCGCTTTGTAACTGGAGCATGAGAGGTTCCCTGGTAAGGTGTCGGGTGGTGGTTTCGCCGCAGGTCTTCAGTCGTCTCCGCCGTCGTCTCCGCCGTCATCTGCATCGTCCTCATCGTCCGGTTCGTCTTCATGGTCACGGCGTGAGGATCCCCGGGAGCGGCGCCCGGTCTTGCTGCGCCTGGTCCTGCCGCGTTTCTTTTTCAGGTTGCCCCTGATGACCAGATAGAAAAGGACCATGAGAAAGAGCACACCGAGGATCGTCTGCAGGGTTTCGTTCATGTACCGCTCCTTGGAAAAAGAGATTGCAGAAAAAAAGGGGACCGGGAGCAGTCGCGGAGCGCTCAGAGGTGCCGGGCGACTGCTCCCTCCGGATTTCAGTCGTCGTCTTCTCCCTCGTCATGACCGAAGTCCCCGTCGTTTCCTCCGCCGGACATCCCGCCTCCCGTCACTCTGGGCCCGCCGGGAATGGTCACCAGCCGGCTGTAGACCGACTGGGTGGGAGCCAGCCAGACATGTCCCCGGCCGCTGAAGGTGCTCAGGAAACCCTCCCCGGCCACCGAGGTCCCGAGCCAGGACTTGTTGCTCTTCTCCACCCGGAAGTCCACGCTCAGGGAGCGCATGAAGGCAAAGCTGCCGTCCACGAAGAGCTTGTCCCCGCCAAGAGAGACCTTCTGGATCTCGTCCAGGGGAACCGGGCTGAAGATTACGGCTACGCCTCGACCGGTCACTCTGGTCTGGAAGAATCCCTTGCCTCCGAACAGGGCGGCCGAGGTCTTTTTTTGTTTGGCCGTGCCGATGTCCAGGCCGGAGGTGCCTGCCAGAAAATACCCTTTGTCCACGATGACGGCCTGCTCCTCTTTTTCGATGTGGTGCAGTATGCAGTGCCCGAAGGTCGGCTCGAGGTACACCTCGCCGGTTCCGTGGATTTCGTTCACAAAAAAGGTCTCTCCGGCAATGGTCTTGCGCAGCAGTCCCTTCATAATCCCGCCGCGGGTCCCGGTTTTGAGTTCCAGATCTCCCTTCATGTAGTACAGGGCTCCGGGTTCCAGCCGGACATTGGTGTCCTGCAGCCTGATGCGGACCATTTTGGCCCGCATACCGGCCCGGTTGGCGAAGTAGAGCCGCTCCGCCGCGTAGGTGTCCCAGTACCCCTTGAGATCGGTCATCTCCAGGATTTCCACCACGGTTCCGTCTTCGGCCGTGGCGGAGTCCACGACCTGAAAGATGTCCTCGAAGGCCATACGGATTCCTCCCTGTTGAAAAGGTGTCAGGTAAAACGGCTCCGCCGGAGCCGGGGTCCGTTCGAGTCATGAAATGGTATGCGAAAAGCGGTTCAGCAATCAAGCGCCAAGGATGCTCGCCGTCTTTACTCCGAGCCGGTCCGGATGCGTTCGGTCAGCTTCTTGAATTCACGGCGCATCTCCGTGTTGGAGAAGACCATCAGTTCCGGGCTCTGCAGGCCGGTCAACCTGGAGAGCATGGCTGAAGCGTTGCGCATCACTCCCTTCAGGGCATGGGCGCTCTGCACGGTCTCGTAGGTGTTTCGGGCCAGCTTGAATTCCGAGAAGACCTCGTTTCGGGTTTTGTGGACCCTGTCCCGGCTTCGGATCAAATAGTCCCGATACAGCCTGGCTGTTTGTCCTGTCAGCCGCTGGGCGTCGAGATTGGCCCGGTATATCTTGCGGTGTTGGGCGGCCGCGGTCCGCAACTCCTCCTCGGTGCGGCGCATCAGCCCGGAATGGTGGTCCAGAATGGCCTCGATGCGGGGAAGAAATTTCTGGTCCATCCTGTTCAGGTAGTTGTCGTACAGAAGGACCAAAATATTCATGAGCATGGTGTGTAGGCCGTAGTATCTCCTGGCCATGGTCAGATCCTCTCCAGAATCCATCGTCAGTTTCCTGAGTTCCGAGGTAAAGAATCTGATGTTGTGGAAGACGGCCATGATCCGGATATCGTCGTCGGCGGTCACGCTGTAAACCAGAGTTTCCACCTGTTCCCGGGTGGCTGATATGCCCAGCCCGCGAAGCTCCGTGACCATGTTGTCCAGCAGGTTTTGGATGCGTCGTTCGTTTTCAAGAATTCGGCCCTGGTGGTCGGCTATAGCCTCTTCGAGATCAGCCAGATCATTTTTCCAGAATTTCCATTTTCGGACCTCCTTCGGGGCACCCGGGCGAGCGGTTTTTAGGGCGGCCACGCGTTCCCGGGCCGCTCGGCTGTCTTCCTGAAGCGCGGCGACTTCACTACGGATGTCGGTCAGGTTCGAGCCGCCGAGCAGGTCCATGCAGGAATCGAGGATGGATTCGATATCCTGCTGCAGGTCAGTACGGTCAGGGGTCAAGGGGTTCCAGGACGAATCCGGGGCGTCGGCCCGGGCCTCGAGCTTGTGCAGGGCCTCTGAAAGCCTTGGGTGCACTTCGGACCAGATTTCGTCCATGGGGGCTGCGTGGATCAGATGGGCATGCATCAACACAACGCAGATGATGAGCAGTTTTTTCATGGGGCTGTCCTTGAAGGGTGTCCGGACTGGTTGAAAAAAAAGCACAGATGACGGGAAGAGTCTCGTGCAGCTATGTAAAAAAGAGTTTACATATGAATCCTCGAGTTGTCATTCGCGCAGGTGTACTCCGTTATTTTTATCTTTTATTTCAGACTGATAGGTATATGTGAATTTTGGTCCAAGGTTTGCTTTGTCATGGCGCATACACGTTCCCGCGTCGGCAGCGGTGCGGTTTTCTCCGGGCGGGAACTCGCAGTGAGGACTGCTTCGTGCACAAGTTATCGAAGCGCATATGATAATCATGTTTTATGGGAG
Source organism: Desulfomicrobiaceae bacterium (assembly GCA_041685265.1). Taxonomy (GTDB): domain Bacteria; phylum Desulfobacterota; class Desulfovibrionia; order Desulfovibrionales; family Desulfomicrobiaceae; genus JAWLGC01. The sequence goes on along the minus strand of JAWLGC010000010.1, from coordinate 13,367 downwards.
GAAAAGCAAGCTCATGGCAACTCAGGACCAAAATATCGTCGTCGACAATGAGGGCAGTTCCTGGTCTGATCTGTGGACCAAGGAAGATTACTGGGCCATATGGATCGGGTTTATTCTGCTCGCTATCGGGATGCTCATCTTTTTGCCCTCGCGCCCCGCGGGCATGGATCAGACCATTGCCGAGTCCAATCGGATCATGGCTGCGGAGGCTGAACGGGCGCCCTTCAAGACCGTGGCCTACTACGAGGCTCAGGACGCCAAGGAAAAGATCAAGGCCAAGAGTTCCAGCATCGGCAAGGCCATCAAAACCTTTACAAGCAAGCCCCATGGCTGGTCGACCAACCCGCTGACCGCATTCATCCTGACCAAGGAAGAAGCCGATGCCATGAATACCGCAGCCATGCCCAGATATGAAGCGGCCAAGGCTGCTGCGCAGAAGGCCCGGATCGACGCCCTGGCCGCGCAAGAGGCCGCTGCTCTGGCCGGGTTCCAGAGCGCCCAGTTGAACGAGACCGCCCAGGAGAAGATCCTTGACTGGCTCCAGGCAAAGGGATCGGCGGGCAAGGCCAAGAAAAAGACGACGCACAAACCTTATAACCAGATTCCGTATCTGGTCGGGCTCATGGTCGTCCTCGGCCTGCTGTTTGCCGTGGGCATCAAGTATCAGGGCAAGGACCCGAAGGCCTTTCTCAAAGGGTTCGCAGCTGTCTTTCTGGTGGGCATTGCGGCCTATTTTCTGGCCGGTCAGGCGACCATGAAGCATTACGGCATCGGCTATGCGGCTTGGGCCATCGCCATCGGCATGCTTATTTCCAACACTATCGGTACTCCGAACTGGGTCAAGCCCGCCCTTGAGGTGGAGTTTTTCATCAAGACCGGCCTGGTTCTTCTCGGAGCCGAGGTGCTTTTCAACAAGATCATCGCCATCGGGGTGCCCGGAATTTTTGTCGCCTGGGTGGTCACGCCCGTGGTGCTTATCTCCACCTTCATCTTCGGCCAGAAGGTGCTCAAAATCAAGTCCAAGACCCTGAACATGGTCATCTCCGCAGACATGTCCGTGTGCGGCACCTCAGCGGCCATTGCCACGGCTGCCGCGTGCAAGGCCAAAAAGGAGGAACTGACCCTGGCCATCGGTCTGTCCCTGGTGTTCACCTCCGTCATGATGATCGTCATGCCGGCAGTGATCAAGGCCACGGGTATGCCCTACATTCTGGGCGGGGCCTGGATGGGCGGCACCATCGACGCCACCGGAGCCGTTGCGGCTGCGGGCGCGTTCCTGTCTGAAAAGGCGCTGTACGTGGCTGCAACCATTAAGATGATCCAGAACGTGCTCATCGGGGTGACAGCTTTCGGTGTGGCAGTGTACTGGTGCGCAAAGGTTGAGTGCGAGCAGGGCAAGACTGTGGGCTGGATCGAGATATGGCACCGGTTTCCCAAGTTTGTGCTTGGCTTTCTGGTCGCGTCCATCCTGTTCTCCCTCATATACAGCTCCCTGGGTTCCGATGCCGGGTTTTCCCTCATCCATCAGGGCGTGCTCCGCGGATTCAGCAAGATCTTCCGCGGCTGGTTCTTCTGCTTCTCCTTTGCCGCCATCGGCCTGGCGACCAACTTCAGGGAGCTGAAGCACCACTTCAAGGGCGGCAAGCCGTTTATCCTGTATATCTGTGGTCAGTCCCTGAATATGCTTCTGACCCTGGCGATGTCCTACATCATGTTTTATCTGGTCTTCCCGGAAATCACCGCGAAAATCTAATCGCATGGTGCCGTGGGGGCAGGCCCGTGCCTGCCCCCACGGAATATGAACCCCGGAAGTTATGTAAAGGAGATGCAAATGCAAACCAAATCATGGGTATACCGTTGGGGGGCTTTTCTCGCCGGCTCTTTCCTGATCTATCTGGTCTGTTTCGTGCTCGGGGCCAAGCTGGTCCAGGCGGTTCCGGAGATGCGCCGGATGGCTGAATTCGTGGATGAATCGGGTATTGAAACCGGTGAGTTCTTTTACACGGACGTGGAGATCGTGGGCCATGCCGACATCGGAGCCCGGTCCACATTCGAACATACTCCCAGAGGGCCGCAGCCCGATTGAACCTGATCCGTTTGAGGTGTCCGGGCTTGTCAAAACCGGGCTCTCTTCGTAGATCCGGAACCCGGACGATTGTTCCCGGCGCCATCCCGGGCAGAATTTTCTGCGATCATCCCGTTGAGTGATGAAATTTTGTTCCCTTGACCCGGGGCATCCATGTTTTCCAGATATTCCCTGCAGACCAAATTTCTTATGGGCCTGACTGCGGCCGCCCTTGTTCTCGGGGTGGTCTTTGCCGTTGGGTTTTATATGCACATGCGTACGGTGCTCGAAACCGAGACCCGGGAAAAAGCGGAGCTGATCTTCTTTCAGGTCGATTCCGTGCAGAACTATGTCCGGCAGGTCCTGCGCCCGGCCATGTTCGATCGCCTGGACGACACCTTTGTCATTCAGGCCATGTCCTCCTCCTATATTACCCGGTCGATCATGGATCAGGTCCGGGTCGCTTCGGAGCGGCACGTCTATCGCCGGGTGGCCATCAATGCCCGCAACCCCGACTTCGAGGCCAATGAACTGGAGCGGGAGCTGATCCGGCATTTCCGGTCCCACCCCGGGGAGCCCCTGTGGCAGGGATACAAGACCATCGACGGTTCCTCACACTTCGTCACCGCCCGGCCGGTGACCTTCACGCCTTCCTGTCTGCGCTGCCACGGCGATCCTGCCGATGCCCCGCCCGAGCTGGTTTCCCTCTACGGCAACCACGGCTTCGGGCATGAATCCGGGACCATCGGCGGCCTGGATTTTGTGGGGCTGCCGGTCCAGGCTTCGGTGGTCCGGGTCCGCCAGACCGTGATTTCCTATCTGGTCATTTTCGCCATAGCCTCTTCCCTTTTTTTTCTTACGACCCATATCGTGTTCAGCCGGGTGGTGGTGTCCAATCTGCGCATTCTGACTCGGGTGTTCAAACGCAACCTGACCGATGCCGAGGGCGAGGCTATTCTGCAGGAGATCGAGCAGGGCGATGAGATCCACGAGCTGATCGATGGTGTGGAAAAACTGGGGGAGCATCTCTGTGTGGCCAGGGAACAGCTGCAGGAGTATGCAGGCACTCTCGAAGACCGCGTTGCGGGCCGGACCGAGGATCTGACCCGGTTGTTCGCGGAGCGGGAAGCGGACGTGCGCCTCTTTGTCCGGATTCTGGCCGGCATGAACCAGAGCAATTCCAGGCCGGAGCTGTGGCGGCAATGCCTGCCGCTTATCGGGGCACGGTTCGATCTGGCCCGGGCAGCCTATGTGTGTACCTTTGCCACGCAGCACGCCCATATCTGGCCGGAGGGCAGGGACCGACCGGAACTCCCGCCGGAATGGGTCTCCTTGCTTACCGAGTCCCGGATTCTGATCCGCGACGGGCAGGCTTTTATTCCGGTGGAGTCGACCAAGGGGAGCACGGAGGGGCTGCTCTGCCTGTACCGGAAGGAGGGGGCCAGGTTCACCCCTGAAGATGAGAAGATTCTCCTGGCCCTGGGCAGACAGCTTGGAATTGCCGCGGAAAATATCGAGGCCATGGACAGCATTGTCCGCCACAGTGCCAATCTGCAGTCCATATTTGAGGGGATTTCCGACCCTTTGCTGCTTCTTGAGGGCCCCGAAAGCGTGGTCATGGTCAACAATGCGGCTAAACGTCTGGGGCTGGAACTCTCCCGGGGAAAGGAGTCCGAGGGCAATCTGATCTCCTATCTCTGCCCCGATCAGGGCCCGGACCGGTCCTGCCGCATCGGCCGGGTCATCGCCCGCAGGCTCCCTGAAACGCACGTGGCCACCGTGGTCGGCGGTCGATCCTTTTCCATGAATCTCTATCCCCTTTCCGGCTCGGACCAGGATCGGGTCATCGTCTATATTCGGGAGACCACCAGAGAGAAACGGATGCTGGAGCAGGTTTCCCGGGCGGACAAGCTGGCCACTGTGGGGAAGCTCTCCGCAGGGTTGGCTCACGAGATCAATAATCCCCTGGGCGTAATCCTTTGTTATGCCGAGCTGTTGCGTAAATCCGTGCCGGGCCCTGAGCAGCAGAAGGATCTGGAGGTCATCATTAAACACACCCGCCAGGCCAGGCGGGTGCTCGGGGATCTGCTCAATTTCGCCAGACCCACGGTGAACAAGGACCAGATTTCGGACCTCTGTGCGGTGGCTACTTCCGTGGCCGAGGTGTTTCGGGTTCAGGCCGAGAAGAAAGGGGGGAAGATCTCGGTCCGGTGCGGGACGAATCTGCCTGACATTCGGGTGGAATCCGACGTGATCGAGCAGGTGGTGGTCAACCTGCTGTTGAACAGTCTTGACGCCGTTCCGGAAGGAAACGGAGAGATCCGGCTGGAGGTGGAGTCTGACCCGGGGCGGTATGAGGTGGTTCTGGTTGTGACAGATAACGGACCCGGAATCCCGGAGCACGATCTGGGGCAGGTTTTCGATCCATTTTTTACCACCAAGGAGGTCAACAAAGGCACCGGGCTCGGGTTGACTCTGGTTTACGGGATCATGCAGGATCTGGGCGGAAGCGTGCAGGTGGAGAACAGCCCCGGGGGAGGAGCGCGGTTTACTCTCGGGTTTCCTGTACAGGAAAACATTTTTTCGGATGAGACGATATGAACGAGCAGGAACGCATTCTGGTGGTGGACGACGAAGAGGATTTCGCCCGCGGGCTGAGCCGACTGCTCAAGGGAGAGTTTCCCGAGGTGGAGGTGCTGCAGGCCGGCAGTGGAGATCAGGCCCTGGAACTGCTCGGGGAAAAGGCGGTCCGGGTCATGCTCACGGACCTGCGCATGCCGGCCATGAACGGCCTGGTCCTGTTGCAGGCGGCATTGGAAAAAAGTCCCTCTTTGACAGTGATTATTCTGACCGCCTTCGGGACCATTGCGACCGCGGTGGAAGCGCTCAAAGCCGGGGCCTATGACTTTCTGACCAAGCCGGTTGAGACGGACCAGCTTTTCGGGGTCGTGCACCGGGCCCTGGAGCGGGGGCGTCTGCTCGGTGAAAACAGGCGGCTCAAGGCACTTCTTTCCGGGAAAGGGCCGATGCTGATCGGTGAGACTCCGGTCATGGTTCAACTGCGCCGGACCATCGAGACGGTTGCCCGGTCCGACTACCCCGTGCTTATTCTCGGAGAGTCCGGAACCGGCAAGGAGCTCACGGCCAGAATGATCCACGGCCTGAGCGACCGGGCTGATCGACCGTTTCAGGCCGTCAACTGCCCGGCCATTCCCGAGGGGCTTCTGGAAAGTGAACTTTTCGGGCACGTCAAAGGCGCGTTTACCGGAGCGGATCGGGATCACAAGGGTCTGTTCGTGTCCGCATCGGGTGGGACGCTGCTTCTTGACGAGATCGGCGACCTGCCAATGGCCATGCAGGTCAAGCTGTTGCGGATCCTGGAAGAGGGAGAGGTCCGCCCGGTGGGTGGTTCCGGCCCGGTTCCGGTGGATGTTCGGGTTCTGGCCTCCACCAACAAGGACTTGAAGGAGTGTATTCGGGACGGGAGCTTTCGGGAGGATCTCTACTATCGGCTCAATGTGCTGACCATAGCGGTTCCCCCCCTGCGGGAACGGGCCGAGGACATTCCGCTCCTGGCCGTGTATTTTCTGCAGCAGTCCTGTCGGGAGATGGGGTTGCCCTCCAAGTTCGCGGATCCGGAGGTCTTGGCCTGGCTGTCACAACGGCCCTGGTCTGGAAATGTTCGCGAACTGCAGAACGTCATGCGCAGGCTGACCGTGTTCTGCCCCGGCGAACGGCTGGGCATGGATGTCCTGCGCATGGCCGGGGACGGTCCCGAGGTGCGGGGGGCGGAACCGGGGTCGGAACCCTCCATGCCCTATAAGGATGCCAAGGCCGCCGTGGTGGACTCTTTTACCAGGAGGTACGTGCAGTCCCTGCTGCAGGATACGGGGGGAAATATTTCCGAAGCGGCCCGTCGAAGCGGGCTGAGCCGGATGGCCCTGCAGAAGATTCTTTCCAGGCTGGGCATGAATGCGGCCAGGTTCAGGTGAAACGGCTGTTCGGGATGCTTTTTGAACGTGTCGGACCGGAGGATCCGGGTTTTAGTGGGCGTGCATGGATACGGGGGAGAGCAGGCTGCGCAGCCAGGCCGGGAGTCGGTCCAGGTTGACGCTGTTCGGGTCATCTTCGTATCGGGACATGATGCGGTCTGCGTAAACGGCTTTGGGGGTCAACGTGTTCTTCCTGGTGCGCAGTCTCTGGGTGCGAATACTCCCGGAACTGTCCTCGAACTGGACCAGTATTTCCCGCTCCGGATCATATGCGGCGAGCATGGCGCTGATTTCCGGCTGCTGCTCCGTTTGGCTGCCTGTATATAAAATAGCCATCAGTATAGGAGCCTCTTCGGTGGTGCTGTCTTCGCATATGCCGAGAATGATGCGTCCGAAGCGGACGTAATAGTCATAGGCGGTAAAGGCGAGACATTCCCATTGCCCCCCCAGCACCTGTTGGATCGCGGATGGAATTTCGTGCATTATGATGATTTGGTCTGTGATGTTTTCGGATTTTGATGTGTGGATTTTTCTCTGAAAAGCTATGGAGACCATACACCTCTTTTGAAAATGATCAACCCTACCTTCGGCCTTGGCCAAAAGGTAGGGTTTTTTTGTAAAGAGTAATAAATAAAATATGTTGAATATACAAAACACAGGGTCTTCTTCTATTTTTTTTCTTTTAAAAACAGGAGAAGGAGGCCTGTGATCATCAAGGGCAGGCTGAGCAGCTGTCCCATGCTCATCCAGTGCAGGAGCACGAATCCGACCTGGGGATCGGGCTCCCTGTAGAATTCGATCCAGAATCTGAACAGGCCGTACAGAAGCAGAAACATCCCGGAAACTCTGCCTCTGGGTTGTTTTGCGTCTGAATACTGCCACAGCACAAGGAACAGGATCACCCCTTCCAGGCCTGCTTCGTACAGCTGTGACGGATGGCGCGGGAGCGGGCCTGCGCCGGGAAAGACCATGCCCCAGGGAGCGAAGGTGGTTCTGCCCCACAGTTCTGCGTTGATGAAGTTCCCCAGCCGTCCGGCCAGCAGGCCCGGGGCGACGAGCGGGGCAACGAAGTCGGTGACGCAAAGAAAAGGTTTGCCGGTCCTGCGTCCGAAGAGAGCCATGGCTGCGACGACGCCGAGCAGCCCGCCGTGAAAAGACATGCCGCCATGCCACAGTTTGAAGATCTCCGCAGGCTCGGACAGAAAAAAGGGCAGGTTGTAGAAAAGCACGTATCCGATACGGCCCCCGAGAACCACACCGATCACGCCGTAGGTGAGCATGTCGTCCACCTCGGCCGGGGTCCAGCCCGAGCCCGGTTTTGCGGCCCGGTGCCTGGCAAGCCCCCAGGCGGCGAGGAAGCCGATCATGTACATCAGGCCGTACCATCTGACCTGTAGAGGGCCGATGGTGATGGCCACCGGGTCAATATGAGGAAATGGGAGCATGTGAGGGCCTCTTGTGAGCTGGAGTTGCAGGACAGGGCATCCTGAACCGGATCAGATGAGGCGTCAAGAATGGGGCGGAGGCAAAAGGAGGTGGGTGCGGGACCTTCGGAGGGGAGTCCCGCACCCGAAACGGATGGAGTGTCGTCAATCCGGTTGAGGCGTGGTAAGGAGGAATGTCCTGGCCTTTGTCGTAATGGCTGTGTCTCTTGAGACGTACTATATCAAGAGGTATGCCAGAAAAATATTTTCTATAAAAATCTTTTTATTTCGGAATGTTGGTGAGATGTTTGCCGGGGAAGAGGGATTGCCCCGGCGGGCGGGAGGAAGAAAAATGTGAAAATTAGCGGATCTGGTTTGACAGAAATGTCAATGTGGGAATGAACGCATCGGGTTGTAACGATGATGTGCGTCAGACAGGTACTGAGGGAGCTGGAAGCAGCTCGGAGAGCATGGTCAGCAGCTCCTTTTCATCAAGGGGCTTGGAAATCCGGCCGTCCATGCCTGCGGCCACAAAGCGGGCTTCATCTTCAAGCATGGCGTGGGCGGTCACCGCGATGATGGGGACCTTCATGTTCAGTTTTTGTCGGATAATCCTGGTTGCTTCCAGACCGTCCATTTCAGGCATCTGGATGTCCATCAGGATGCAGTCGACGCGGACGGATTGAAGAAGCGCGATGGCTTCCTTGCCTGTGTCCACGCAACGTACTTCGAAACCCCGTTTCTGCAGCATGTGCTGCAGGACCATGCTGTTGACCCTGTTGTCCTCGGCGACAAGGATTGTCCCCTTTCCCGAGAGGGGGCGGAGTTTCCGGGGTGTCGGCAGTGGTAATGGTTCCACCAGCGGAGGGTCCACCTCCAGGGTAAAGGAAATCGATGTCCCGTGGTCTTCGACGCTGTCGATGGTTACAGTGCCGTTCATGAGTTTGACCAGCCGGTTGACGATACTCAGGCCAAGCCCGGCCCCGTCATATTCCCGGGCCAGAGTACCGTCGACCTGGGTGAAAGGGGAAAAAATCTGTTCGATCTTCTCAACGGGGATGCCGATTCCGGTGTCGGCAACGGTGAAGAGCAGACGGGAAGTTGAGTGGTCCGGTGTCGGAAGGAGGCTTACCTCGACGCTGATTTCTCCGGCGACGGTGAATTTTACCGCGTTGCCGATGAGGTTGAACAGGATCTGGCGGATGCGCCCGGGGTCGCCCAGCAGCAGCCGCGGGACATCGGGGGCTGTTGTGGTCCTCAACCTGACGGATTTTCCCTGCAGGGAGATTGCAAAGGATTCTCTGACGGAGTCCAGCAGCTCCTGCAGGGAAAATGTTTCGGTAACCAGCTCAAGTCGGCCCGCTTCCACTTTGGAGAGGTCCAGGATATCCGACAACAGCTGGAGCAGGTTGCGACTGGAGGTCAGGGCAAGGTCCGTGAACCGGCTCTGCTCGGGAGACAATCCGGAATCCGAGAGGATCTGGAGCATTCCCATGATGCCGTTCAGGGGCGTTCGGATTTCATGGCTCATGGTGGCCAGAAATGCGCTTTTGGAGCGATTGGCCGTCTCTGCCCGCTGTTTGGCGTCCAGAAGCTCCTGCTCCTGTCTGACCCGTTCGGAAATATCTCGGATGATGGCGCAGCGGATCGGCGTCCCCCCTATCCGGTAACCTGTGGCGGACAACTCCGCCGGGAAGACTGTTCCGTCTTTCTTACGGTATTTGCGCTGGGAAAGGGGGCGCTGACTTTCTCCGAGTCTGGAGATGCGTTGTCTGGACGCCTCGGGGTCCGAAGAGAGCTGGTGCATCTTCAGCTGCAGGAGTTCCTGCGTGGAGTAGCCGAAAAGCTTTTGAGCCGCAGGGTTGGCGTCGATGATCTGCTGGTCTGCCAGGCGGAAGATGAATATGGCGTCGGATTCGTTTTGAAACAGTCTGCGGTACCTTGCTTCGCTGGTGCGCTGATTGTCCAGCATCTGCTTTTGATCGGTGATGTCGCAGACATGGATGGCCACGGATCGCACCCTGCCCGTATCGTCGTGAACGGGTTCCAGAGAGTGCTCCAGGTACCTGCCGTTTTCGTGGTCGCAGAACTGCAGGGGGAGGCCGGTTGCAGCCACGGTGGCTATGGTTTTTGTCCTGATCTCGAAACTGTCCTGAGAGAGAAAGCTGAACATATTCAAGCCGGGAGTTTCCCGGGGAGGCAAACCGAGATGCCTGCCCATGGCCGTATTGACGGCCTGTATGGTCCCGTTGGGCTCAATAAGGGCGGCCTCATTACCGGTGGAATCCAGCAGGGCCCTGAATTCGCTTTTGCTTTGAGCATAAGCCTGGGAGAGCTCTTTTTCCGTTGTGATGTCCTGCAGGATGCAGTGGGTACGGACGAAAGCGCCGTCCTCGGTATACTCGATGGTGCCGAAGACCTTGCAGAAGAGGCGAGCTCCGGATTTTTTCTGCAGGACCAGCTCTGCACCCTCCACGGAGCCCTCCTGTTTCATCTTTGCAAAGGCTTGACGAGAGAGGTTTCTGTTGAAGGGAGCGATAACCTCGAGGAGCCGTTTGCCGATTACCTCGTCCCGGGAATACCCCAGGGTTTCGACCCAGGTCCGGTTCACGTCCAGCACCCGTCCCTGCTCATCCAGAGACTGGTAGCAGGCCGGGATAGTGTTGCAGAAGTGTATAATGGTGTCTGTGCAGGTAAATTGAGGCATGGGCTTGTTTGCAAAAGGATTTTGGGGAGATGCTCCAGGCAGGGATGTTTCATTGGCCTTACGTGACAGCCGGTTTCTGTGCAAGCCGGGTTTTTCTCGGGGCCGACCTGCGTGTCCGCCCGTTTTGAAGACGGCAGTGTTGGGGGGAAGGGGGTGACTCCTGCGGGTTTTGCTCGTCCTGAGGGCACGTGCGCACACAGTGACGCCCCTTGTGATGTTGGCTCGGTGGAGATTTTGAATGTTGGAGCTGCGTAACTTGAGTTACCGGGAATCGGTTTTCGACTCGATCTTGGGACGGAGTGCCTCAAGCGCCTCGAAAAAAGCGCTGCCCTGAAACAGTCTTCCATGTTCCGGGGCATGCGAAAATCTGTACTGCTTTTCGAACAGGGTGAACTCCAGAAAAAAGGCGTGGAGATAGCCGCGATCAGGTTTGCCCCCTTCTTCCCGTGGGTGGTATCGGTCATCGCCTAAAACAGGGGAGCCGATGGATTTCATGGCCACCCGGATCTGGTGGGTTTTTCCGGTTTCCAGTTGTAACGCGTACAGCCGAAGACCTGGAACGAGGGGGGTGCTCACGAACCTGGTTTTAGCCGGATTGTTCATTGTTCTGGTCAGCATCCAGGAACCCCGGCGGGAGCGGACCATGTCGCCGGTGATGAGACCCTGTTTCTTTTTGGGGCGTTTGTCCGAGATGGCCAGGTAGATTTTGTGTGCGGTCCTGTCCTTGAACCTCCGGGCCAGTTCCCGGGCAGCATCCCGGTGGGTGGCAAAAAGGAGCAGTCCCGAGGTCATACGGTCCAGCCGGTGCACGGGGTAGAGCTTTTCGAGGCCGAGGTCGCGCCGTATGCGTTCCGTAAGCCCCATATCGGAGTCATCCTTGTGGAAACTGACGTCGGGGTGCTTGCTGACGAGAATGAAATCGGCATGGTGATGGATGAGGGTGTACATTTCGTTGGTGTTGCTGAACGGGTTGTTGTTTGAAAACAGGCCGGATATCCTTAGAGACAAGGTACGCATGAAGATGTAATGAAGGCAGAGACAAGGCATGCCTTGTCTCTACGAGAACGTAACTATTCATGTCAAAATTTTACTGATTCAAGGGCCTGAAATTCAAAGTAAAATTTGAATACCGGACGATACATTTAAGAAATTTGAGAATTTAAGAAATTTCAGAAATTGAAAGAGCAGGCGCTAACGTCTTATAATTTCTAAAATTTCTAAAATTTCTAAAATTTGAAATTTCTAATTTTGTAAAAAGGACCTGAATAGTTACACGAGAACAATAATTTTTTTTGCCGGCAGGAGGGTACGTGCAGTACAGAGTGGAACAGGACAGTCTCGGAAAACGCAAGGTTCCGGCCGATGCCTATTACGGTGTGCAGACCGTGCGGGCCATGGAGAATTTTCAGGTCACGGGGATTCCTGTGTCTCATTATTCCAAACATATTCAGGCCCTGGCCTGTATCAAGAAGGCTGCCGCCCTGGTCAATATGGAGCTCGGCGTACTTGACCCTGCAATCGGTCAGGCCATTACGGAGGCGTGCCGCGAGGTTCGGTCCGGTCGCCTGGACGAGCAGTTTACCGTGGATGTTATCCAGGGCGGTGCCGGGACTTCGGTGAACATGAATGCCAATGAGGTTATCGCCAATCGGGGTCTGGAAATTCTGGGGCATGCCAAAGGTGAGTACGACTTCTGTCATCCCAACAATCATGTCAATCTATCTCAGTCCACCAATGACGTGTATCCGACCTCCCTGCGCCTGACCGGGATCTGGACCGGGCAGGATCTTGTCCGGGAGCTGCGGAGTGTGCAGGCCGCATTTCAGGCCAAGGGAGAGGAGTTCGGGGATGTCATCAAGATGGGCCGGACCCAGCTGCAGGATGCGGTGCCCATGACCCTGGGGCAGGAATTTGTGGCCTACGGGGTGACCATCGGCGAGGATATCCAGCGGCTGAGGGAGGTCTCTCGTCTTCTGCATGAAATCAATATGGGCGGCACGGCCATCGGGACCGGCATCAACACCAGACCCGAGTATGCCCAGATGGTCTGCGATCGGCTGGCGGACATCACCGGCCTGCCCCTGGTCAAATCGCCGGATCTTGTTGAGGCGGGCAGCGATACCGGGGTGTTCGTGCAGCTCTCCGGGGTCCTGAAGCGGATCGCGGTCAAGCTTTCCAAAATCTGCAATGATCTGCGTCTTCTCTCTTCCGGGCCTTTTGCCGGTCTGAACGAGATCAATCTGCCGCCCATGCAGCCCGGCTCATCCATTATGCCCGGTAAGGTCAATCCGGTCATTCCGGAGATGGTCAACCAGGTCTGCTTCCAGGTCATCGGCAACGACATGACCGTGACCATGGGGGCCGAGGCAGGACAACTGGAACTGAACGTCTTCGAACCCATCATCGCCTTCAACATATTCCAGTCCATGGATATGCTTACCCGGGCCGCGGCCATCTTCCGGGACAAGTGTCTGACGGGAATCACTGCCAACCGGGACCGGTGCGTTGAGCTGGTCCGGTGCTCGGCCGGAATCGTGACCATTCTGGTGCCCTACCTCGGCTATGATGAGGCCTCGTCCATCGCCAAGGAGGCCCAGTGCTCGGGACGGTCCGTGTACGATCTGGTTCTGGAAAAGGGGCTTATGACCGCGGATCAGCTTAACGACATCCTGGACCCGGGCAAGATGACCTGTCCGCGCATGGTGCAGGGGGAGGATACCTGTGGTCTGAAGTGATAGAGTCCCTAACGGTACGCAGTCGAACTCAAGGTCTTTTTTCTTAACTGAAGTTACGCATCACCCATACGGAATCACCACCGAGCCAAGATTATAACGTAGGGGCGTCACCGCGTGCGCCCGAGCCCTCAATACGAGCAAAAAAAACAGGAGTCACCCCCAGCCCCCCAACACTGCCGTCTTCAAAACGGGCGCACGCGGTGGCGCCCCTACGCCGACTTGCCGGCAGGTGCGTAAGATTCTTTCACCGCGAAGGACGCGAAGAAACGCGAAGGGGGGATGAACACCGGTGCGTAACTTCAGTTAACAATTCTTTTGGTTTAATCCGTTTCGGGGCGGAGAGTCAGGAACTCCTTGAGGTCCGAGTGGAGCAGGTTTCTGAAATCCTTCGGATCGTCTTCCGGGACTTCGGCAAAAAGAAACGCGAAGACCGGGTAATCCCGG
>JAWLGC010000182.1:0-3358 GCA_041685265.1 Desulfomicrobiaceae bacterium | reverse complement strand
CGCCCGCATCGGCCAGGCAACCGCCAACCTGTATCCCCGGTTCCGCCTTGCCGGATCCATCGGCCTGGAGGCCCTGGACAGCGTTGATTTTCTGGATACAGACAACGGGTTCTGGGGAATCGGCCCGTCCATCTCCTGGAACGTGTTCGATGCCGGAGCCATCCGGCGCAACATCGAGGTTCAGACCGCCGTTCAGGAACAGGTCCTGATCGGATATGAATCAGCAGTCCTGGGAGCCCTCGAAGAAGTGGAGAACGGCCTGACCGCCTACGCCCAGGAACAGCTCCGCCGTGAAGAGCTGGCCAACGCAGTGACTGCCGCCAAGCGGGCCGAAGAACTGGCCCGGGACCGGTACACCGCCGGGCTGGTGGACTTTACCGACGTTCTCGACGCCCAGCGCTCCCTGCTCACCTTCCAGGACCAGCTGGCCACCAGCCGGGGCACCGTGACCACCAATCTTATCGCTTTGTATAAGGCCCTGGGCGGAGGATGGAACTCCCTGCCTCGCGGGAAGTAACACCTGAAACAGCCCTGAAGCAGAAGACCGCCCGCTCCCAAAACAGGAACGGACGGTCTTCTGCTTTTTCAACAGGTCAATGGTTACCGATCACGATCCCTGACCAAGCCAATGAAAGCCCCCCTCTTGTGAAGCCGGGGCTTTTCATTGGCCGTCACCTGAAAGGAATCCACGGCCGAGTTACAATTTTTGTAGCCTTTTCCCCAGCTTTTGGGTAAAGTTGAGAAATTTTTAACGAGCCCATCAATCCCCGGCCAGACCACAGAGAATCTCTCATGCAAGGCGGAGCTCCATGAATACGATCGAACCGGATGTGAAGAAGCCGACACCGTCCGAACCTCCAGGCTCCACCGCTTCGGACAGGTCCGAAACCTCCTTTCGCATCCGGTCCGCCCTCTCCAGGGTCTTCACTCCCAGGCAATGGGGACTGCGGGCCAGGTTCGTCTATACCACCGGAGCCCTTCTGCTCGCCGGTGCCCTGACGACTCTTTTGACCACTTCCCATATCCTGCACGTAAGTGCCGAGGACGCCATCCGGGAAAAGCTGATCGACTACAAACTGCTGGTCGACCGGCAGCTCAAGCAGACCTCGCTTCTGATGGTGAAGACCACTGCCGGAGCGGCCGCACTGGCCCCCACGGCCGAGGCTCTGGCTGACAATGATCCGGAAAACCTGCAAAAAGTCATGCTCCGGATGTCGGACAGGATGCGCATCAGCACAGGTCTCACGCCGACGCCACTTCGCTTCTACGATGCAGACGACACTCCCTTTGCCGGGATTCTGAAGCACACGAGTACGGGCGCATCTCCACGGCAGCGCGACATGCTTAAGGCGGCAAGAAACAGTCTCACCTCCCTTGTCGGAACCCACATCACTCCCGAAGGACTCGAGATCGAGGCAGTCACTCCTGTTGTCGCGCAGGGCAGATACCTTGGGGCCGTCGAGGCATCCGCGAACTTCTCCCAACTTTTTCATACTCTTGACCTGCCATCCGGATACGGACTCGCTGCTCTGCCGGTCCTTGCGAACGGCGAGCCGGAACCCTCCCAAGCGGGAGGGGCCGACTCTTCCGGTTCCATCATCGTCGACCTGGGCACGACCGACACCAAAGGGGCGCTCGCTGAATTCAAACGATCCGGCCGATATCCCGTTCACATCGATTCTCTCTATGTCCACTCAATGGTTCTTGAAGATCACTCCGGAGCCCGGATCGGTGACCTCCTGCTCTTCTACGACGGAAGCCGTATCCTGCAGTCATCCAGAGACTGGATGACCTTCCTGTTCTGGATGACCACCCTCGGCGTCGCCTTTCTCTGGATCTCTCTGTACCTGAACGTGAAACGCATCCAGGACTTTCTGAGCCGGATGAAACATATCCTCATCGCCTCGCACAGCAACAACTTCAACCAGCGTTTCGAATCGAGCCCGGTCCACTGCCTCGAAGTCCTTAATTGCGGCAAAAAAGAATGCCCGGTGCACCAGGATCCGTCCCGGGTCTGCTATCTGGAAACCGGCGACGAGGCCATCTCCCCCAAATGGCGCAACACCTGCGTCTTTCTCAAAAAGTACACAACCTGCCGCTCCTGTCCGGTATACACACTGCATCACGGCGACGAGCTCATGGAAATGCGTCACGTGGTCAATACATCCATGCGGCTATGGGGCAGTTTTCTCGGCGACGTGGGCAACCTGCTCACCGACGTGCTGCACACGGATTCAGGCCGCATGCCCACTCTGGATGACATTTCCCTGTACCTGGAGCAGATGGCCCGCCTGACCACGTATAGTCACGATCTACAGGGCGTATACGACAACGAAGAAGTGTACCGGCAGATGGAATGGGTGTTTGAAAACCACTTCGCCCTGGACTCCTTCGGTCTTATGGAGGTCAACGCCTCGGATAACCGCATGCACCCGGTCATCAACCGTCTCGACCTGGAGCAGAGCCACCAGGACGTGTTCATCAACTGCGAACTGTGCCGGGCCAAGCGACTGGCGGAACCGGTCATGTCCGTGAACAACCCGGTCCTGTGTCCCAATTTCGGTGTCGATCATGCCACCACCCTGCGCTGCTGCCTGCCCATGGTCATGGGCGGACGAGTCGGGGCGGTGTTCACCTTTGCCGTGCCTCGGGCGGCGTGGTCCGCGGCACGGCACGATCTGCCCATCATCCGGAAATACCTCGAAGAAACCGCTCCGGTGCTCTCCTCCCTGCGCCTGCTCAAGGTCTCCAAGGAACAGGCCCTGCGCGATCCCCTGACCAAATGCCACAACCGCCGGTTCATGGACGAGTACCTGATGCAGTTCGAAAGCCTGCACCAGCGCAGCCCCAAACAGGTCGGGTTCATCATGGCCGACCTCGATTTCTTCAAGATGGTCAATGACGAGCATGGACACCTGGCCGGAGACATGATCCTGCAGCAGGTGGCAGACATCCTCCGCAATAACATCCGCAAATCAGACCTCCTGATCCGCTACGGGGGCGAGGAATTCCTGATCATGCTCATGGAAATCAACAATGAAGGAGCCTGTCTGGATGTAGCGGAAAAGCTGCGCAAGGCCGTGGAACAGACTCCCCTCAAGCTTCCATCGGGCGGCGCCATCAAAAAAACTCTCAGCCTGGGGACCGCAGAATTTCCCGGAGACGCGGAACAACTCTACAAAACCATCAAGTACGCGGACGTGGCCCTGTATAAGGCCAAAGCAGAGGGTCGCAACCGGGTCGTGACCTTCAACCAGGCCATGTGGACCGAAGCCGCCTACTGATCACTTTCGGCCATAACGCTCGTACTGAGGCCCCGGCTTCTTCTGAAGGCGGGGCCTTTCATTTGCCAGTTTCC
>JAWLGC010000067.1:0-14041 GCA_041685265.1 Desulfomicrobiaceae bacterium | reverse complement strand
TGCAGGACCCGCTGTTTTCCGGGCACCAGCGCAAGAGCGTCCTGCGTGCAGCTCAACCCGCAGACCCCGCAGCCGAGGCAGAATTTTTCGTCGATGACCGGCCTCCTGCGTACCTTCTCTCCCTCTTCTCCTGCGACCTCTTCCATGCGTATGGCATCGATGGGGCAGGCCCGGGCGCATTTGCCGCATCCGTTGCACGCCTCTTCATCACACTCGGCGATGAAGCTGGAGGAGACCAGCACCCCGGGGTAGCCCGAGACCCGGATGCCGTTCAGCAGGTTGCAGCAGCAGGAGCAGCAGTGGCAGATAAAGCCGGCGTCCTGTTTGACGTTGTCCGTTGAGAGCACGAAGCCCTTCTCTCTTGACCGGGCCGTGATGTCGACCATCTCCTGTCTGGAGACGGGACGGGCAAGCTCGTTGCGGATCAGGAACTCGGCCGCTGAGCCCATGGAGGTGCAGGTCTCAAGAGGGACGTCGCATTGTTGTTTGCCCAGATGCATCTTTTCATGCCGGCAGGAGCACAGGCCCACGGCAAAGGTGGTCTGGGCGTCGATAAGGGCGGAGGCTTTTTCATAGTCCAGGATTTCCACGTGGTCGGTGACGATCTCCTCATGGGGCAGGGTGCGCATGATGGAGACCTGCTGGCCGTCGCCGAAGTTGGCCTTGAGGAAGTCGGGGCTGCCGAACATGTAGGCCTGAAACAGTTCGGCCCATTTTTTCGGTTCGAGTTCTCCTTTGGTGCGCATCATGGAGAATTCGAAGAACCCGATCACAAAGGGGCTGATCATATACAGGTATTCGCCGCCCTCCCAGATATCGCAGACGAGTCCTTTTTTGCACAGGGAGTCCAGCTGTTTTTCCAGGGGAGCCGGGGGGATGGCGAGGAGTTTTGTGAGCCTGGAGATGGAGGAGGGCCGCCACGGCATGCGCACGATGAGATCCGCTTCTCCGGGCGTGTACAGGGCTCTCAGCATATCGTGCAGGGCGGGATTCAGCGGCATGCGCACGGTGGTCCCGTCCAGTTTGGTGCCCAGTCTGCGGTAGATGTCCTTGCCGATAAGGTGTCCCATGGGAGGCTCCGGGTTGTGTTTTTGGTTGTTCGTTTCTCGTTTTCGGTCTCCGGTCAAGAGAGGATTTCTGCGGACTGACTCCTGCGTCCAACTGCACGGTTGACTTTTCCTTCGGAACAGTGAAATTGGTTGGACCAATTATTAAAAAATGAGCAACCAATCAAACCAGGGAGTGCGTGATGGACCTCAAGGAAGTACGGAGTACGGCCAGGGAACGGATGAAGGGATTCTGCAAGGTGTGTCCGGTATGCGACGGGCGGGCCTGTGCGGGCGAGGTGCCCGGCATGGGCGGACTGGGCACGGCCGCGTCCTTTAAGGACAACGTCATCGCTCTGGCCGAGCGCAAGCTGAATATGCGGTTGATGCATGATGCGGTGGAACCGGACACTTCTGTGGAGCTGTTCGGAAAGACCATGGGGATTCCGGTGTTCGCCGCGCCCATCGGGGGGGTGTCCTTCAATATGGGCGGCGAGATCTCCGAAGAGGAATATGTGGACGGGGTTCTTGACGGGTGTCAGGAGCTGGGCATCCTGGGATGTACCGGTGACGGGGTCCCGCCCTTTATCTCCGAATCCGGGTTTGCGGCCATCACCCGACTGGGCGGGGCGGGCATCCCGTTTATCAAGCCGTGGGAGGATAAGGAGCTTTTTGAAAAACTGGACAAGGCCGTGGCCACCGGGGCTGATGTTGTGGGCATGGACATCGACGCGGCCGGTCTGATCACCCTGAAGAAGATGGGGCGTCCGGTCACTCCCAAGCCCGCGGCCAAACTGGCCGAGATCGTCAAGCGGTATCCGGTAAAGTTCATCGTCAAGGGCGTCATGACCCCGGACGAGGCCAGGCTGGCCCGGGATGCCGGAGCGGCGGGCATTGTTGTCTCCAATCACGGCGGCCGGGTGCTGGATCACACTCCGGGTGTGGCCCGGGTGCTTCCCGGGGTGGCTGAAGCGGTCAAGGGCGAGATTGCGGTCATTGCCGATGGCGGCGTGCGTAACGGCACGGACGTGCTCAAGATGCTGGCCCTTGGGGCGGACGCGGTCATGATCGGCCGTCCCGTCTCCGTGGCCGTGGTGGGCGGCCTGAAGCAAGGCGTGGTCGCCTACCTGGAGCAGGTCAGGGCGCAGCTGACCCAGGCCATGGTCATGACCGGGACGGCAAAGGCGAGTGCCGTGGATAAGGGGATTCTGTTTGCCGGATAGCTGAAAATCGGTTCCGGTTTTTTTTGCTCGTCTCACAGGCCGCCATCAGGGCGGCCTTTTTTCGTCTGATCCTTTACAACGCCCATGTCTCTGTGCTCCAAACCGTCGATGTCCGTAACTCCACCCCGAATCCGGCCTCCTCTCAACCGGATCAGGCAGTTCCCGGCGTCGTAACGCCGGTCAACTTCGAGGATCCTCATGGACATCATGCAGCGAATTTTTCTGATCTCTCTCTTTCTCCTCCTCATCCTCTTCCCCCGTCATCTTTTTGCCGCTTCCGGGCTGCACGGCGCAGACGTGCAGCGTGTTCTGGTTCTCAACTCCTATCATCCCGGCTATGTCTGGGGGGAGTCGGTCATGGCCGGAATCCGACAGGTGTTCGATGGGATGGAGAGACATGTGACCATTCATTACGAGTATATGGACTCCAAGCATTACCAGCCCGAAGAGATTTTTGCCGCCCTCAGGAAATTGTACCGCATCAAATATCAGCGGCTCTCCTTTGATGTGATCATCGCATCGGACAACAATGCCCTCAATTTTCTGCTTGAGTACCGGGATGAGCTCTTTCCCGGGGTGCCGGTGGTCTTCTGCGGGGTGAACGGGTTTGAGCCGGCCATGATTGAAGGCCGTGTCGGGTTCACGGGCATTGCCGAGGATTACGACCTCAAGGGCACTCTGGATCTGGCCCTGAAGATGTTTCCCGAGACAAGGCATATGGCCGCGGTGGGCGGGGTGTCCACGTCCAGCACCATCAACCGGAAGCGGTTGCAGCGCCTCATGCCGCAGTACCGGGACCGGGTGAATTTTATCGATCTCTCCGGCCTGAACCCGCTCGAGCTCGGGGAGCGGCTGCGTTCTCTGCCCGAAGATACGGTCGTTATCTATATCTCCTATTATCTCGCCCCGGACGGAACCACCTTCACGGTTCGGGAGAGCACCTCTTTTGTCTTCGAAAACACGAACCTGCCCATGTTTTCCCCATGGGAATACACCCTGGGGCACGGGGTGCTCGGGGGGATGATGCTCAGCGGGACCCACCAGGCCCGCCGGGCCGCGGAAGTCGCAAAGCGTATTCTTGGCGGTGAGCCCCCTTCGTCCATTGCGGTGCAGCGACAGAGCATCATCCGGCCCGTGTTCGACTACCGGAGGTTGCGTCAGTTCGGGGTTTCCCTTTCTTCTCTGCCCGAGCAGAGCGTCCTTCGTCATGAGCCCAGGACTTTTTACTACCGGTACAGGAGTCTGGTCTGGGGCGTGATCGCCTTTATTCTGTATCAGTTCGCCGTCATCCTGGTCCTGATGCATATTATTGCCCGGCGCAAACGGGCCGAGGCCTCCCTGCGGCTGGAGGAGTCCCGCCTGGAGGCCCTGCTGGAGCTGAGTCGGATGCCCGAGACCTCCATGGAGAATCTGATGCGCACGGCCGTACGCAAGGCGGTCCATCTGACCGGAAGCAGGGGCGGGTACATCGCCCTGATGGACGAGCGGGAGGAGCTGGACTGCATTTACCCCTGGAACGATGCGGACCGGGAGCAGTGCCTGGTAGGGGACCCCCCGTATGCGGGCAGCGAATGGAAGCGGGCCGTCCGGACCAGAAAGCCTGTTCTCGAGACCGAGTATACCGGACGCGGCAAGGACTACAACTGGACCTGGGGCACTGCCGATATCAACGGAAGTCTGACCCTGCCCGTGTTCGAGGACGGGAGACTGGCGGCCGTGGCCGGGGTGCGCGACAAGCCGGGCGGGTTCGATTCGTCCGATGTCCGCCAGCTGACACTGCTGGTGCAGGGAATTCTGCAGCCCATTGAGCGGCGCAAGAACCGTGAGCGGGAGGAACTTCTCGAATCCCGGCTGCGTCAGGCCCAGAAGATGGAGGCCATCGGCACCTTTGCCGGGGGGATCGCCCACGACTTCAACAATATTCTGGGGACCATCGTTACCTGTTCGGAGCTGGCCCTGGAAGACACGGAGCGGGATAATCCCGTGCACGAAGACCTGCGGCACATCCGCAATGCGGCCGGGCGGGGCAAGAATCTGGTCGGAAGAATCATGACCTTCAGCCGCCGGAAAGAGCCCGAGCTGCAGCCCCTGCAGGTGCGGGAGATCGTCCGGGAATGCATGGCCATGCTGCAGACCATGGACCCGGCAGTGGAGGTCCGCCTGCAGACCCTGACTCCTTCCAGCCTGGTGCTGGCCGATCCCACCCAGCTGCATCAGGTGGTCATGAACATCTGTACCAATGCGCTGCAGGCGATGGAAGAAGACAAGGGAGTTCTGGAGATCGAGCTGGAAGCGGTCGTTTTTGAGTCCGATGAGGACCTGCTCCCGGACCTCAGGCCGGGCAGGTATGTGCGCTTGGCCATCACCGACACCGGGCCGGGAATTGAGCCTGATGTGCAGGATCGAATTTTTGACCCCTTCTTCACCACCCGAAAAAAAAGCGGTGGCACCGGACTGGGACTGGCCTCGGCCCATGGGATTGTCCGACGACACAAAGGTGCGTTGACCGTGAAAAGTCTCCCCGGAGAGGGGGCCAGGTTCACGATCTGGCTGCCCTGCGCCCATGCCGTGCGGGAGTTTGCCCCGACCGGGGAGAACATGGACGTGCCGGGAGGGGCGGAGCGGATTCTCCTGGTGGACGATGATGTCGGCCTGCTTTATGCCGTGGAGAAATTTTTGGGCCGGATCGGATACGGTGTGACCACATCCGAGAGCGGGGAAGAGGTGTTGGCCCTGTTGAGGGGCCGGCAGTTCGATCTCATGGTTACGGATCAGGTCATGTCAGGGATTACCGGCCTGGAGCTGGCAGGGAAGGTCCGGGAGCGGGACCTGGAATTGCCGGTGATTCTGTATAGCGGACTGACCGAGCGGGAGAGTTCTGACGTGGTTGCTGCCGTAGAGCGTGGGGTGATACAGGGATTTATTGCAAAGCCGTTTGATGGGGAGGAGCTGGCGGGGAAGGTTCGAGAGGTGCTGGATGGAAGAGGGGAGCCGGGAATGTCAACATAGTTGGCAAGGCCCTGGTTGAACCGCCGCACTGCTGGGAGCGCAGAGCAGACGCTCGGCGTTCCCAGCCGGCTTATGGAGTAGGGTAGGATTTCGAAACAATGTTCGGTTCAGGCAATACTGGAGTATATGGAGTATCTCATGTCCAATATTCTTATTATCGATGACGACGACGGCATGTGCCACTCCCTTTCAAGGGTGGTGCGCAGGATGGGACATGTTCCGGCCACCGCCGTTTCCCTGGCCGAGGGAAGGCAGGCCGCAGCCGAGCACGACTTCAGCGCCGTCTTCCTTGACGTCATGCTTCCCGACGGCAACGGGCTCGACCTTCTCCCCGAGTTCGCCGCCACCCCTTCCAAACCCGAGGTGATCATCATCACCGGGGCCGGGGATGCGGACGGGGCCGAACTGGCCATCACCAACGGGGCCTGGGACTACATCCAGAAGGGGGACTCCATCAAGAAGATCTCCCTGGCCCTGGAGCGGGCCCTGGAATACCGGCACCAGCGGCGCAAAGCGGCCCGGATCTGTCCGGTCACGGTGTTGCACAGGGACGGGATCGTGGGCGACAGTCCGCAGCTCCGGGCCTGCCTGGAGCTCACGGCCCAGGCCGCCGGAAGCGATGCCGGGGTGCTTATCACCGGCATGACCGGAACGGGCAAGGAGCTTTTTGCCCGGGCCATCCACGACAACAGCCGGCGCAGCTCCGGCCCCTTTGTGACCGTTGACTGCGCCTCCCTGCCTGAAACCCTGGCCGAGGGACTGCTCTTCGGTCACAGGAAGGGGAGTTTCACCGGCGCGGAAAAGGACAGTTCCGGATTGGTCATGCAGGCTGTGGGGGGGACGCTGTTTCTGGACGAGATCGGGGAGCTGCCGCTCAATCTGCAGAAGGGTTTTCTGCGGGTCCTGCAGGAGCATCGGGTCAGGCCTCTCGGGGCCAAGGAAGAGATCCCGTGTGACTTTCGTCTGGTGGCCGCCACGAATCGCGATCTGGAGGTCATGGTGGAGCAGGGGGAGTTTCGCAGTGATCTTCTGTTTCGGGTACGGGCTTTCAATCTGCTGCTGCCGGGGCTTGCCGACAGGAAGGAGGATATCCGGGAAATCTGCGGGTTTCATCTCGGCCGGATCTGCCGCAGCAGGGGGGTGGAACTCAAGGGTGTGTCCACGGACTTTTTCGAAGTCCTGGAATCCTACGACTGGCCCGGCAATGTCCGGGAGCTTGTCCAGGCTATGGAGCACGGGGTGGCCGTGGCCGGGCTGGAGCCGGTTCTGTACCCCAAACATCTGCCGCCCCGGATCCGGGCCCGGGTGGCCAAGGCCAGGATCGCACCACCTGATTTCGGGGAGGGACAGTCCTTCGGGGAGGACGGGCAGTGGGACTCCGTGGCGTCCATGCCGCCACTGCAGCAGTACCGGGACCGGGTCTGCTCCCGGGCCGAGCAGCGCTATCTCGAATTTCTGATCAGAGGGTGTGCGGGCAAGGCCGGCCGGGCCTGCGAGGTGTCCGGCCTGTCCCAGTCCCGGCTGTACACTCTGCTGCGCAAGCACGGCCTGAGCATGAAGGAGGGCGGGACATGAAAGGGGGAACCCGCCTGCCATAGTGCTGCCGGGCAGTAAAAGTGTTGCCCGGCAGCTCGAATCCTCTTTTTTCCTTTTCCCTTTCCTTTCTTTTTTTCTCCTATCATTCCGAAATAAAAGACTCATCCTGAAAAGACTCTTCTGGCACGCCTTCTGCTTTGCTTCGGGTATCCAACGGATACATGTTTTTCAATCTTCAACCGAAAGCAGGTAGTGATGATGAAGAAAACGTTTCAGGTTCTTGCCGTCTGTCTTCTGGCCCTGTCCCTGGCCACGGTCGCTTCGGCCAAGGTCACCCTCAAGCTTGGCCATATCGCCGAGCCCGTGCATCCCTATGGTCAGGGTGCCGAACATTTTGCCCAGCTGGTCAATGAAAAGTCCGGCGGGGACATCGAGGTCAAGGTGTTCGCCTCCTCCCAGCTGGGCGGCCAGAAGGATCTCATCGAAGGTCTGGTCTACGGCACAGTGGACATGGCTCTGGTCGGCACCGCGGTTCTGGGACAGTTTCAGCCCCGCATCTCCATCTTCGACCTGCCCTTCCTGTTCGAGGACCGGGCCCACGCCTACCGTTCCCTGGACTCCGTGGGCATGGATCTGGGCAAGCCCATGGAATCCAAGGGCCTCAAGCTGCTCGGGTACATGGAAAACGGCATTCGCCATCTGACCAACAATGTTCGCGAGGTAAAAAATCCGGCGGACATGGAAGGCCTTAAAATCCGGGTCATGACCAACAAGATCTACATCGACATGATGAAGTCCCTGGGCGCCTCCCCGACCCCCATGGCCTTTGGGGAGCTGTATTCGGCCATGCAGCAGGGCACCGTGGACGGACAGGAAAACCCCAGCGCCCACATCTGGACCAAACGGTTCTACGAAGTGCAGAAGTTCACCTCCAAGACCGCCCACGCCTATGCCCCGGAACCGATGCTCATCTCCATGATCAGCTGGGCCAAGCTCTCCCCCAAACAGCGGGAGATCGTCCAGGAATCCGCCAAAGAGGCAGTTGCCTGGCAGCGCAACCTCTCCGAGGAAAAGGATTCGGAATACTGGGATAAGATTGCGGCCACCGGCAAAATCAAGATCACCGAAGTCGACCGGACTCCGTTCATGGAAGCCACCGAGGAAGTCTATGTTCATTTTGCCGATCAGGTCGGTCAGGAGAACATCGACAGAATCAAGGCCCTGCGAGCCAAGAAGTAGATTCTCGGCAGGGGGTTACGGGGGGGGATGCGCCTGCGGCGCAGGAGTACGGGATTATCCGGCCTCTGTCCGTAATCCAGGTAATCCCCTTACTCCCCATACTCCCTGAATTCACTAACAACCACCGCCCCGGGAACATGCCCGGGGCGGACAGGAATGAGAATATGGACAAGATCTTCAAGGGACTGCGCAAGGTTCTGTACTGGATCTCGGTCGGCTCCATGAGCGTGATGCTGGCCATCATCTTTTTTCAGGTCATTTCCCGGTATCTTTTCAACTACACCTTTGAGTGGTCCGAAGAACTGGCCCGTTTTCTTTTTGTCTGGGTTGTGTTTCTCGGTTCGGCCCTGATCATGGGCGAAAGCGGACACATGGCCGTACAGCTCCTCCCGTCCCGGCTGGCCGGGTCCCGGGCCGGGACATATCTTGAGGTATTCATCAATCTGTGCAGCTACGCATTTATATTGCTGCTTCTGATCCAGGGATCCAAAATGAGTTCGGTGATGATGTTCCAGACCGCTCCTGCCCTGGGGGTCCCCATGGGATATGTCTACTCCATCATTCCCCTGAGCGGCTGCCTCATGCTGCTCTACCTTTTCAAGGACACCATCAGGATCATCTCCACATTCAAACGGGGAAGGGGGTAAGTCATGGAAGCGGTACTGTTGATCTCTTTTCTGGTCATGGCCGCCCTCGGGGTGCCCATCGCCTTTGCCCTGTGTCTGGCCGTGTCCGGCATTCTCTATTTTTACATGGACATGCCCCAGGTGCTGATCACCCAGATCATGTATTCGGGCATTGATTCCTTTTCCTTCATGGCCGTGCCCTTTTTCATGCTGGCCGGGGCGTTCATGTCCGCGGGCGGGGTGACCAACCGCCTGGTCAGCTTCGCTCAGGCCATGGTCGGGTCCTTCACCGGAGGGCTGGCCCAGGTCGTAGCCGTATCCGGCATGTTCTTCGCAGCCATTTCCGGATCTTCCGCAGCCACCACGGCTGCCATCGGTTCGACCATGGTCGATGAGATGGAGAATAAGGGGTACAAGCGGGAATTGGCCACCGGGATTGTGGCTGCCGGCGGAACCGTGGGCATCGTCATTCCGCCCTCCATCACCCTGGTGGTCTTCGGCGTCATTGCCGGAGTGTCCATCGGGGACCTGTTCGTGGGCGGGTTCGCCCCGGGTCTGCTCATGGGCGTGACCATGTGTCTGGTCAG
Organism: Desulfomicrobiaceae bacterium; assembly: GCA_041685265.1. GTDB lineage: Bacteria > Desulfobacterota > Desulfovibrionia > Desulfovibrionales > Desulfomicrobiaceae > JAWLGC01. Next base: position 4,775 of record JAWLGC010000067.1, on the reverse strand, counting down.
CTACTTCATCGCCAAAAAGGAGGGCATTCCAAGAGAGGGAAGCTTCTCCCTGGTCGAGCTGCTCAAGGCGTTCAAAGACTCCTTTTTCGCCCTGATGACCCCGGTGATCATCATCGGCGGGATCTACGGCGGAATCTTCACCCCCACCGAAGCGGCGGCCGTGGCCGCAGTGTACGGCATCTTTGTGGGGCTGTTCATCTACAAGGAACTCAAACTCAAGGATTTCCCGGAGATCATCTTCAAGTCCGTGATCAGCACCACGCTGATCATGTTCATCGTGGGTGCGGCCAAGGTGTTCGGATGGATGCTGACCAACCTGGAGATCCCGCACCGCATCGGGCAGTTCATGGTCTCCATGACCTCCTCGCCCATCGTGTTTCTGCTCATGCTCAACGTGCTGCTGCTCATCATCGGGACCCTGATCAACGCCTCGGCCGCGGTGATCATTCTGACCCCCATCTTCATGCCCGTGGCCCTGCAGATGGGCCTTGATCCGATCTTTTTCGGGGTCATGATGGTGGTCAACCTGGCTATCGGGTGCATCACCCCTCCTGTGGGCCTCGACCTGTTCGTGGCCAGCGCCATCACCAAGGTGCCTCTGGAGAGGGTCATGCGGGCGGTCAGTCCCTATCTGTTCGCCCTGCTGGCCGACCTGTTGATCATTACCTTTGTTCCCGGGATCATCACCTTTCTGCCCAACCTGCTGCGCTAGTCCCGGGGGAGGACCATGACGTAAAAAGCCGCCGAATCGTACGATTCGGCGGCTTTTTACGTCAGGTATGGATACGGTACTACTTAAACGCACCCCGAATCACATCCATGGCCGGCCTGCCGTCGGCGGTTCTGACGCCTTTCAGCCAGGTGCCGACCATGTCCATGTTGGCCCGGATCCAGTCCCCGGCCACCTTTTCCTGCTCGATGTCCTTGTATCCGTAGTCATAGATCCACTTGCTCTGGATATCGGAAGGGACACGGAAGTTTTTGAAAAATGTGTACACTTCCGGGTAGTTCTGCTGGAAATCTCGAGAAACAACGGTGTAGATGATGCTCTGGGAAACATACTTTTCCGTTCCGGGAACGCCTTCCAGATACTCCATGTCGATTTCGATGTTCATCCAGTGGGGCTTCCAGCAGCCGAACGCGGCCCATTTGCCTCTTTTGATCAGATCCTTGACCTGAGAGAGCATGGCCGAGGTGGTGCTCCCGGCGTGATCCCAGTCGCCCAGACCGGCCACATCGTTTGCAATGACCTCTTCCATGGCCGTGTGCATTCCTGAGCCGGCCTCGATGTCGTAGATGGTCTTATTGAACTCTTTCTCATGGGCTTCCAGATCCGCAAAACTCTTCACGCCCGCTTCCGAGACAAAGTCCGGAACGCAGAGCCCGATGCTTGCCTCGTCAAGATTGGCGGCGACCACCTCGACCTCTTTTTTTTCGATGAGCGGGTCGAGCATGGGATTCTGCTGCGGAGTCCAGGCGGCCAGGAAGGCATCCACCTCGCCGGAGGTCATCCCCTTGTAGATGATCGGGGGACCGATTTCAAACCGTTCCGTGGGATACCCGATGGATTCAAGGAGCTGGCAGACCACTTCGGTCTTGACCATGACCCCGGGCCAGGATGGAACCCCGAACCGGATTTTCTGCGCGGCGTGCGCCTGCAGGGCGAATGTACAGACAATCATCAGAGCCAGAATTGTTTTGCTTATCTTACCGAACATGAGACCTCTTTGTTGTGGTTCAAAAAACCTGACATCCGTCACTGTGACGGCGTGTCAGTATCCTGAAATGTTGATTCGACTGTTTCGCAGGCAACGTTTCAGCCGGCTGAAAGACCATGGAAAACAGTCGGAAAACATGAAAATTGATATGCCGTAATGGTGTTACCTAGCGAATTTCAGGGAAAAGGTCAAAAAAGCGGAAAAAAACGAAGAGCCATAAGCGGGTTTTAATGTTATCAGCCTGTGTTCAGCGTATTTTTTCGTGAATTCCGGGGTGTTGCCATTGCCGGGAGATCGTCCTAAAAGTTGCTCGGGTGAGGGATCTGCAACACTTGTCGTAAAAGGGGAAGCAGGGTGAAGGCAAAGCAGGCCGCGGTGTTTTACCGCGCATCGGAACGATACAATTGTGCCCAGGCCGTCCTTAAGACGTTTCAGGAGGAAGCCGGGGTGCCGGATGCGGTGATCAAGGGGGCCGCCCGGTGGGGGCACGGCCGTGCCGAGGGCGGCGTGTGCGGGGCATTGTATGCGGTCAGGGCGCTGATCGATGATTCTGAACAGGTCGCAAAGGTGGAACAGGAGTTCGCTCATGTTGCCGGATCGACCGGATGCAGACAGATCAGGGGCATGAGCCGGGTGACCTGCCGGGAGTGTGTCTCCCTGGCGGCCGGGCTGACGGCACCGCATCTGGGTGGGCAGGCTCAGGGCTCAACGGATATCGAGATGGATCTGTTGAAGCGGAGAAATGCCATGCGGGAGTTTCGCAATCGGGCTGCCTGTCGTGTGTTGTGAGGAGGGCCATGGAAAGCCTTGGGACAGTGGATGACCACATTTAAAGGAAAACTGAAGAGAGGTCAGGGAAGCCATCCGGAAAGCATCACCTTGGGTAAAAAAATAAGGGATTATAGGGAGTAGAAGGATAAACGGGATTACGGTCAGAGGCAGGATAATCCTGTAACCCTGTGACGCAGGAGCATACTCCCCTTAATCCCGGAACGGGGAGCTGAAGAGGTGCTCTTTTTTTTGCTTGATTTGTTGAGAAATATAAACGAAAATTAAAAAATTGAAACAGGAAGGTGTGGAAGTCGGGATAACAATTTGATCATGGCGGCAGGAATGGGACGAGTAGGGTTGGAAGTATTTGAATTTAAAGGGGATGGGGTGTCGCGGGTTTCCATTCCCCTGTATCTGAATCCGGTTCAGGCCGGATTTCCCTCTCCGGCTGAGGATTATCTGGAAGGAGGGCTGGATCTGAACGAGTACCTGGTCCGCAATGCAGCGGCCACGTTTATGGTCAGGGTTTCCGGGGACTCCATGACCGGAGCCGGGATTCAGGACGGGGATGTGCTCGTGGTCGATCGCTCGCTTGAGCCGGTGCATGGAAAGATCGTGGTCGCGGTGCTTGATGGCGAACTGGCCGTGAAACGGCTGCATCTGCGGGACGGGGAGTGCCGCCTGGTTTCGGAAAACGGTGCGTACGAGGATATCCGGGTCGGGCCGGAGCAGGACCTGCACGTCTGGGGCGTGGTTGCCGCGGTGGTGAGGAGGTGTGTCTGATGCGGGAGGTGTCCTCTCCCGAATTCTACGCCATGGTGGACTGCAACAATTTCTACGTGTCCTGCGAGCGGGTGTTCGATCCCTCCCTGGAGGGAAAGCCCGTGGTGGTTCTGTCCAATAATGACGGGTGCGTCATTGCCCGGTCCAATGAGGCCAAGGCCATGGGCGTTGCCATGGGGGAGCCGGCCTTCAAGCGGGAGGCCTGGTTTGCCCGAAACAGGGTTCGGGTCTTTTCATCCAACTATCCCCTGTACGGGGATCTGTCCGCCAGGGTGATGCGGGTTCTGGACCGGTTTTCCCCCGAGGTGGAGAACTATTCCATCGACGAATCCTTTCTCTTTTTCAAAACCAAAAATATTTCGGAACTGCTGGACGTGGGAGCAAAGATCCGCTCCACGGTCTACCGCTGGACGGGGATTCCGGTATGCGTGGGAATCGCCCGGACCAAGACTCTGGCCAAAGTGGCCAACAGGATGGCCAAGAAGACTCCGGGCTGCTCCGGTGTATGGATGCTGCACGAGCCCGGGGAGATACAGGCCTGCCTGGGCCGGGTGGAGGTGGGGGATGTCTGGGGGATCGGGAGCCGGTATGCCGGATTCCTCATATCCAGGGGGATCAGGACGGCATGTGATCTGGCCCGGATGCCCGGAGACTGGGTGAAGAAAAATCTTACGGTCAACGGCCTGCACACGGTGCTGGAGTTGAACCAGATCCCGTGCATTTCTTTGGAGCAGGCACCGCCACCGGCCAAAAGCCTGGTCTGTTCCAGGTCCTTTGGAACCCGTATCCGGGATCTGGAAAGCCTGGAACAGGCCCTGTCCTCCTATGTGCAGCGGGCAGGAGAGAAGCTCAGGCGTCGTGGCTTGTCCGCCGGCGCGGTGCAGGTGTTTCTGGCCACGAACCGCTTCCAGCCGGACCCGCAGTATTCGGCCGGTTCCTGCTGCTCACTGCCTGTGCCCACCTCCTTCACCCCGGACCTGCAGCGCAGCGCTCTGGGACTGCTGCGCAGACTTTTCCGGCCCGGATTCCAGTATCAGAAGGTCGGGGTGGTCCTCCTTGATCTGGGTGGACCGGGCAGCCGTTCCATGACCCTGCCCTTTTTGGATGCCGGCAGGGAAGAAAAGGAGGAACAGAAGGCGCTGATGGCCGTGATGGACACGGTGAATGCCCGGTACGGAAGGGATACGGTGAAGCTGGCCGGAGCGGGGATGGGGGAGAAGAAGTGGCACATGCGGCAGAAGCGGCTGTCAAAGCGGTACACCACGTGCTGGGAGGAACTGCCGGTGGCGCGGTAGGAAATAAGGGACATCCATTGTGTATAATCTGCCTGACCCTTTTTTGTTCGATTTTTTGAAGCAAAAGTATATACAAGTTCTTCTACAAGTCTTCAAGAGAAGACAGGGAGAAGACAGGGACAGGCGCATAATGCTGGCATACCCCGAATTTTCATGCTACAGGGCCGGTATCCGTTTATTTCAAGCACGGAGGTTCTCTGCATGGCGC
>JAWLGC010000181.1:0-3412 GCA_041685265.1 Desulfomicrobiaceae bacterium | reverse complement strand
GATGGCGTTGTGGATGGCGCACAGGGCGACCATCTCCCTGGCCGCGGTCGTGCGCATACCGAACAGGGCCGCACCGCCGAGAAATCCGATCAGATTCATTCCGGCTCCGGCCAGAGGCATGGTCCACCACATGGGCGTGGAGGCGGGATCGAACCGGGTCAGGATGGAGGAGAAGATCAGACACGGGGTCAGGACCCTGACGGTGAATCCGGACAGACCGTCGACCACGGATTTCTCGATGAATTTTCGTCGGACCAGAAATCCGGCAAAGAGGATGATCACGGCCACCTTGAGAATGGCATGCAGGGAGGCGCCGGCGCTGATGAGGAAAGGGGAGTTCATGTGTTTTTCTGGGCTTATGGGGCGGATGGGACCTATGGGGCATATGGGTAAGGGAGAGGGATAGTCCGGATGAGCTGAGGATGCAATTCCTGTACTCCTGTTAAAATTCTTCTGTCTTCGCCTGAATTTGAAACTCAATATCTGAAGTTACGTACATCCAGCAATCAGGAAGAATTGGCCCGCGGATCACACGGATTGACGCGGATTGAAGAAAAGGCAGATTTCTTTATCCTCTTCATTCTTAAATCCGCGTCGATCCCGTGTATCCGTGGGCAGTTCTCTTCTTATTTGCCTTTTGCAATATTGCGTGCGTAACTTCAGCTCAATATCTCAAAATGGGTCTGGTCTAATGAGCTACCCCCAGAATGCCGACCATGTTTCTCATACTTGCGAGAACGTACCTGGCGATGAGGTGCAGAAAGTCCGATTTGTCTTCATGAAGATTGCATTTCTCCAATGCGTCGTAATAAACAAGCCGGTGCTCGGTGTCTCCGGAGATGCTGGTGATGGTGTAGCCGTTTTGCAGGAGAATCAGGTTCATCATGAGCCGGGCGGTTCTGCCGTTTCCGTCGACGAAGGGATGGATGGTAGCGATACGCTCATGGATTTCAGCCGCCAGGATCACCGGGTGCAGCGCAGATCGGTTGTCTTCGACCCAAAGGACCAGATCCTCCATAAGCCTGGGGACCTGCCACGGCTGGGGCGGGACATGTCGGCTGCCGGAGATGGCCACTGGGACGTTGCGATACTTTCCGGCATTCTGCCTGTCGATACCGCGAAGAATGATGGAGTGAATATCTTTGATCAGCTTTTCGGAAAACGGGATGTCGTCCTGAATCAGGTCCCGAATGTACAGGACGGCTTCGTAGTGATTGGTTGCCTCGAGATGCTCCCGCATGGACTTGCCACCGATGGTCAACCCCTTGTTGATGACAATATCCGTCTCCCGCAATGTCAGGGTATTTCCCTCGATCCGATTGCTGTCATACGTGTATTCGATATTGACGGCGCTTAAAATGGAGTCGTTGACCAGGGGACGGGCTTCATCCAGCGTTTGTTTGAGCTGGTCGATCTGGTGCAGCAGCTCATGGAGGGTGGCAGGCATGGTGTACCTTTGGGTTCTATGATGATTTTGGGATGACTGCGTTGGGCAGCGAGGACCGCCATTTCCTGGTTCCGGTACGGAGCAAATTTAGGGCTTTTTCTTCGAATTGTCGAAGAGGGTCAACCTTCAGTACGTTGGTTTATTTGCCACGGGGGAGGACGCTGGCGTCTTGCGCTTGGTGGCGATCAAGGTCATGATGAAGTACGAAAATGCGCAGGATTCATGTCTTTGTACAGGGAAACGGCTTCCGGTCCGGTCATGTACGAGCCGTCATTAATCGGGCTGAGGGAGTCTGTCCATGTGTGCGAGCAGCAGCGGGACTATGATGCCTCGTCGGGGTATTTGCGGGCGGCTTTGCGGTTGAGCGAGGGAGATGCGAAGCTGCTTGAGAAACGGAAGATGTACGAGGTGCTTGGGAAGTGGTGATGGATGTCCCCTCTGGTCTGAAAATTGAAACCCCGGAGTTATGGAAGGGTGATGAAAGGTTTCGTATTGACAGAAGAAGCGAAAAGGGGCTGACCGTTATGGTCAGCCCCTTTTTTTGAGGTGCTGGTTCCTGATGAAACGCTGAGGTTACGCATTCGTACCGAGATTCTTCAGCTGAGCCCGACATTGCCGGCAAGAAGGCTCCCCTCAAGGGAGAACTTCCTTGCTGATATTGTAGAGTCAGCTGAATGATTTTCAGCGGATTGCGTAACTTCAGTTAGATAAGCTGCTTACCCGAAAATCCCGCTCCGCTCCGAAGAAATCGCCTCTTCCTTGAGCACGCTGCCGTTTCGCCCCAGGGTCACCCGGTTCAGTTCGATCTTCTTGCCGCTCTTTTTTGCCGCGTCCAGGACGATGCGGTGCATGCCCGAGCAGCAGGGGACTTCCATTTCCAGGACCGTGATGGAGTTCAGTTCGTTGACGGCCAGGATTTCGGCCAGTCGGTTTACGTACATCTCCTTGTCATCGAACTTGGGGCACCCCATGAGGACCACTTTGTCCTTAAGAAACCGGGAGTGGAAATCCGGGGAGGCCACGGAGCAGCAGTCACCGGAGATGAGCAGGTCGGCGTTCTTCAAAAACGGGGCGTTGGCCGGGACAAGGCGGATCTGCACCGGCCAGTGGGCCAGGGCCGAAGACGCGGGCTGGTCCATGGCAACCGGTGTGTTGGCGGTCCGGCACGGGGACAGGGTCATCATGGAACTGCCGGGGCAACCGCAGGCCAGGGGCTTTTCCTCCTGCTTCTCATTTTTTTCCATGGCCGCCACATGGGCCATGGCCGCTTCTTCGTCAAAGGGATCTGCTTCGCGCTCGATGACTTCAAGGGCGCCTTCGGGACAGTGCCCGAGACAGGCTCCCAGACCGTCGCAGTACATGTCCTTTACGATCTTTGCCTTGCCGTTAACGATGGCCAGGGCTCCTTCGGCGCAGCCGGGAATGCACAGTCCGCAGCCGGTACATTTGTCTTCGTCTATTTTGATTATCTTTCTGGTGATGTTCATGCTCGTCCCTCCGGGTCGGGGTTGGCTTTGTTGTTTTTGTTGAGTCCCTGATACAGGATGGGGAGAGTAATTCTTTGATCTGGGTCAAAGGGGGAAATTATTGCGACTCTTCGGAAGTCGGGCCCGGGTGTCCGGGATTATGCTCCTTTGTCGCAGAATTACAGGATTATCCGGCCTCTGGCCATAATCCCGTTTATCCTTCTACTCCCTATAATCCCGCTTTTCACCCCGGAACCACCCGCATCCGTTCCTCCCCGACTCCGGTCAGGAGCCAGTCCACGGAAAATCCGGTGCGCATGCCCGCGGAAATCAGCCACTCCGGCGGGATGCGGCCGTTTTTTTTGGCGTTGGACACGGCTGTGGGGGAGACATTCAGAAACTCGGCCAGGTCCCGGTTGGTTCCGGTTCCAGAGGCCTTTTTGAGGCGGTCGAGCACTCTGTCCGTGCGGCGCAGGGCGGCCAGCCCCGAGATGTCTCT
>JAWLGC010000009.1:0-48352 GCA_041685265.1 Desulfomicrobiaceae bacterium | reverse complement strand
GATGCCGGGCTGCAGACCGCTCTATCGGTCAAAAACCGCGCCGACCAGGCCATGGGATACGCCTCTATGGCCGGCGGCCAATCCGTTTACATGGCCTACAAGGGCGCCACCGGCTACATCGAGGGCGGCCCCAAGGAGGCTGTTTTGCGGGTGGCCGAATCCTACAACAAGGTCACCGGCACCGTGTCCTCGGCCTACCGCGGCTACGAGGAAGACGGGTTCAAGGAGGCTTTCCTTCGCGTGGCTGGATCGTACAACGATGCCACAGGCTGGGCCGAGGATTTTTACCGCGGCTACGAGGCCTCGGATGGCGACTTACTGGAGGCCATGGGCGGAGCGACCTGGAAGATGACCAAGGCCATGGCTATCAACAAGGGCACCCAGTTCGCGACCAACCGGATTTCGCAGCGCTTTGCCACGGCCCCGCAGCGCAAACCCAGCTCCGGCAAAAAGCTCGCTTCCGGCAAGACTGGCAAGCGTACCACCCAGGCCCTGGGCCGGGCCAAACGCAAACCCAGCGACCCCAACGCGGATTTCAACCGCCCCTTGACGGACAACGAGATCAAGACATTCCGGACCCAGGTTGCTGACGGGCGCACCCGGGTCACCTCCTACAAAAAGACCTACGCCAAGTTGCAAAAGGCCCGCAAAGCCAAAGCCCCGCCCAAGGAGATCAAGAAACTGCTGCGCGAACTGGACGACCGGGCGGCCAAGATCCACGGCTCGCCCCAGGCCAAGATCATGATGAAAAACCTGCAATCGAGCCCCAAAAACAAGGACCTGGTCAAGCGCTACTGCAACGCCATGGACCGGGTGCACACCCGAGTGGAGAAACGCTTCCACACCAATATGGCCCAGAAGGGCTGGAAGACCCAGAACATGGTCCCTATCCGCAACAAGCGCAGCGGTAAAAGCGTGAACATGGACTACGACATCGCCCTCAAAGAGGAGCCCTGGTTTGACGACAACGGGAAACCCAACCCCTGGCTGACCAAAAACGGCAAAAACGCCCCGGTCGTCGCCTGGCAGGCCGAGGCCCAGCAGGAGTGGAACGCCGCCTACGGCACGGAGACCGGACAGAGCGCGGCGCAATCCTTTGAGACTGTGACCACCTCCAGGCACCACGAGGCCTACGCCGATCGCAAGGTTTTGGAACAAAACGGGGTCCTGGATGCGGACAAGGGCTGGGCCCAGCAGACCGGGGACGTCTCCCAAGCCAAGGCCTGGGACCTGCGGAAAGACACAAATATGGGCCGGGTGGAGAAATACGTGGAGATCGCTCGGGGCACGGCCAAAGACGCCAAGCGCAAGCTCCTGCCGCTTCTGGACAAAAATAAGCCCAAACAGGGCACGCCTAGCTTCGGGGTCTGGGAGAAGCACAAGAATTACTGGACCAAAGTCTCCAAGGTCATGGATGATATGGGGGCCATGAAATTAAGCCCCGTGGAAGCCGACCGCAAAATCCGGCTCATCACTGGCGGCAAAAGCGTGGTCGAGGTCACCGAGGACATGGGCCAACTCATGTCTGCCAGTATTACTTTGGGCAAATAAATTAAATTCGTTTGCCAAAGATTCGTCTACCAAAGGAGAGTGGAGCGTTTTTTATGCACGGTTTTGCTATCTGATTCGGAAATATCGGGAACGAAAAGACAACTACACGTCAGAAGGGGAAGTCCTTTTCAAGGTGTTTGGCCGGATCCAGTTTTTTTACGACCGGCTGCTCAGCCACCTTGTGTATCGGGTTCCCATCCACATAGATGGCTTTGTAGGGTTTGGTCGGGCAGGCGTGTTCACAACCTCCGCAGCCCACGCATATTTTCTGGTCCACTTCAGGGATGACAAGTTTGCGGCCGTCCACGTTCTGGTAGGGCACCATGTGCACTGCCTTGGTCGGGCAGTGCTCTGAGCAGGCGCCGCAGTTGGTGTTGTCTGTGAATACCACGCAGTTTTTTTTGATGAAATGCGCTTTGCCGATCTGGGTGCGCTGTTTTTGATTTTTTGTCAGCGGCAGAATGGCTCCGGTCGGACAGATTTCCGAACATATAGTGCAGTCGAAGTTGCAATGAGCCGAGTTGAAGTCCATTTGCGGCTGCATGATGTTAAAATATCCATAATCGAACAATGAGGGCACCAGTACCCGGGAGGGGCAGGCCGATACGCAGAGATGGCACGCAGTGCATCGGGAAGTGAACTGTTCAATGGAGACGGAACCGGGGGGGGAAGCCGGGCTGGTACGGTTTTCCGGGATGGTCGTTGGACGATTCGGTCTGAACTGTGGCGGCAGTGCTGCTTTCGCCTTGAGCGCGTTCAGTCCCAGTGCTCCTGTTGCAAGACCGATCAGGAACCTTCTTCGGTCGGGCACCTCCTTGTTTCTTTGTGAACCGGGCCCCGTCGCTTTTGTCAGCCGAAGGGCGTTATTCCGGCATACCGAAAGGCAGTTATAGCACGCAACACAGCGGGTAACGTCCACATGTTTTTCCTTGAAGTCGATGCAGCCCGCTTTGCAGACGCGTTCACATCGTCCGCACTCCCTGCAGGAATGTGCAGCAAAGCGGATGCGAATTGGCGCAAGCCTGGAAGTCAGCCCCAGCAGTGCACCAACCGGACAGAGTGTGTTGCAGAAGAGCCGCCCGTGTCGTGCGCTGAGCCACCCCACCAGCAGAAGCATGGTCGCAGCCGCGGCGATGGAGACCGGGGCCGTGACCGGCCAGTGTTCTCTGTATAAAGCATGAGAGCCCAGCGCTTCAAACGCTGGCACCAGCGCATTGTTGACGGCAATAATTGCGGGTCGAACGAGATTGGAAAGAATACGGCCGAAGTTGCTGAAGGGATCGAGAAGATTGAGCAGAAGACCGTTTCCGGCGAGGAACAGGAGTGCGGTCAGCCCGAGGACCATATACCGCAACGTATTGTGCGGGTTGGAAAATGCGAAACCCGGCCGTTTCCTCCTGACCAGGCGGCTGATGATATCCTGCAACGTCCCGAAAGGGCATATGGTGGAACAATAAATGCGTCCGAAGAAAACGGTCAGCGTCATCACCGCGAAAAAACCAGCTGTTCCAAGGGCTGCCCCTTTCAGGAAGCTGAGAAATGAAGGGACGAACTGCAGGTAGAGTATGCCGTCAGCATACTTCCTGGCCCCGATCTGCCTGAAATCCAGAAAGAGCAGTGCGATCGAGGTCAGAACAACGAGGGCAATCAGGACCCGAAGGGGTTTCAGACTCCGTAAGCGCATTCTAGCCCAACGTGATGCGGTTGATGGAAAGGTTTTTCAGGTCCATTCTGCCGAGCTGCATCTGCGAGGCGAGTTTGATGTGCCGGACATCGGAGGGCTCCACGCCGTAGAGCCTGGCTCCGGCCGCGTCCGCAGCCACGAAGTCCGTGGAAAGCACTTGCGCCTTCATTCGTACCACATCCTCTACCGACACTCCCCGGGGACCGTTACGCATCATAACGTGGTATGCGTCCAGAATCGTGAGGTCCGGTTTGCGAAGGGAAGCGATGTCCGCGATGCATTGGTGGAGATCATTACGATGGAAGTACCCGCGGTCCCAGACAACGCCCATGAGGTTTTTCATGCTGGCCGTAATCAGGGACGAGCTGTGATCCTTCAGAACGGGGACATTGAAAAAGACATCCGCCTCAAGGAGCGTTTTATGTACGTGAGCGCTGGTCAGCTTGATGCCTCCCGGGATCGCGACTTCACGGTAATAGCCTTTGCTGTCCGCAGAGAGCATCCTGCCGCCCGCTGCCTCCACCGCGTGTTCAATGCCGCTGTTCAGGTAGCATTGTCGCCAGCTGTCGCAGGAATGATCGAAGACGATCACTTCTGCCGCTCCGGCGTCGAAGCAGTGTTCGACGATGCGTCCGACCAGGCGGGGATTGGTGTTGCCGCCTCGTTCCGGTGATACGTCCCAGCCTATATTCGGCTTGATGACGACCTTGCTTCCTCTGGAAACGAAGGTTTTCATTCCGCCATAAGCGTTGATGCCGGTATCAAACATCGCATCAGGCTCTCCCCCGCGAACCGCCACGAGGTCCCAGTGGTGCTTCGGCTCTGCGGCCCTGGCTGTTGCGTTCCAGAACGCACCCACGCCTCCGAACGCGAGAGTGGCTCCCGCAACAATTCCGCCTTTGGTGGTTTGTTTAATAAAATCGCGTCGATCCATGATGTCCCCTCCTGATGATGTCCATGATGCCTGGTGTCTCTGTCTGGTATCACGTTGACCGTATCTCCCGCATTACCTCGGCCGGGGTGTCCTTCGACGCCCTGGGCAAGTGCATTATTGACCTGTCCCTGCTTTCCTTGCTGAAAAACACGGAACCGGCAACCGGAAATCAACCAGGCGCGTATCAGACCCGGGCGCCACCCTCGTGGTGTTGGACAGAATCGGAAAGATGGGTAAAGGTGGCCTGTCTTAGTATCTGGTGGCAGTGGAGTTTTCCTCTGAGGAGAAAAATAGCGTGTTCTTCGGGTGAGAGGGGAAAAGGCCGGACGGGAGCTCGTTTCTGTTCTATGAAATGAATTCGTGCCCGAATATTCAGCGTTAACAATACAGCATATGCGGAGGGATGATTATGAGTTTAAAAAACTACTTTGAAAATACGCAAGGTGTCGGGATACTGTCCACATCGGACATGTCCGGCGAGGTTAACGCCGCAGTGTACTCAAGGCCGCATGTCATGGAAGACGGTTCAATCTCTTTGATCATGAACAGCAAACTCAGTCATAAGAATGTGCTGGAAAACCCAAAGGCTCATTATCTTTTCATGGAGGACGGACCCGGATACAAGGGAAAACGACTTTCTTTGACCATGCTGAGTGAAGAGGAGAACAGCGAACTTTTGTCTGAGTTGTGTAGGCGCTGTTATCCAAGTGAACTGGAGCCGGAAGGGAAAGTTCGATACCTTGTCAACTTTCGGGTGGAGAAAGAACTGCCGTTGATCGGGACCAAGGCGTAAGAGAACGCTGCCGCCGGGTGTATCCATCCGGCGGCAGCGTGGGGAGATCTGGCGCTGGGGGATATGCAGAAAAGCTCATGATCAGGTCTGAAAACTGGTCTTCCAGATCAATCCAGGGCATAATAATAAGCACATGATGTCTCATGGAAAAATTTTCTTTTTAAATCGATTCGAAGCGGGGGAATTGATGCTGGTATCTCTGCATAAGACGTTTGTGGCAGTCACCCTTTTAGGGCTTGTAGCATTGACCGTGCTTGCTGCGCCCGAACATGCATCCGGCCAGGAGCAACAGACCCGGCCGGCCGCGTATGAGACGCTTGCAGATATTTTAGAAAACGAACAGGCCCGCAACAAGCTTATTCAGGACCTGAGGGAAATGGCCTCCAGGCAGGGAGACCAGGTCGCAGCAGGGGGGCCCCGGGCGACGCTTCCGGAGAAAGTATCGCTACCAGGACGAATGGCGAATATTGTCACCGACTTCGCTGCCGACATCGGAACACAGTTTAAGACAATTGCTTCCAATCTCAATGGAATAGTGAGGACGGCACCCGGAGATAAAGCTCCTTTTACCCTCAAGACCCTGGGACAGGCCTCCCTGAATCTGGGGTTGGTCATCCTGACGGTAATTGCGGCTTTTTTTATTTTTCGACGACTGGCCCGGCCGTTTTTTTCTCGCTTGAGTTCCTGGGCGCGTGATGGTGCGGGCAAAAACGCCCTGTTACGGCTCACAGGTATTGTTGCTTTGGCGGCCGGGGGTGATGTGCTGGTTGTGGGGGCGGCCTATGTGACCGGCAATATCATCGCCACCTTTGCGGTTGGCGAGAGCGGCGCATTGAGTACCCAGGTAGCCCTGTTCCTTAATGCTTTCTTGCTTATTGAATTGCTAAAGGCCGGGATACGAATGCTGTTTTCCTCGCGTTATGACGGTTTGCGTCTGCTCCCCCTGGCTTCTGAACATGCTGCGTACTGGAATTGTTTTTTCGCTCGTCTGGCCGGTTTTGTGGGCTACGGCATGTTCTTTGCGGTGCCGTTGACGGCCCAGAATATTTCCTATGCCGCCGGACAGGGCGTGGGACTGCTTATCATGCTTGTGGCGTTTGTCTACGCCACTGCAGTGGTGCTCAAAAATCGGATCGTCGTGCGCGAAGGGCTCAGCGCACGGTCCCGGAAGTTCAGCATGGGCACCTCGCAGGTCCTGTTGCGGGTCGCGGCGCAAATCTGGCATCTGCTGGCCATCGCTTATCTGGTGGTGGTCCTGCTGGTGACCCTGATTCGTCCGTCCGACGCGCTGCCTTTTGTGATGCTGGCCACGCTGAAGTCCCTGATATTTATCGGGGGCGGAGTGCTGGTCTCGGGCATTTTATCCCAGTTTCTCGGCAGGCGCGTCACTCTATCCCCGGACGTCCGGCGAAAGCTCCCCCTGCTGGAGTCGCGTCTGAATGCCTATGTCCCTATCGTATTCAATGTGGGGCGAACGATCATTGTTCTCGTGGCGGCCCTGTTTATTCTCGACGCCTGGAGTATGTTTGATTTCTCAGCCTGGTATTCCAGCACATCCGGACAAAATATTCTCAGTACCGGAGCTAATGTCGCGGTCATTCTGCTCTTTTCACTGGGGGTCTGGGTCAGTCTGGCCAGCCTGATCGAACACCGTTTGAATTCGGATACCGGCACCGGCGCATCCACAGCGCGAGCCAAGACTCTGCTGACTTTGTTTCGCAATGTGGTTGCCATAACCATCACCACGATTACGGCCATGATTCTGCTTGCCGAAGTCGGCATCAACATCGGGCCGCTCATCGCCGGTGCCGGTGTACTGGGTCTGGCCATTGGTTTCGGGGCCCAAAAACTGGTCCAGGATATTATAACCGGGGTGTTCATTCAGGTTGAAAACGCCATGAACACCGGGGATGTGGTCACTGCGGGGGGGATTACCGGCGTGGCTGAACGGTTGAGTATCCGGTCGGTCGGCCTGCGCGATCTTTCCGGCACTTATCATATTGTGCCCTTTTCTTCAGTGGACACAGTCTCCAATTTCATGCGCGATTTTGCCTTCCATGTCGGGGAGTACGGGATTGGCTATGGTGAGGATATCGACGAGGCCGTAATCCATTTACGGGCCGCTTTTGACGAACTGGCTGCAGATCCGGAATATGTGAATGAAATCCTGGAACCCCTGGAAGTATCCGGGGTCACTGCCCTGGCGGACAGTTCGGTGAACATCCGGGTACGGATCAAGACAAATCCGGGCATGCAATGGTCGGTCGGCCGCGCCTATAACCGACTGGTCAAAAGGCATTTTGACGCTGCGGGCATCGAGATCCCCTTTCCTCACACCACGGTGTACTTCGGGGAAAGCAAGGACGGGAGAACGCCGGCCGCCAATCTGCGAATGGTCCAGGATACGATTGAGCAGGGAACGCAGGAGAAAGCAACGGAGGAAGTGCGCTGAGATCATCTCTTAACTGACGTTACGTACGACCCCCTGAGGATACAGTTCTTTCTTCCGCCCTGAAAGGGCATGACATAACAGCCCGGGACAGCGCCCCGGGCTGGAGGGCTGTTTTCGGATGTTGACACCCGGCTCCGTGCACTCTATTGTCCTTCCTTCGCTAGGGGAGTATTATACTGAGAGTCCGTTTACGGGCGACCCTTTGAACCTGATCCGGGTAATGCCGGCGGAGGGAAGCGGCGGACCTAATGACAGTCCCTGGTTTTTTCTGTCTCAAAACCGCTTTCCATTCTGTTGGAAGGCGGTTTTTTTATGCCTGGTGATCAACTGCAAGGAGTGTGGATTGTGGGTGTACGTCATTTGAATGCACGGCCAGGAGATCGGGCCGGGGCAGGTATTATAGGTCAGTTCGGTCCGGCCTGGGTGATCAGCGCGGTTGCGGCCGGACCGGCGACCATGGCCTCGGTGGCCATTGCCGGCGGGACTTTCGGATATTCGTTTTTGTGGGTGGTCGTTCTGAGTGCGCTGCTGGCCTTTGTCAATCAGTACATGTCCGCCAAGGTCGGGCTGATCGCCGGACAGGGGATCATCAGTATCGTGGAAGAGCAGTGGGGGCGCAAATGGGCCCTGATCCTGATGGTCGACGTCCTGCTGGCCACCTGGCTCGCAGCGGCGGCGCTGATGAAGGCCCTGGTCGGGGTCAGCGGCCTGGTAACCGGGGTCTCGACCCAGTGGTGGGCCGTGTTCTGGGGCGGGCTGCTCTACATGCTGCTGGCCAGAGGGGGGTACCGCTTGCTGGAGAAGGTATCCAAGACCCTGGTCTTTCTGGTCGTGACCTGTTTCGTGCTGACGGCGATCAAGATCCGGCCCGATCTCGGGGGAATGCTCGCAGGCATTGTCCCCACCCTTCCGGGTGGCGGGCAGGGGGCGTTGATGATGGCGGCTATCATGGGCGGGGCCGTGCACATCACCATCATAGCCATGCACAGCTATACCGTGAACGAGCGGGGATGGGGCCTGCGGGAGATGCCTCTGGCGGCCATGGACACCTTTTTGAGTATGTTCGTGGCCTTCGGCCTGTACGGCGTGGCCATCTTTCTGACCGGGGCGGCCTGGCTGCACCCGCAGCAGGTGGAGGTCAAAAACGCCATCGACCTGGCCCAGACTCTTACTCCGGTCCTCGGTCCCTATGCCGGGGCGGTCTTTCTGCTCGGCCTGTGGGGCGCAGTTCTGTCCACGATCACGCCCACGTTTCTGGCCGGGGGGTATTTTCTGGCCGATACTTTCGGATGGAAAAAGGACATCGCGGATCCGAAATTTAAAAGAGCGGTTCTGGCGGGCTGTCTGGTCAGTCTGGCCGGTCCGCTGCTGCCCGGAGGATGGCTGATAATGCTTATGGTCATGCTCGCCATGGGGCTTTGCGGCACGCCGCTCATCATCGGGATGAACCTGCTGCTGCTGAATCGCAGGGCATGGGCCGGAGAACATGCCAACGGACTGGTGCTCAACGGACTCGGGGTGTTCAGCCTGGTGCTGACCTTGTTTCTGGCTGTCCGGTGGGTATTGGGGCAGGTCGGTGTCCTGTAAACAGGACGCACCCCGTCCCGCTCCAGGGGGGCCGGACGGGGTGCAAAGAATGGCAGTCCGCCCGGACGCAGGGGATGTGCTCGGCCGGAATACCCTCATCACCGGAGAGGTGAACACCGGCAAGACCACCATGACCGGGGAGCTTGCGGATCTCGTGTGCGGAGCCTGGGAGCAGACCCGGATCGTGGTTCTGGACATGGCTCCGACCATTCCCGGCGACGTGCGCAAACAGGTGGGACGAGCCGGGATCAGCGGCCGGGTCGGCTTTGAGGCCATGTCCGGGGCCGCAGTCTTTTGCGGCGGCCTTGTTCCGCCAAGGCTCATGAGCGGTTCGCCCGCTCGCGCCCTGCAGCTGGCCGGGCAGAACCGGGCCAGGATCGACTCCTGGCTGGAGCAGGTGCTTTGTCTCGAGCCCCTCGATCTGCTTGTCGTCAACGACATCAGCATCTCCCTCCAGGCCGGAACGGTCGACCTCCTGGTTCAGGTTTTCAACAGGGCCGCCACTGTTATCGCCAACGGGTATATGGGCCGCACCCTGGGAAGCGGACGGATGAGTGAATTCGAACAGAGCAGGATGACCGAACTGGCTTGTTTTTTTGATAATCGAGTGCACCTGGAGCGGGTCTTCGGATAACGGCGTAATGCATGCCTCGAATCCGTTCGGTCCCGGGTCACGCCGCATTGTACTGAATACCCGGCAGTAAAAGAGTACCGGAAAAGATTATGTTGCAGTTGCAGGCAGGGGAAGAGTATGGAGGCGGCAGAAAGCAGGTACGGGGCGCATGGCGAAAAGGATTGCCTGGCTGTGCGCGTGCCTGCGGCATGGTGAGTATCATGGCCGAGTGAAACGGCCCTTCAACCCCGGGAGTACTACATGGCCCATTCCGCGATTGTTGAAATTCTGGTCATCGGCAACGAGATTCTTATCGGAGAGATTCAGGACACCAACACCAGCTGGCTGTGCGATCTGGTCAACTCGCGTGGGGGATGTGTCGCCCGCGGGAGCATGCTGCGCGATACCGAGGAGGAGGTTGCCGAAGCAGTGCGGCAGGCCCTTAAGCGGGGAGCCGACGTCCTGTTCACCTCCGGAGGGCTCGGGCCCATTGCGGATGACCTGACCCTGTCCGCTGTTGCCAGAGGGGCCGGGCTGCCTCTGGTGCTGAACACCGAGGCCATGGAGATGGTCAGGCGGCAGTACGACGTTTTTCATGCCCGGGGGATCATGGCTCGGGGCGGGCTTAATCCGGCCCGGGAAAAAATGGCCTGGCTGCCTGAAGGCGGGGTGCCGCTGTTCAATCCTCTGGGCACGGCCCCGGGGGTGCTGACCAGGGTCGGTGCAACATCCATTATTTCTCTGCCGGGGGTCCCCTCAGAGCTCAAGGGGATCATGCGCACCAGTCTGGCGGACTTTATGGACCAAACCTTCGGACAGGGCGGGGCCTTCGGGCACACCCTTCGGGTTTCGTGCAACGACGAGTCCCTGCTCGAACCCGTGCTCGGCGAGGTGGTTCCGAAACACCCCCGGGTGTACATCAAATCCCTGGCCACCACCGTTGGAGAGAGCCCGGAGCTTGATATCATCGTGTCCATGGCCGGAGGGGAGGAAGGGGAGCGCAGGCAGCTTGTGAAAGCCGCCTGCGTCGACCTGCGTCACGGATTCGACGCCCTGGGAATCGCCTGGCGCGATGTTGCCGCGGACAGGGCGTGAGTTGTCTGGTTTCCCGCTTCCCATTGTAACAGTTCAGGTATCTGCCCCGGGATTAAGGGGGGCATGCTCCTTCGTCGCAGGGGTACAGGATTACCCGGCCTCTGCCCGTAATCCTGCTGATCCCTTTATATCCTGTAATCCCGGGTTTTCTTGTCCCGGGTGACCAGGTACTTCTCGTTTTTGGTTTTTCGTTACGGCCTCGTGTGAATCGGGCCGGAAGCAAAAATCGGAAACGAAAAATTCCGTCAATAAAAGAACTCTCTGGAAGCAGGGCGTCGCCGCTCTTCCTTGTTCAGACCTTTTTGACGAACTCGGACTTGAGTTTCATGGCCCCGATGCCGTCGATCCTGCAGTCGATGTCGTGGTCGCCGTCCACCAGCCTGATGTTCTTCACCTTGGTGCCGACCTTGACCACGGAAGAGGATCCCTTGACCTTCAGGTTCTTGATGACGGTGATGGTGTCGCCGCTGGCGAGCCGGTTCCCGTTGGCGTCGGTGACGACCTTTTCCTCAGGTTCCCCGCTTGCCTCGGCGGCCGCTCCTTCGGCCCATTCATGTCCGCACTCCGGGCAGATGATCATGGTCCCGTCGCTGTATGTGTAGTCGCAGCCGCATTTGCCGCATGCCGGATAATCGCTCATTGTTCTGTCCTCGTGGTATGGTTGAAAATCTGTTCGCACATGGAAGCGCTGGCTCCCTGACGGTGCCAGAAGCGCATCGTCGCCGGCCTGACTACTCCCAACCCCTGCGACTTGCAATCTCCATATATCCTTCCCGGGCCAAGCGCCGGTGTTGTTTTCGGATGTTTTATGAACTGAAGTCACGCACGCCGCAGGTATCGGCCTTATAAGAGGCAGTCATTCCCGCGAACGCGGGAATCTCCGCGCCGGTGGCAACGCCCGACATTGCCCACAAGTCTAAGATTCCCGTCCCCGATCGTGGTCGAGGACAGGTTTTTCACGAGAATGACAGCCGGAAAGTACTGGCGTTGCGCGAAAGAACACCAGTCAAGGTGAGCTGCGTAACTTCAGTTATGAAAACGAAAAAGGCCCCGGCAAGTGCCGGGGCCTTTTTCGCGTTCCTGATTGGGCGTTGTCAGATTTCCTTTTGGTCAGGGTCTCCGAATTCCCGTTGGGATTTTCTCCAGGTATCACGGAGGTGTTGAAACGCCTCTGAAAATCCCTCTTTCATCTGCTCCCAGGCTTCCTCGGAGCTGCTTTTCATGCTTCCATACCATTCCGCCACCCTGGTCCGCTGTCTGCGCAGCGTCCGCAGGCCGGCCCGGGCCTTTTGCCGCGCCTCTTCGCTCATGCTCTCCCACTCTTTGTCGATACGGGATTCCAGGGCGTCGATGCGGGCGTCCAGCTTGCGCAGGGCGGCCTCGGTTTTCTTCGTCACCGCCTCCCGCTGCTCGACGGTATAGGTTTCAAGGGCCTCGAGCAGGTCTTCGGTTTCCCGGCTGACCTGCTTCCCCGGGTCCATGCTTTCCGCACTTTTCGTGTGGCCCGTGACCGGAATCCAGGCCATGGAGATTCCAAGGAGCAGGGCGAGTATCGTTTTGCGTATGGTCATGGTGCACCTTCCTTGTTGTTTTGTGTGAACGAACATGATGCGCGGGCCATGGTTACCGGAACCGCGAAACAGCCGACTTCACGGCATCCTCCAGAGAATTCCACGCATTGTCCATACCCGCCTTGAGGTCTTCCCATGCGTCGTCTCCGGAATTTTTCAGTTCGGTGAGTTTGGTCCGGGCGGCTTCCTGCATTATACGCAGCTCTTCGACCTGTTTGTAGAGCTTAAGCTGGGTCTGTGCTTCGGCGTTGTCGGCTTTGGCCTTGAGCTTGTCGATTTCGGCGCTCAGTTCGTCCAGGCGGGCCTGCAGTTTCTTTTCATATGCTTCCTTCATCATGCGTCATCCTCCTTTGGTTTGCGGTTTCGGTTCGAACAAAGGGAGTGAGGTACGAACCGGTGAACCGTTCTGTATCGTATGTGGAGCGAGTCTCCAAAATCGGGCGGATCGTGTCCGTCCGACGTGGTACCTCGCCTCCGGCATCTGTTCAGTTTTTTCTCGGCCCTCGATCGAATTCGATGATATGCGGGAATGCACCCTCCGTCCCCGGCCCGGCCCGGTGGTACAGGGGGCTCTCTTTTCGGATGCGCCCACCCATGTTGTAGGTGAATTCCGAGACTGCCTGATGTCTGATCCAGTATCCGGTGAATACGGCCCCGGTTCCTGTGTAAGCTGAGTGAAAGTGGACGAACTCCTCTCTGGGAGAGGGGCGGCTCGTCAACCACGCATCCGGGGCGTTCTCGAATAATATTGGAGTGATACGTTTTTTCGAACGTGGAATGGCGGACACCTCGGGAAGGGTGGTCAGCACGGCCTCTCCCTGGAACAACCTGGCGTTGACCGGAAGATCGTCGGTATAAAAACCCTGCTCATTGAAACAGATCACCTTTAGGCGGGTCAGATCATCGGGCCGGACCGGCTTGAAGTAATACCCGACA
The DNA here is from genome assembly GCA_041685265.1 of Desulfomicrobiaceae bacterium. GTDB lineage: Bacteria > Desulfobacterota > Desulfovibrionia > Desulfovibrionales > Desulfomicrobiaceae > JAWLGC01. Next base: position 35,136 of record JAWLGC010000009.1, on the reverse strand, counting down.
AAAGGGCCGAAGGACAGGGCCCGGCCCTGATGCACGACCTCAATCTGGTCATAGTATCCCCGGGGGACTGACGGAGAGGTCTCTTCGTGCGAAGAATTCCCGCATGCAGGCAGCAACAGGACTGCCGCCAGGCAGAGGCATCCGATCCAGCGGCTCTTCATCGGGAATCCCGCCAGAACCGGCCGATGATCAGGATGCACCCGCCAAACAGGAGTACCAGTCCGCCAAGGGCTGCTGCCGGGCTGTCGAGCCAGTGAACAAGGGTGATCTGTCCCACATTGGTCGGGGAATACAGGACCGGAATGAGCATTTCGTGCAGGTGGGCGAAGGCGGCTGTGCCGGCCAGGCCACCGAACAGGGTGAATACGGCGTCAAGGCGCCCCTCTCCAACCGCGGCCCAGCAGGTTCCGGGGCAGTAACCGGAAAGTCCCCATCCGATACCGAAGATCAGGCCGCCGAGGCCGGTGGCCACGAGGCTGGTCGGTAAAACCCGGAAGGTTCCGATGTCGGCCGCCTGCAGGCCGAAGACACCGGCCGCAGCCAGAAGCACGGCCAGGAGCATGAACTGCGGTATGTGGGGCTCTTTCATCAGGTGTGCCAGGGCCATTTTTTGAGGATTGGTTGCTCCGATACGCTGGATGATGAAGCCGAACACGATGCCGGCTCCCAGACCGAGCCAGATGTCACTCATGGGATTTCCTCCTTTGTCCGTAGACCAGTCGTGCCGTGATCATGGCGAAGGCGAAGATGACTAGGCCGAAATACAGGCCGCTTACTGCCAGTTGGGTGGACCCGGAGAGGAACAGCCCAAGAGTGCATCCTCCGGCCAGGCGGGCTCCGAACAGAATCAGAAAGCCGCTGGCAAAAGTGGCTCCGTACCGTTTGAGCCGGCTGGTTCCAAAACGGTTCTCCCAGATTTTTGGCACGTCACGGATTGTGCCGGAAAAGGTTCGCCCGGCAATGAAACCGCCGATGGCCATACCCAGGACAAAGGCCATGAGCCAGGAACCGGGCCCGGGCATCATGCGGTAGTGGGCCTTTCCCTCCACGTAGGACGGAACGATCTGTTCGAGAACCCCTTTCAACGTGGTCACGAATCCGCTCGAGGAGGCCGGAGGCCCGAACGTGGCAAAGATGAAAACCATCACTCCGGCCAGTCCGATTGCGGCCGGAAGGACCGGCCAGTAAGGAGCGTTGCCGTTGTTGTTCATGATCAACCTCCGCATGAGATGTAGTCCCTGCCTGTCTGTTCCCCGGAGTCCCGGGGAGAAGTTTCAGCCTGATGTTCCTGCGAAGTCTTCCCTGCCTCCGAGGGTGATGTGACGGAGGGTGGCGTCCGGCCTGCAGGGGTATGCGGGGTGGTCTCCACCGGATAAAAACGGTCCTTCCTGCCCCATCCGAACCAGGAGTTGTCGTATAGGAGCACGTCTTTAAATCCCATGAGCCGCAGGATGTAGTAGCCGAAGGATCCCCGGCGGGCCGAATGGCAGTAGGTGATCACGGCACTGTCCGGAGTGATCCCCCGGTAGAGTTCGGTCAGCTCGAAGTAGGATTTCACCCCCTTGGTTTCGGGGTCTGTCCAGTTGTCCTGGTAGTCGATATTGTACGCTCCGGGGATATGGCCGGGTTTGAGCGGTGTGCCGTCCAGGGCGGTGTTCAGGCTCTTGCCCAGGTATTCGTCGCGGGAACGCACATCGATGATCCGGTAGTAGGGATCGCCCAGGCGGGGGAGGATGAAGTTTTCGTCGGCGCGTCGACGCAGCCGGATCTCCTCGGCCGGTGCCTGATAGAGAAGCGGTTCCCGCTGCTGCGGTGTGTTGACCACGTCGCCGCCGGCATCCAGCCAGCCGTCGATGCCCCGCTCGAGTACGGCCATGTTGTCGTGGCCGAGCAGGTCAAGGACCCAGAAAACATAGGAAGCGGTCGCGCCACCGTCCCGGGCCACAGAGTCGTAGAGGATCACGGAGTCGTTCCGGAATATGCCGTGCCGTCCAAGGATTTCCTGGGCCTTGTCCACGCCCACGAACACTCCCCCCATGCCGGAGGCTTTGCTGTTGCGGCGAAAGGAGGTCCAGGGCAGCCTGATGGCTCCCGGAACGACCTTGCCGTCGAAATATTCATCGTCCCGAACGTCGACGACCACGAGCGGTTCCTCGGTCATGCGTTCCTTGAGTTCGCCGGCGGTGACCAGGAACTGTCCGTTGGGGTAGCGGGGGTGCTGTTCCCGGGCCGAGGCAAAGCTCCAGAACACTCCGAGGATCAGGATAATCGCGATGACTGTATGTCTGGGTTGAAAGTTTTTTATCATTGAAAATCTCCTGAAGTGTTTCGGGTTCGTTTTGGCTATTTGAATAGCATAAGATGAACAGGAGTCAATGAATAATTTTTGAAGAGTTGCTCATTTTTTTTGGAAGAGAGAAAAATTGTCGGTTTTATATTGATTTTCAGATACGGTACATTCGTTTTTTTATTGGAGTGTATTGTTTTTTGGAAGGAAATCATGAAACTGGATTCAGGAAGTGTGCGTGGCCGGATGTTGGTGCTCAGACAGGATTCGGGTGAAATGTCACGCTCTTCCGTGGGCAAATTTGAAGGGGGATCCGCAGGAGGGTATCCAGCTGGCAACCGGATTGAGGGGCGGAAAGGGATGGACGGAAGTCGTCGAAGGGCGCCGGATCGGTGAGGGAGGCCTGCGGTTGCATTCACCTTCGGATTGATCCGTCGTGCGGACACGAAAAAAGGCCCCGGCATGTGCCGGGGCCTTTTTGTTGCGCCTTGTCCTGTCAGTGGAAGGCGTTACTTGCGGGAGGAGGTCTCCGGTTCGGCCTTGGGCTGTTTGGCCGCGTAGGACAGGAACAGGGCCATGACCACAGCGGCACCGATGACCGCGGCGATGTTGGACACGGTGGCCGGCAGGTTCAGGCCGATCTTGGCCTGGAGGATAAAGGCGATGTCCACGGCGGTCATGAAGGTGGCCGGAATGGAGCAGATCCAGTGGAATTTGCCGTTCTTGACCAGGTACATGGCCGAGGCCCACAGAACCAGCATGGACAGCATCTGGTTGGACCAGCCGAAGTAGCGCCAGACGATCTTGAAGTCGACCTGGGTGATGAAGAAGGCGATCACGAACAGGGGCACGGCGATCATGAGCCGCTTGACCGCTTTGGACTGGTCCATTTTGAAGGTTTCCGCCAGGATGAGTCGGGTGGATCTGAAAGCGGTGTCACCCGAGGAGATGGGCAGGATGATCACGCCCATGATGGCCAGGAATCCGCCGACAGGGCCGAGCAGGGTGTTACAGGCATCATTGACCACCTGGGCCGGGGAGCCGGAGGCGATGACCGCGTTCAGGGCTTCCGGGGAGTCGTAGAAGGAAAGACCCACTGTGGCCCAGATCAGGGCGATGATTCCTTCCATGATCATGGCCCCGTAGAAGACCATGCGACCGCGGTTTTCATTCTGGATGCACCGGGCCATGAGCGGGGACTGGGTGGAGTGGAAGCCGCTGATGGCGCCACAGGACAGGGTGATGAACAGCAGGGGCCAGATGGGCTTGCCGTCGGGGTTGGTGTTGGTCATGAAATCCAGATTGGGCAGGATGTCGTATCCGTGGAAGATCAGGCCGCCGACAACGCCGAAGGTCATGAACAGGAGCAGGGCTCCGAAGATCGGGTACAGCCGACCAATGATTTTGTCGATGGGCAGGATGGTGGCGATGAAATAGTAGGCGAAGATGCAGACCACCAGGAACTGGACGTTGAAGCCGGTCAGGTTGCCCAGCAGTTTGGCCGGGCCGAGGATGAAGACCACGCCGACAAGCAGGAGAAGGATTACGGAAAAGACGCGCATGATGTGCCGGGCAGGCATGCCCAGGAAATCCCCCACCACTTCGGGAATGGATGCTCCCCGGGTGCGCACCGAAAGCATGCCGCTGAAATAGTCGTGCACGGCACCGGCGAAGATGCACCCGATCACGATCCACAACAGGGCCGAGGGGCCGTACAGGGCGCCCAGGATGGGGCCGAAAATGGGGCCGAGACCGGCAATGTCAAGGAGCTGGATAAAGAAGACCTTCCAGGTTGGCATGGACATATAGTCCACGCCGTCTTCCATGGTACAGCAGGGAGTGGGTTTGGATTCATCGATGCCGAAGATTTTTTCAACAAAGACACCGTAGGTAAAATAGCCGAGAATGAGTAGGGCCAGACAACCGAAAAAAAACAGCATAGGGAGTCCCTCCGCGTTGGCGATGATGAAATTTCAAGGAGGTGTATAGCCTCGAAATTTTTTCTTCGGCAACCTCTTTGGCTTGAAACACCTTTTAGAGGGGCTGAAAGGGATGGGATGGTGTCTGAAAGTGATTTATTGCACAACGGCCGAGTCCGTCATGGAGCGCGGAATGGCAAAAGAGATGCGGGTTCCCTGACCGGGATCACTGGTGATGGCGAGGCGGTTTTCCGGGCCGTAGAGGCGCTTCAACCGGTTGTTGCAGTTGCGCACCCCGATTCCGGTGCCGCCTCCCTCAGGGGGAGGGCAGGTGTCGGCGAACAGTTCTCTGATCCGGCTGCGGTTGATTCCCACTCCGTCGTCCTCCACGCAGACCTGCAACAGGTCCTGGTCACGGGATACACGCAGTGTCACGGTTCCGCCGTTTTCCAGGCCCGCCAGGCCGTGCTTGACCGCATTTTCCACCAGGGGCTGGATGATCAGGGAGGGAATGGGCCAGTCCTCGAGTCCGCGTTCAAGATCCAGACAGACCTGGATACGGTCGCCGAACCGGGCCTGGACAATGGCCAGGAAGGAGTCCACCTGCTCCAGTTCCTCCTTGAGGGGAATCAGCCCCCTGCTGGAATCCAGATTCCTGCGCATGTACACGGACAGATCCAGGATCAGTTCCCGGGCCCGTTCTGAATTGGTGCGGCAGAAGGAGGCAATGGTGTTCAGGGAGTTGAACAGGAAGTGGGGATTGATCTGGGCCTGCAAACGCCGGATTTCGGCATGGGCCAGGAGTTGAGCCTGAACCTGGATGTCCTCCAGTTCCAGCTGGGTTGAAAAGAGGTTGCCGAGACCTTTCCCGATTTCGAACCCGATGGCGTCCAGATTGGTTTCCCGTGTTCCGTAAAATTTAAGGGTACCAATGGTTTCCTCTCCTTTCTTGAGGGGAATGATGATCCCTGATGTGCATGGGCAGTGCGGGGTGTTGCACCCGATGGCATTTCTGGACGTGATGAACAGGGGCTGGCCGGTTTCGATCACTCGTCGAGTGGCTGTCGTACGCAGGGGGGCACCGGGCAGGTGGTGGTCGTCTCCGGCTCCGATGTGGGTCAGGACCGTGTCCCGATTGGTGATGGCCACGGCCGGAACAGAGAGGCTGTTGTGGATGATTCGAGCCGTGGCCTGGGCCGAATCCGGGTTCAGGCCCGAGCGGAGATGGGTCAGGGTCTGGTTGGCGATATCGAAGATCTTTTTGGTTTGAATGGATTCCCGCTTTTCTCGGGCGTCAAATACCATGGTAATGATATGGATGAACAGCCCGGCCCCCAGAGGATTGACCAGCATCATGGGCAGGGCGATGACCTTGACCAGTTCCAGAGCGTCGTCAAAAGAGGAGGAGAGGCCCAGCACCAGGAGCATATGGATCCCTTCGCCGATGACCCCGGTCAGGGCCGCCACCTGCCAGTTGAGACGTTTTTGCCCCAGCCTGACGGCGATCAGTCCTGCAGCCAGTCCCTCCAGTGTTGTGGCCAGGGCGCATGGAAAGGCGCTGAAGCCCCAGATGTCGATCAGAAATCGGTGTCCTCCGGCGATAAGCCCGGCTCCGAGCCCGACCAGCGGCCCACCGTAGAGTCCGCCGGTGATCACGGCCATGGCCCGCAGATTGGCGAAGGAGTCGAAAATCAGGTTGCCGCCATAAGTGCCCATAATGCCGAAAATACCGAAAAAAAGGGTCAGGAAGATGCGATAGTTGAGGCTTGGACGCTCCTGCATCATGGGCTGGACCGGGGCCACGCTCAGAAGAATGAACGCGGCGGCAACGATCAGTCCGACGTGTTCGATAAGCGTTATGATGAGCAGGCCGATGGATGTGATCATGAGAGTGTGTATAGGTTGGGGACTTCAGATTCCCAGTCGATCCTTGAATTCCCTGACTCTGCCTTTGCTGACCACCACTTCGGACCGTTGAGCATCGGACATGGTCAGCAGGTACTTGCCGTTGAACCAGGGGCTGAACTGATCAATGTGGCACATGTTGACCAGAAAGGCGCGGTGGGCCCGGAAAAAATGATGGCCCGCCAGCTTCTGCTCGAGACCGTCGATGGAGGTCTGTCCGTACACCGGCAGGGTCCCCTCCCGGATGGAGGCGGTCACCCTGCGATCCTCCAGCGAGAAAAAGGCGATCTCTTCCGGGGCCAGGAGTTTGACTCTTCCTTTGTATTCCACGGGAACCCGGACAGGGTCTTCTTTTTTATCCAGTCGGGACATCAGGCATTCGAGTTCTCTGCGGACGCTGAAACTTTCCCGGCTTCGGGACAGGAGGGACCGGACCCGGTCCAGGGATTTGGCGATCCGGTCTCTGGAAATCGGCTTGAGAAGGTAGTCCACGGCGTTTTCCTCGAAGGCCTGCAGGGCGTAGCGGTCAAAGGCCGTGGCGAACACGAAAAGAGGAGGAGTGCTCTGGGTGGCCAGAATTTCCCGCACAACCTGAAATCCGTCTTTACCGGGCATTTGAATGTCCTGAAAAACTAGATCCGGTTGCAGTGTGCGGATGATCTCGATTCCTTTTCCAGCGGATCCGGCCTGTCCCGCCAGTTCGATATCCGGAAAAAAGGACAGCAGGTAGGCCAGTTCATCCCTGGCGGGAACTTCATCGTCGATAATGACTGTACGGATGGGCATGTCGAGTCAGTTAGGCGGTGAAGGTGGCTGCGTCAAGATGCGAGGGTGTCATGGGCCGGCAAGGTCGGTGGGGCGGCCCGGTCGATGAGACGGTCTGTTTGACATTCCCGGGAGAAAAGGCAATTTGCGTAATCCGATATAAGAATTGTTTTCAACTAAACCGTTACCCTTCAGATTTTTTATGAATATGCTGCGCACTCTTTTGTTGACAAGTTTTTTGATCCTGGCTGTTTCCGTGACGGTACACGCCGCCCCTTCCTCCCTTCCTGCAATTGATGCCAAGTCCTGGATTCTGACGGAGTACACTTCCGGTAAGGTCCTGGCTCGTCACAATATACATGCCCCCAGGCGTCCGGCCAGCCTGGTCAAGATGATGACCATCTATGTGGTAGGCAGGGCGATTCTGGACGAGACCGTTTCCATGGATGACCTTGTTGCCATCAGCAAGAATGCCTGGGCATTGCGCTTGAGGGGATCCTCAAAGATGTTCCTCGAGGTGGGGGAGCGGGTTCCGCTGTCCAAGCTGTGCAGGGGGTTGGTCATCCCGTCTGGAAATGATGCGGCCATTGCCCTGGCCGAGCATCTGGCCGGCAGCCAGAAGGCGTTCGTGAAGATGATGAACGACTGGGCCAGTCGCCTGGGCATGGATGACACGAGGTTCGGGACCGTCCATGGTCTGGATTCCCGGAATCAGAAAACTTCGGCTGCGGATATGGCCATTCTGGCCGCGGCGCTGATCCGGGATCTCCCGGATATCTACCCGCTGTTCAGCGAGCGCCGGTTCACCTACCAGGGCATCACCCAGCGCAATCGTAACAAGTTGTTGTGGGATGACGTCCTGCACGTGGATGGGATAAAGACGGGGTATACGTACCGGGCGCGGTACAATCTGGTGGCCTCGTCCACGTCCGGTGACCAGCGCCTGATCGCAGTGGTTCTGGGTGCCCGAACAGCGGGGGAGAGGATCCGGGCAGCCAGAGAACTGCTTCTCTGGGGGGAGCGGAACTACATGACCATCAAGGGAGATCCGGCTGCCGCGGCTGCACCGGTCAGAGTGTGGTATGGAAACGTGCCCACGGTGGAGATCCTGCCCCGTGAACCGGTTTATCTGACCCTGCCCAGGCCTGATGCGATGCATCTTGAAATGGATGTCGACCTGCCGGAGTTTCTGGAGGCACCGGTGACCAAAGGGCAACGGGTGGGGGGTGCCAAATGGATTCTGAATGGTGAGGTGCTTAAGGCCGTGGATCTCGTTGCTGGTCGGGAAAGTTCAAAATTGCCGTGGTATCTGAGGGGCGTCGAATATTTTCGTCGGATTTTCGGGAATCTGTGGGCAGCAGTTCCCGAGTTCGACCCGCAGGGCTGGTGGCAGGGATCATGGATCGGGATTGCATGGAATTACGTTTTGGCCTGGGTCTCGGGATGAGTGCATGGGGTGACAGGGGCGCAGTGTCGTATCCGCAGCCGTCCTGAAAGCCCTCTGCGCAAGAGCGGCCGGAAAGCGGCCACCCCCTTCGGGCTTGATTTTTCAAGAGGGTGGCCGCTACACTCCGATTTTCAGGAAAAGACCACGGTTTTGTTGCCGAAAGTGATGATCCGGTCCTCCAGGTGCCATTTTACGGCCCGGGCCAGGACGTGCCGTTCGATGTCTTCTCCGATTCGCTTCAGGTCCGGAACCGTGTCCCGGTGGGAGACCCGGAGCACGTCCTGCTCGATGATCGGTCCGGCATCCAGCTCTTCGGTCACGTAGTGCGCGGTGGCTCCGATCAGTTTGACCCCCCGTTCGTAGGCCCGCAGGTACGGGTTGGCTCCCACGAAGGCGGGCAGGAACGAGTGATGGATGTTGATGATTTTTTCCGGGAACGTGTCAATGAACCTGGGGGTGATGATCTGCATGTATCTGGCCAGGATGACCAGATCGATGCTGTCGTCGAGGAGCTGCAGCATCTCGGCTTCAGCTTCTTCTTTGGTGTCGGCCGTGACCGAAACGTGGTGAAAGGGGATGCCGAAGGACTCGACAGCCTCGCGCAGATCGTCATGGTTGCTGATGACCATGGTCAGGTCGGTGTACAGCTCGCCCCGTTTCCAGCGCCATAAAAGCTCCATGAGGGCGTGGTCGTATTTTGAAACCAGGATGGCTGTTTTTTTCCGGTCCGCTGCGTAGCTGATTTTCCAGGTCATATCAAAGTTGGCGGCCACCACTTCCTGAAAGTTTTTTTCAAGAGCCCCACGGGACAGGTCCAAATGTGGAGTATGGAATTCCAGACGCATGAAAAAGGCCCCGCCTTCGGGATCGGTGGTGTGCTGGTCCAGGGTATTGATGTTGGCCCCGTGGGTATACAGAAAGCTGGTCACGGCCGAAACGATGCCGGGCCGGTCTGCGCAGGTGATCAGGAGCCGGGCCGTGGTGGCCAGGGGAGAGCTGTTCATGGGATATCCTTGTCCGAATCGGGTGTTTAAAAAAATTTTCCGAGTAGTCCGCCGGCGGGTACCCCGTCAAGAAAAGAGATGGAGAAGGTGATGATGGATGAACAGAAGACCATTTTGGAGCAGTACAGGGCGGTTCTATTCGATATGGATGGGACTCTGCTGAACACTCTGGACGATATCGCCATGGCCGGGAACCGGGTCCTGGCCGCTCAGGGATTTTCGGAGCATCCGGTCGAGGCGTACCGGATGTTCATCGGCAGCGGAGCCAGAAACCTCATTATCAGGGCCCTGCCTGAGTCCGCCCGGCAGAACGCGACTCTTGTGGACACGTGTCTGCAACTCTTTCTGGACGACTATGGTCTGAACCAGAATGTCCGCTCCAGGCCGTACCCGGGCATCGAGGCTCTGCTGGACGGGCTTGCAGCCAGAAAAATTCCCATGGCCATCCTGACCAACAAGCCCCACTGGGCGGCCCTCGAATGCGCCGATACCCTGCTGGGCCGCTGGGGCTTTTTTGATGTCCGTGGTCAGCGCGAGGGCTGCCCCATCAAGCCTGAACCGTCGGGTGCTCTGGCCATTGCCCGGGATCTGGGTATGCCTCCTGAAAAGATACTGTACCTCGGGGATTCTGCCGTGGACATGCAGACTGCCGTGGCGGCCGGGATGATGCCGGTTGGGGTACTGTGGGGGTACCGGGACCGCGAGGAACTGCTTGCTGCCGGTGCCGAGCTTCTTCTTGCCCACCCCATGGACCTGTTGACAGTCTGAATTTTTTAACCCGATGCCGGCAACGAGGTGACGCCATGACCGATCTGCCCCACGACCTGAAACTCAAGCTTCGCAATCTTGTTCCCGAGGATATTTCTCAGCTCGAGAAACTCATGAACCGGGTCTACCCGGATATCGGCGGAGCCTGGCCCCGGGAATCGCTCCTGGCCCTGTTTGCGGAATTCTCCGAAGGCCAGATTGCCATTGAAGACAACGGCACTGTTGTGGCCGTGGCCCTGACCGTACGCTGCAGCTATGAACGGTTCAGCCGGGCTCACACCTACGATGATCTGATCGGGCGGCGGGAGCGCATCCGGCACGATCCGGACGGGGACGCCCTGTACGGCATGGACCTGTTTGTGGACCCGGACTACCGCGGACTGCGGCTGGGGAGGCGGCTGTATGATGCCCGCAAGGAGCTGTGCGGCAATCTCAACCTGCGGGCCATCCTGGCCGGGGGGCGGATCGTCAGGTACCATGAGCACGCCGAGGATCTGACCCCGGAAGAGTATATTCAGGCAGTCCGGCAGCGGGAGGTTCATGACCCCATTTTAAGTTTTCAGCTGGCCAACGGGTTCGACGTCAAGCGGATTCTCAAGGACTACCTGCCCGAAGACGCCAAGTCCCGGGGGTTCGCAACCCTTCTTGAGTGGAGCAATATCCTCTATGAGCCCGAAGGTATTGCAGTCCAGGAGATCCGCAAGACCGTGGTCAGGGTCGGGATCGTGCAGTGGCAGATGCGCCTGGCCTCGACCTTTGAGAGCTGGCTGAACCAGGTGGAGTATTTTGTGGACTCCATGGCCGACTACCAGGCTGATTTCGTCATGTTTCCGGAGTTTTTCAACGCCCCGCTCATGGGCCTCGGCGAACAGAAGGACCAGTATGAGGCCATCCGGTTTCTGGCCGGATATGCCGAGCAGACTCAGGAGGCTCTGTCCCAGTTCGCGGTCACCTACAATATCAATATTATTGCCGGCAGCCTGCCGGTCATGGACGGGGACATCCTGTACAACCACGCCTATCTGTGTCGCCGGGACGGGACCGTGGAGACGCAGCCCAAGCTGCATATCACCCCGCACGAGCGTCAGGACTGGGTTATACAGGGCGGGGACACCCTGACCGCATTCGACACCGATGCCGGGCGGATCGGCATTCTGATCTGCTACGACGTGGAGTTCCCCGAGCTCGGTCGGCTGCTGGCCGAGCAGGACATGGACATCCTCTTTGTCCCCTTCTGGACCGATACCAAGAACGGGTTTCTGCGCGTGCAGCGGTGCGCCCAGGCCAGGGCCATTGAGAACGAGTGTTACGTGGCCATCGGGGGGAGTGTCGGCAACCTGCCTCAGGTGGACAACGTGGACATCCAGTACGCCCAGTCCGCGGTCTACTCCCCGTCGGACTTCGCCTTTCCCCATGACGCGATCATGGCCGAAACCACCCCGAACACGGAAATGGCCCTTATCGCCGACCTGGATCTGGACCGGTTGGTTCAACTGCGCCACGAAGGATCGGTGACTAACGGCAAGGATCGCAGGACCGACCTGTACCGGGTCGGCTGGCTGGAAAAATAGGGAGGGGATCAAGTCCTTTTTGCGAACAGCGTTGTCGGATAGGCAGAGCGGTAGATGGCAGGACGAGCAGATATTCTTGTCCGGGAGTTACGGAGAACAGGTGATCCAGGTCCATGTACCGGGCGGCGCAGAGGATGGTGCGGATGACACCGGCGTGGGGCGCAAGAGTGAGATGCTGATCGAATAAGAGACCGGACACACAAAAAGGGCGCCTCGAGGCGCCCTTTTTGTGTGTTGGAATAATAATTCCCGGGAAAGGGGACGTCAGTACATCAGATGGGGAAGGAAGAGGACGATTTCGGGGAAGAGCATCATGAGCAGGATGCCGGTCAGGATGGCAGCCAGAAAGGGCAGGATACCCCTGAAAATGGATTCCAGCTCAATGTTCGCCCCGATGGAGGTGGACACCCCGTAGACCACATAGACATTGATGCCCACCGGTGGTGTGATGACCCCGAGTTCGGTGATGAGTACGATGATGATTCCGAACCAGATCGGATCGAATCCCAGGGAGGTGACCACCGGAAAGAAGATGGGGATGGTCAGCATGACCAGGGCCAGGGAGTCCATGAAGCATCCGCTCAGGAAGTAGATGAGCACGATGCCGGCCATGACCACGATGGCCGGAAGGTTGAGTCCTGAGATCCAGGAGGCGATATCAAAGGGTATGCGGGTCACGGCCAGAAATTTTCCGAACACCGTTGCCCCGGCGATGAGAAACAGAATCATGCATGAGGTACCCAGGGTTTCGTACAGGGACTTGAAAATCAGCTTTGTATTCAGCTGCCGTTTGAGTAGTCCGAGTCCGAGCACCCCGAGCACCCCTACCGAGGCCGCTTCCGTGGGGGTGAACCAGCCGTTGAACATGCCTCCGATCACGAGCACGAAGATGATCAGCGTGTCCAGCAGGCCGGTCAGGGAATGCAGTTTTTCCGCAGTGCCGAAACGTTCTCCCGCAGGCCCTCTGGTCGGGTCCATCCGGCACTGGACCCAGATGCAGATGATGAAGAGCAGGGTCAGGAGCAGGGCGGGAATAATACCGGCCATGAACAGTTCTCCGATGGACTGCTCGGTGAGGACCCCGTAGACGATGAGTACCACGCTCGGGGGCATGATCATCCCCAGTCCGCCCCCCGAGGCCACAGAGCCCGCGGCCAGTTTGTCGGAGTACCCGTACCGCTTCATCTCCGGAATGCCCACCGTGGCCATGGTTGCGGCCGTGGCCGGTGAAGAACCGCACACAGCCCCGAAGGCGGTGCAGGTTGCCACTGTGGCCATGGCCAGGCCGCCCCGAATGTGGCCCAGAAAGCAGTAGGCGGTATTGTACAGCCTCTTGCTGATGCCGCTGTTGAAGGCCAGCTGGCCCATGAGCACAAACAGGGGAATGGTCGTCAGGCCATAGGAGGTGAACACCTCGTAATAGGATTTGGCCAGCAGATTCAGGCCCCCCTTGAAGGAGGTCAGCAGGGAGAAGCCGACAAACCCGACCATGGCCATGACGTGGGCCACGGGCAGCCGGGTCAGGAAGAGCAGAATCATGACCAGGAGGCCGGTGATACCGAGAGTTGTCGGGTTCATGTGGACCCCTCCCTGCGAAAAAAGAGGAGCACATCCCGCAGCAGGGACAGGGAGAAGGCTGCGAAACATCCGGCCAACGCGTAGATGATCAGGTGTTCAGGCAGTTCAAGGTTCATGCTCACCACGCCCGATCCGGCTGATGAAGCGCCGTATTCAAACATGCGCCAGGTCACCACGGCGAAAAAGAGGAATGTGACGCTGTCCGTGATCAGGTTGATTCGCTTTCTGGTGGCTTTGGAAAACCGGCGCATAAGGATCTCGACCCGGATATGGCTGTTCCGGGTGTGGGCAAAGGGCATGCTCAGGCCGATGGCCAGTCCGGCCAGGAAGGTGACGATCTCCTCGGAGCCGAAGACGGGGGTATTGAGAAGCCGTCCCACAATGTCCGCACCGGTGACCAGGGCCACCCCGAGGATGCACAGGGCCCCGAGTTGTTTCATGCGTGTTTCAAGGGGAGTCAGGAGCGTGTGAAGTTGGGGCATGGTTGTAAAAAGGGTTACGGGTTAAGGTGCAAGGGGGAATAACGAGGGGGAGGAAAAGGCCCCCCCTGTTTCGGTAGTCCGACTGCTCTTTATTCGATCGTTTCGGTCAGTTTTTGTACCGCAAAATCGACCACCTCCCGGCCGTTGATTCTTTTTTTGTTCGCGTCGGCCACGTATTCATTAATGATGGGTTGCATGGCCTCCTTCCATTTCGCTTCTTCGGACTGTTCCAGGGTAACGATCTCGTTGCCCTGTTCAAGAAAATACGCTCTGCCCTCGGCGTCGCTTTCATCCCAGGCCCTGCCGTGTTTTTCAGCAAATTCGGCGCTCAGCTCGGTGATGATCTTCTGTGCGTCGGTCGGGATCTGGTTCCACTTGTCCTTGTTCATGGTCACGAAAAAAGTGGTGGTGTAGGAGACGGCGTGGGTATCGGTGCAAAAATCGACCACTTCGGCCATGCGCCACCCCTTGTTGGTCTCAATGGGGTACATGCCGCCGTTGACGATCCCTTTTCGAATGGATTGGTAGGAGTCGGGCATGGACATGGCCACCGGGGTGCCGCCCAGGGCCGAGACCACTTTGGCGCTGTTGCCCGTGGCCCGGATTTTAAGGCCTTTCATATCGTCTATAGAGGTGACAGGTGTCTCGGCCGTGTGCAGCAGGCCCGGTCCGTGAGCGTGGAAAAAAAGGACATGGGTGTCCTGAAGCTCTTTGGGCTTGAACCTATTGAACACGGCGTTGGCCACCTGCGTGGCTGCCAGGCCTGTGGAGTAACCCAGAGGCAGATCCACGGCAGCCATGACCGGAAAACGTCCCCGGGAGTAGGCCAGGGCGGACATGCCGATGTCGGACATGTAATCCACGACGCCGTCGTAACACTGCTTGGCTGAAGTCAGGGTGCCGCCGGGGAAGTAATCCACGACCACCTGTCCGTCGGTTCGCTTTTCAACCTCTTTGCACCATTCTTCGGCCAGTTGAGACTGGATATGGGTGGGGGGGAAAAAATTGCTGTAGGTCAGCCTGACGGGCGATGCCAGGGCCGGGGACAGGGTGGATCCGATGGTCAGGGCAATAATGAACGCCATGACAGTCAGTTTCTTGATCATGATGTCATCCTCTGGGGTTGGGGGTGGAAAAGTTATTGTTTTCCTCTGGCCAGAGCCAGGAGAACCGCTGCATCACGGGCATCTTCTTTGCTGATGGTGTCCGTTTCCAGAATGGAATGGATCAGGAACCCTTCGAACAGTGCGGTGTTCATGGCCCCGATTTTTTCCGGGCTGTATCCGGTTTCCACAAAGGGGGCGACCATGTCTGCAAAGATATCGTTGGACAACCGGTACATGCCGTCGTTGAGCTTTTTTTTCAGTTCGTCGTTGCGGGAGGCATGAATGGTGAACTCCAGAAAGACGCGGGACCAGTTCTTGTCATCGATCATGGTCTCCAGAAAATCCCAGATGCCGTTCATGACCTCTTCCAGGGAGTGGGCTTTCTTAATGTTTTTTTCCCGCTTCTTGCGGTAGCCATGGAGCTTCTGTTCGATGATTTCCAGTAGCAGTTCATCCTTGCTCTGCCAGTGACGATAGAAGTTGCCTTTGGCATAACCCGCATCGGCCGTGATCTCCGAGACTGTTGTTGCAGCGAATCCTTTTTCGCCGAACAGTCTGCGGGCCGCGGCCATGATCTCCATGCGCGTCTGGAGGGATTTTTCCTGTTGTTTAGTGCCCATGAGTATCCTTGGTGACCTGCGTTCATTTTGTGGCTGATGGTCATTTTATGACCGTCGGTCACTTTCTGGCAATCCCTAAGGGGAGAGGCGGATTCTGTCAAACAGTTTTTCGTAATCCGGTTCGATTCATCTTGTCTCTCTGTCGGTTCTATGCCAAATCCACCGCCGAAGTTGAAAACCCCATTTCCGGAGAATCATTATGTCCGACAGCAGGGCCGCTGCCCTTGATTTTATGCGTGCACCCCACAAGACCTTATTCACCCTGTCCGTACCCGTTCTCTTTTCCCTTATTGCCGAACCCGTGACCGGTCTGGTGGACACCGCCTTTGTGGCCCGCCTTGGGGCCGAGCCTCTGGCCGCTCTGGGCGTCGGGACCATGCTGCTCTCCGCTGTATTCTGGATATTCAATTTTCTCGGGGTGGGCACCCAGACCGAAGTGGCCCAGGCTCTGGGGCGGGGTGATCGTCTCGGAGCAGCCCGCATGGGGACTCTGGCGCTGGGGCTCGGGGGAGCCTGCGGTCTCGGCCTGGCTCTGGTGGCCATCCCCCTGGCGCCCTGGCTGACAACGGCAATGGGGGGACAGGGAGATGTGGCTCTCTTTTCAGAGCAGTATATCCGGTATCGGCTGCTGGGCGGTCCGGCAGTGATATTGACCATGGCCGCTTTCGGTGTGCTCCGGGGTGCTCAGGATATGCGCACCCCCATGTGGGTGGCCTGCGGTGTGAATCTCCTTAATATCGGGCTGGACTGGCTGCTTATTTTTGGTGCCGGCCCCTTCCCGGCCATGGGGGTCGCAGGGGCGGCCCTGGCCAGCAGTCTGAGCCAGTGGGCGGGAGCGGTTGCCGTCGGCGTTCAGGTGGTGCGAAAAACCGGATTCGATACGACCCTTCGTTTTCGGGACTGCAGGCGGCTGCTTGCCATCGGCTGGGACATGTTTCTGCGTACCGGCATGGCCACCCTGTTTCTGCTTATGTGCACCAGGGCGGCCACCCGGGCCGGAGCCGAAACAGGTGCCGCACACCAGGCCATCCGGCAGGTGTTCGTGTTCACGGTCCTGTTTCTGGATTGTTTCGCCATCACCGGGCAGAGTCTGGTGGGGTATTTTGTGGGGAAGAGGGATATGGAGCAGGTGTTCAAGGCGGCTCGAACGGTCTGCCTGTGGAGTTTCGGCACGGGCGTGATGCTGTGCCTCTGCATGCTGCTGGGGAAAAATGCTGTGGCCGTGGTCCTGGTGCCGGAGGAGGCGTGGCCCCTGTTTTTCAGCGGATGGACCGTGGCCGCGGTGCTGCAGCCAGTCAATTCCTTGTCCTTTGCCACCGACGGTATTCACTGGGGCACGGGGGACTTCACCTTTTTGCGCAATGTTATGATCCTGGCCGCTTCGGCAGGCATGATCGGCGTATGGGCAGGGGAGTGGATGAAAATGGCAAATCCCATGATCTGGATCTGGGCCATGACCGGCGTATGGTGCACGGTCAGGGCTGTATTCGGCATGGCCCGCATCTGGCCCGGGATCGGGAAGAGTCCGTTTCGGGGGGAGAAATAACTGACGAACCGCGAAGGACGCGAACAAGCGCGAAGGAAGAGGGATATTGGGCGTATAGGTCTTATGGGTCCCATTGCTTTGGGGGATATTGAGCTATGCGTGACTTCAGCTGTTACATCAAAATCCCCAGAGCAAAAAATACACTGAATATAAAGGAAAGTTTTGCCGTCCGTGCCAGCGTTTCATTCAGCGGAGATCCGGTCACGGTGCGCATCTCCCGGATGCACCGAAACGCCATGGGCAGCGACAGCAGCGGAAGCATCCCCGCCCAAACCGACAGCGGCCCGTCCAGCCACAACAGTACCGGCATAAGATAACTTCCCGCCACCAGCCCCGTGTAATAGCGCAGGGACCACTTCCGCCCCAGGCGTACGGCCATGGTCCGTTTGCCCGCTTTCACGTCGGTCTCCATATCCCGATAATTGTTGACCTGCAAAATGGCCGTGATCAGCAGTCCCACCGGAACCGAAGCCGCCAACACAGCTCCGCTCATCTGCCCGGCCTGAGCGTAGTACGATCCGGCCACTGCGGCCGGTCCGAAAAAGAAAAATACCGCGTAATCGGCCAGCCCGTGGGAAGCCAGGGGGTAGGGGCCGCCGCTGTAGGCCAGGGCGGCCAGAACCGCGGCCACCCCAAGAGCGAAGATCGGCCATCCTCCATACAAGACCAGAACAAGAACGGAGATTCCGGCCAGAGCAAGGGTGATCTTTGTGGCTGCCCATACGTTTTGCGGGGGAATCAGACCGCTCTGGGTGACCCGGGTGGGGCCGAGACGTTCCTCGGTGTCCACGCCCCGTTTGGCGTCGAAATAGTCGTTGGCGAAATTCACGCCTATCTGAAAGAGAAGACTGGCCAGCAGGGCGCAGAGAAACGGGACAAACCGGAAGCCGTCGTGGGCCAGGGCAAGGGCGGTGCCGGTGAGTACCGGCCCGGCACAGGCGGGCAGGGTCCTGGGGCGGATGGCCAGCAGCCAGAGCTTGAGAGAGGTCATGCAGGTTCCTTGTTGGGCAGATCGTGAAAGCGGGTGTGTTCGTTCCATTTGAACGGTCCGCTTCGCTACCCGTTTTTCCCGAAGGTTGTCAAAGAATCCGGCGGCCTTCAGCCGCAGCAGTGTTACGCGATTTTTGCAGCGGTAAGGTGAATTTCAGGCTGGCCGCAATTTTTTGCCGTAGAGACAAGGCATGCCTTGTCTCTACAAAATGACGGCGATGGCCTGGGTTCATCCGATGCCATATCGTTTCATCTTATTATACAACGTATTCCTGCCGATACCCAGGGCCCTGGCCACGCAGGTGATGTTTCCCTCGTGAAACACAAGTGCCTTTCGGATTGTTTCCGCCTCCATGCTTTCCAGGCTGAAGTTTGGGGGCGCCCCCTTCTCATCATGAAGATACGCGGCGATTTCATCCGGAAGGTGTTCCGGAAGCAGTTCCGAGGTGGGCATGATGTTGACGGCGTACTCCAGGGCATTGATCAGTTCCCGGACATTACCGGGCCAGGAGTGACTGTTCAGACAGACGTATACGTCGGGGTGGATGGCGCTCACGGTTTTTCCCACACGTCCGGCAATATCCGGAATGAGTTTGCGAGCAAGGAGTGGCACATCTCCCTCCCGTTCTTTGAGCGGAGGAATGGAGATGGTGACCACTTTGAGCCGGTAGTAGAGATCCCTCCTGAAGGTTCCTTTTTCGACCTCGTCGGCCAGGTTGCGGTTGGTGGCGGCGATGATCCGTACATCCACCGGAACCGGCTTTGTCCCACCGATTCTGACTACCTTCCGTTCTTCCAATACCCGCAGCAGGTTGACCTGCATGGCAATGGGCATTTCCCCTATTTCATCGAGAAACAGGGTTCCTCCCTCTGCGGCTTCAAACCGGCCCGGTTTTCCGCCCCTTCGTGCTCCGGTAAATGCTCCGTCCACATATCCGAACAGTTCACTCTGAATGAGTTCTCCGGAGAGGGCTCCGCAGTTAAGAGCCGAAAAGGGTCTGGAGGCTCGCGGTCCTGCATTGTGGATGCCCTGAGCAAACATCTCCTTGCCGGTGCCGCTCGCTCCGATGAGCAGAACTGTTGAGGGACTCTGTGCAGCCATACGGGCCTTTTGGATGGCATTCATCATGGACTCGCTTTGTCCAGCAATCCGGTCAAGAGTGAACTGCGGACCGTTGTTAGCGGGCAGAACAGGGGGCCGGGTGCATGGCCGCTGCTTTTCGAGGATGGTGATCACCGCCCCGGTCAGTTTTCCGCCCCTTCCTGAAACAGGGTGGGCACGGGCCAGAAATGATGCATTGCTCCTGCACTGAAGAGGGACGCCCTGCGCATGGGCCTGCTCCGGAGCGGTATTCAGCAGATTTATGAACTGATGGAAGCTGAAGAGTTCTTCGGCGCCTCTGCCCATAAGGGTCTCTTCAGGCTGTTCCAGCAGGGCGCATGCCGCCGGGTTGGCGTGCCGGATCCGCCCCTGTCTGTCCACGGACAACAGACCGGTCAGAACCGAGTTGAAAACCGTGCTCAGCAGTGCGTTGGACTGATTGATGATCTCGGAAGACTGCTCCTTGTAGAGCGTGTTCTCGATTTTTTTGACCGTGTTGACGGCCAGGCTCAGGGTGGAAAGATGATTCGAGTCCAGAGGGCCGGAAATATCGATGCATCCGATGATATTGCCGCCGGGATCGTAGACTGGGGCGGCTGCGCAGGTCCAGGCGTGGTGGCTCTGACAGAAATGCTCCCGCCCCATGACCTTAAGGGGGTGACCGGTGACCAGGGCCGTGCCGATGGCGTTGGTACCCACACTCTGCTCTGACCAGTTGGCACCAGGGCCGAAGTTCAGCTTGTCCGCCTGCACAAGGGTGTCATGGTCGCCGCAGGTGTGGACCAGGTAGCCGTTGTCGTCACTTACGGTGATGAGCAGTCCTCTTCCCTTGATTCTGGTAAAAAGTTTTTCCAGCGGATCCTGACTCAGCCTGCGCAGGGTCGAGCAGTTCGGTTCCAGTTCCCGGGTGGAGAGGATGTCCCAGCACTTTCGGGGGTTGGGGTCCACGTCGCTGTCCCGGCATCGCTGCCATGATTCCAGAATTCGCCAGTGCACCGATTCAGGGTTGACCTCTCCTCTGGTCATAAATTCTTCCCAGACTCCCATGGGGACACCGGCAGCCGTTTCTCTGGACGACGGTGTCGGCTCTGATACGGATTGATGTTTCTCGTGTCGGTCGGTTTTATCGGTTTTCGCCCCGGGTCGGGCGGTAATGAAATAGCCGTTTTTGCTCCATTCCAACAGGTGCATGGCACTCCCTCGATGTTGATTCCCCTCGTCTGCTTTTGGTCTTTTCACAGTCAGGATCTGCCTATCTCAAAAAACGATCTGTTGCCAGTTTTTCTTGTTTTGGCCCGGTTGGGTGTTCGAAAATCGAACATTCCTGACTGATTTTATGCACGCCCAACCATCCGGAATTACCACCAAGCCAGGATCAGACCGTACAAGGGGCGCCACTGCGTGCGCCCGAGCCCTCAAGGCGAACAAAACCCCAGGAGTCATCCCCATCCCCTCAGCACTGCCGTCTTCAAAACGGGCGCACGCAGTGGCGCCCCTTGTCGACTTGCCGGCGGGTGCGCAAGATTTTTTGACCGCGAAGGACGCGAAGGAAGAGGGATAGAGGTGTACAGGTCCCATGCGTCCAATCATTTTGAGGAACGTTGAAATCTGCGTAACTTCGGTTAGCCACTCTCTAATGAATGCCGCCTTCCCATTCTCCCACTCCCAATGGCATTGCATTTGCTTGGTATGCCGTGAATCTCTCCATATTTGTGAGGGAAAGCTTTGAAAACTCAGTTCTGTTCGTCAGCATAGTGAAGCACGCCTGCCAAGGCACAAGGAGGATGCACAGTTGGCCACGACTATTACCATGCCCAAATGGGGCCTGACCATGAAGGAAGGAACGCTTTCCAGGTGGTACAAGAAGGAAGGCGATCCGATTGAAGAGGGGGAAGCCCTGTTCGAGGTGGAAACGGACAAGATCACCAACTCTGTGGAGGCTCCGGCAACGGGCGTTCTTTTTCAGATCGTGGTTCCCGAAGGGGAAACCGTGCCGGTGCAGGCCGTGCTCGGGCAGATTGCTGCGGCCGGCGAGCAGCCCGAGCATATCGAAGGCGGCGTTGTTGTCGAATCATCTGCGGAAGAAGGGGAAGAGAAAAAGGAGCAAACCACAGCTCAAACCTCCGCACCCAAAGGTGGTTTTGTGCCTGCAACTCCTATTGCCCGTCGTCTGGCCAAAGAGAAAGGAATCGATCTGTCTCTGGTCACCGGCACCGGCCCAAAGGGCCGGATCACGGAACAGGATGTGCTTGACTTCAAAGAGCCCGAACCCGCCGGCCCCGCTGCCAGCCCCCAGGCCAGGGCCTTGGCCGAG
This sequence comes from Desulfomicrobiaceae bacterium, assembly GCA_041685265.1. Lineage (GTDB taxonomy): Bacteria > Desulfobacterota > Desulfovibrionia > Desulfovibrionales > Desulfomicrobiaceae > JAWLGC01. Next base: position 13,732 of record JAWLGC010000009.1, on the reverse strand, counting down.
AAACTCGGTATTGATCTGGGAGACCTGGCAGGCTCCGGCGAAGGAGGCAAGATCACTAAAATCGATGTGCTTCGGGCGGTCAAGCCCAGTGGAGCCCCTGCTTCGTCCGCTGCACAGCCTGCTGCATCCGGTCCGTCCTCGGGGCAGACCATCCCCATGCAGGGGGTACGCAAACTGGTGGCCGACAATATGCATGCCAGTCTGCAGAACGCAGCCCAGTTGACCTGTTTCGTGGAGTTCGATGCCACGGAGATGGTCCGGTTCAAAGACATGGTTCGCGCCAAATACCGCCGGGATGAAACCTTCAAGCTCTCCTTTAACGATATCATCGCTCTGGCGGTATGTCGCGCACTTAAGGAACATCCCCTCATGAACTCCACTCTGGGAGATGAGACCATCACCCTGCACGATCACGTCAACCTGGGCATTGCCGTGGCCCTGGAGAACGGTCTTATTGTTCCCAATGTCAAGGAGGCGGATACCAAGCCCCTGACTGTCCTGGCCCGGGAAATCCGGGATCTGGCCGGACGGGCCCGCAAGGGCGGGCTGACCATGGATGAGATTCAGGGCGGCACCTTTACCATCACTAATGTGAGCATGCTCGGAGTGGACGGCTTCACCCCCATTCTCAACCCGCCGGAAACCGGCATCCTTGGTGTGGGCCGGGCTGTTCAGAAGCCTGCCGTGCACGATGGTGAGATCGCCATTCGAACCATGATGACCCTGAGTCTGACCTTTGATCACCGGATTGTGGACGGTGCACCGGCCATGGCCTTTCTGAGAACCCTGGCGGACATGCTTGAAAATCCGTTCATGGTTATGGCCTGAGTCTTCTGTCTGAAGGGGAATGCGTCATGACGAAAAAACGATATCTGGTGGAACTGGGGTTCGGCGCGGATCTGCATGGCGAGGACGTGACCAAGGCTGCCTGCAGAGCAGTGAAGGATGCCGTTTCCAGAAGCTGCCTGTGCGGCCTGGTCGAGATTATGGGCATGGACGGTCTTGACGATGTTCATGTGGATATTCTGGTCACGACCTCCCGTCCGGAGGATCTGGATCTGGAGCGGGTCAAGGAGATGGTGCCCATCGGTGTGAAGAGCGTCAGGGCGGGATTCGGTGGATTGACGGTCGAGGGGATCTGTGTGGATCGATTTGCCAGGGACTGCAGTTCCATCGTGGTGGCCAATGCGGCGGTGACGGTGTGGGTGGATTCCGATGATCTGGTTGAGAATATTGCGGCCCTCAGGTCATGAGTCTGATTGGGCGGGACTGCAGGCCAGGCATTGTAACGGCCCGGGCGCGGGAGCTCGGGCATAACGGAAGAGGAGTGTATTTATGAGTCCGGATACAGAAAAGATGATTGAAATGTACACGACCATGACCAGGATTCGGCAGTTTGAAACCAAGCTGCAGGAATTCTTTGCAGCCGGAAAAATCCCCGGGTTCGTTCATCTGTACATCGGAGAGGAGGCAGTGGCCACCGGAGCCTGTGCCGCCCTGGAAAAGACCGACTTTATTACCTCCACTCACCGTGGACATGGCCATCTTATTGCCAAGGGGGGAGATCTGAAGCTTATGATGGCTGAAATTTTCGGTAAAAAGACCGGATACTGCAAAGGCAAGGGGGGCTCCATGCATATTGCCGACGTGGAACTCGGCATTCTTGGAGCCAACGGGATTGTCGGCGGAGGCGGCCCCCTTGCCGTGGGGTCGGGATGGTCCGCAAAATATCAGGACACCGGGACGGTTACGGTCTGTTTTTTCGGAGACGGAGCATCCAACCAGGGGACAACCCAGGAAGCATTGAATCTGGCCAGCGCCTGGAAGCTCCCTGTTGTATTTGTCAATGAAAACAACGGATACGGAATTTCATGTTCCACAAAACGGTCCATGGCCGTGACCGATATCGCGGACCGGGCCGCGGCCTACGATATGCCCGGTGTGGTTGTGGACGGCAATGATGTGCTGGCCGTGAATGAAGCCGTAACCGAAGGAGTCAAGCGGGCCCGCAACGGGGAAGGACCTTCGCTGATCGAATGCAAGACCTATCGTTGGCGCGGCCATTTCGAGGGGGATGCCTGCACCTACCGGAGCGACGAGGAACTTGACGGGTGGAAGAAAAAGGATCCGATTCCCCGTTTTGAGCAGAAACTGATCGAGGCGGAGATGGTGACGGCGGAAACTCTGGCTGAAATCAGGAAATCCGTCAGCACCGCTCTGGCTGAGGCGATCAGGTTCGCCGAAGAGAGTCCGCTGCCTGATCCTTCGGAAATCACCGACGACGTGTATGTGGGCTCATTATAAATTTCATCCCAATGGAGACGATCAATGGCTAGCAAAACATATATGATGGCGCTGAACGAGGCATTGAAGCAGGAAATGGAACGGGATCCCAACGTGTACATTCTGGGTGAGGATGTGGGCAAGTTCGGGGGGTGTTTCGGCGTGACCCAGGGGCTTTTTGATCATTTCGGCGAAAAGCGGGTTCTGGATACCCCCATTACCGAAAGCGTCATCGTTGGCACGGCAACGGGTTCGGCAGCAACGGGACTGAGGCCAGTGGCCGAACTGATGTTCGTCGACTTTATCGGTTGCGCCATGGATCAGCTCTATAATCAGGCCGCTAAGATGCATTTCATGTTTGGCGGCAAGGCCAGAATTCCCATGGTGCTGCGCATGCCCCAGGGGGCGGGTATCGGGGCTGCTGCTCAGCACTCCCAGTCCCTGGAGGCCTGGTTTATGCATATCCCGGGACTGAAGGTGGTCATGCCTTCCACCCCCTATGATGCCAAAGGGCTTCTGATTGCCGCTATCAGAGATGACAACCCGGTGGTTTTTCTGGAGCATAAACTTTTGTACGGAGTGGAAGGAGAGGTTCCAGACGAGCCGTACACGCTTGAAATCGGCAAGGCCGATGTGAAGCGCGAAGGTGAAGACGTAACCGTTATCGCCTCCTCCAAAATGGTTTCCGAGGCTCTGGCCGCCGCCGAAGAGCTGGCTGAAAAGGGTATCAGCGTCGAGGTTGTCGACCCCAGGACCATCACTCCTCTGGACATGGATACGATTCTGGCCTCGGTGAAAAAGACTCATAGCGTGGTCATCGCCCATGAAGCGGTCAAGCATGGCGGAGCCGGTGCGGAGATAGCGGCCCGGATCGCCGAAGAAGCCTTCGATTATCTTGACGCCCCCGTAACCAGGATCGGGGCTCCCTTTGCACCGGTTCCTTTTTCGCCGCCCCTGGAACAGGCCTATATTCGCGGAGCTGCGGATATCGTTACCGCGGTCATGTCCATAAAGGCCTGAGTTCCGATCGGCTGGCACCGGTTTATGTCTGCCGTCCCCTGCAGGCAGGGGACGGCACGGTTTCGGAATACGACTTCGGCATGCAGGCCAGACACAAGGAGGCATAGATTGTCCACAGTTGGAATCATCGCCAATCCTGTTTCGGGAAAGGACATCAGGCGATTGGTGGCCCACGGTTCGGTGTTTGACAACCAGGAGAAGGTTCGCATCGTGCGCAGGCTGCTGACCGGCCTGGACGCAGCCGGAGTGGACCGGGTGGTGTACATGCCCGACTACTATGGTATTGTTGAGCGCAGTCTGCTGAGCCTTTCCCCGTCCATGCCGGTGTGCCCCCTTGAAGGGGTGTGTCAGGAAAACAATCAGGATGATTCCACCCGGGCCGGCAGGCGCATGGAGGAGATGGGGGTCGGGTGCATCGTGGTCCTTGGAGGTGACGGAACCAACCGGGCGGTTATGAAGGGCAATAGCGACGTCCCGGTGCTGCCCATCTCCACCGGGACCAACAACGTGTTTCCGACAATGGTCGAGGCCACCGTGGCCGGGACTGCGGCCGGACTTGTGGCCACGGGCAGGGTTTCCCGCACGGAGGGAACGTACCGTGCCTCGCGCCTGGAGATACTGCTGGACGGGGCCATGACGGATCTGGCCCTGGTCGATGTGGCGGTCTACGACGATGTCTTTATCGCCTCCCGTGCGATATGGGACATGACCAGGGTGTCCCAGTTGTTTCTGACCCGGGCCAGACCGGAGAACATCGGCCTGTCGGCCATCGGCGGGCAGTTGATGACCATCTCCCCGGGAGAGCCTCGGGGAATGGCTTTGGAATTGGGAAGCAGGGGTGTCTCAGTGACCGCTCCCATCGCGCCGGGAATGTTCAGGACCGTGAACGTTGCCGATCGGTACCTGCTTGAGCCGGGGGAGGAGCACCTTGTCCGAGCAGGGCCGTGCGTCCTGGCCCTGGACGGAGAACGGGAGGTGGAGGTCAGGAAGGGATGTCGGGCGTCGGTTCGTCTGGGAGAGAAAGGCCCCAACGTGGTGGATGTGCCCGGGACCATGGAATGGTCCAGGCGGAAAAAACTGTTTTGTTCGTGAAAAGGAGCAAAGATATGGCGGATGTTCTTAAGGCGGCGTTTATTTTTTTGGGCCCCAAGGCTGACCCTGGGACCCACCGGCAGTGGGTGAAGACCGATAAGATCGAGGTGTTGTCCGTAGCGGTCAAGGACTATGCAAGCGCTGTTGCACTGGCCCCAAAGCTGGTCGACGAGGAAAAAATCGCGGCCATTGAACTGTGCGGCGGATTCGGCAACAAGGGGACGGCCATGATCGTGGATGCGGTCAAAGGCAGGGTGCCTGTGGGTGTGGTCCGGTTCGATATTCATCCCGGGCTTGGCAGCCAGAGCGGGGATGCGTTGTTTTGATCACTGACGTTACGCAATCCTATGTGAAAGATATTTGACCCAGCAGCCCCCAAAGGCGATACCTTTGGGGGCTGCTGACGTATTGTTGTTGGTGATTTCAGCCGAAGAGATCTTCCAGCTCTTCTTTGATATAACGCATGTACATCATTTTGGGAGATCCTCCCATGGCGATGGCCAGTGTGGCCGCATCGATGATTTCATCTTTTGTGGCTCCAAGGGTGGCGGCTTCCTGGACATGAAGAGAGACGCACATGTCGCACTGGGACATGATGGAGCAGGCCGTCAGGATGAGTTCCTGGGTCTTGGGGTCGATGGTACTTCCGGTTTTGATGGATTTGGTGAAAGCCATGTAGCCCTTGAAAATTTCGCCACGCTCACTTTGCATGAATCCAAGAGATTCAAGAGCCTTTTCCGCCGTGTTCATGGGGGTACTCCTTGTCGTTGAACATTTTAATCAGATGAATGGCTGGTGAAGGAGATATAGCAAGGGGCGTACCGATTGCCTGACATAGATCTGCGTAACCTTCGTTACGAACTGAAGTTACGCACTGGCCCTAAGATTGTCGCACCCCTTCAGGGTGCAGGAAAAACATACTCGACACCCAGGGCGTTGCCCCGGGCTGATATGTGTCGCCCCTTCAGGGCTCAAGGCAGAAGACTTTTACTATGACCCATCCCTCTCTTCCTTCGCGCTCTTCGCGTCCTTCGCGGTAAGTTTTTTTCACCGCGAAGAGGCGCGAAGGGGGAGACGGTGCGTCACTTCAGTTACTAAAAAATTTCAGCCCCGGCAGCTGCACTCCTGATTGTCTGCAAATTGGTGTTCGATATTCGAACAGGGTAAATTCACGCCCGGCGTGCTTATCAGGGATGCGCGTCAAAGCTGTTCCATAATCGAACAGCTTTGACTGCAAAAAATTCAAAAATCAACTTTTGTTGAAATTAAATCCTTTGATTTTAGGTGATTGTATAGACAAAAAATTAATTCTAGAATTTTTTGCAGTCAAATCCGAACAGGTAACTCATTGAATGAAATGTATAAGGGTATTGGTGAGTCGCAGGTGTCCGGGGGGGGCGGTTTTCGTCGCAAATTATGTTCACGCTTTACAAAGTCGGATCATGGGTGCAAACAGTGCGCGTTGTTTCATGGCAAGCCTGCCGGGAGCCCTTTTAAAAAATCGATTTCGGGAGCGCCTTTTCCGAATCGCAAGAATACACCGAAAGTTTCGAGGATGATCATGGCCATAAAAAAGACAAAAGAAATCGTTGATAATTATATCAAAACATACTGCCGAAAAACCGGGCTGACCACACACCCCGTTGCCGATGTCACCGATGCCGTGGTTCACGGTCTGGTGAGCAACATGGAAAGCCTGGGCAAACCTCTCTGCCCCTGCAGGTTCTATCCCGACAAGCAGGAGGAGCTGAAGCGACGGGAGTGGCTCTGCCCCTGCTGGGACATGAAGAATTACAAATACTGCCACTGCATGCTGTTTGTGAACGATGACGGAATGCCCATCACCGAGCATCTGCCCGAAGGGCATGAAGGGCGGCAGGCGTATGGAGAGATTTGTGACCCGACTCCGGAATCAGGGAGACGCAAGGCTGGAGCCTCCGGGTGCGGCTCTTCAGCTCAGGCAGCTTCAAAAAGCTGAGACTATCCGAATGCGGGGGAGAAAACACGGGATCTTGAAATTGAAGATCCCGTGTTTTTTTATGTCTAAGAAGCAGAATCCGGCTGTGGACAGGGGCGATGATTCCTAATAACGAACCATGAGCGCCATCAATGTATCGCGCAGATTCCGAGAAACAACACACCTGCATCTTGAACAAAGGAGCGGATATGAAAAACATCATCATTGCAGCGGCCATGGTCATGCTGATGGCCGTAAGCGGTATTTGTTCTGATAAACCGGTTATTTCCGTTAACCAGATTGTGGAACATCCTTCCCTGGATGCCATGCGCAACGGGTTTATGGATATCCTCAAGGAAGCCGGCATCGATGCCGAGTACAATGTGCATATCGCCCAGGGCAATCAGGCCACCAACATTCAGATCGCCAGCCAGATTATGGGCGAGAAGCCTGATCTTATCCTGGCCATCACCACCCCGTCGTCCCAGGTCATTGCCCGGAAGATCAAAAACATTCCCGTTGTGTTTTCCGGGGTGACCGATCCCGTGGCCGCCGGCCTGGTGAGTTCCCTTGAGGCCCCCGGAGCCAATGTGACCGGCATGACCGATATGAGCCCCGTGGACGAGCATCTGGCCCTGATCCGTGAGTTTGTTCCGGGTCTGAAGACCCTTGGTGTGCTGTATAATTCCGGTGAGCCCAACTCTGTTGTACTGTTTGAGGCCATGAAGGCTGAGGCCGAACAGGGCGGTATTGCGGTGGAAGAGGCCACGGCCATCAACTCCGGCGCCGTGTATCAGGCCGCCAAGAGCCTGGTGGGCCGGTGCGACGCGGTGTATGTGCCCGTGGACAACACCGTGGTCTCGGCTCTGGAGTCGGCCGTTAAGGTCTGCTCCCAGAATCGGCTGCCTCTGTTCACTGCGGATACCGACTCCGTTGACCGCGGCAGCATTGCCGCTCTGGCTGTCGATTATTACCGTATGGGACGGCAGACCGGGGAGATGGCCCTGCGTATCCTGAAGGACGGGGCCAAGCCCGCGGAGATGCCGGTGGAGTCCCTGAAGAATCTCCGGTTGCATGTGAACATGAAAAGTGCCGCAGCCATGGGCGTGACCGTTCCGGAGACCGTGCTGAAACGGGCGGACAAGATTGTCGAATAGTACGTGCAGCAGAAGAAAGCCGCTCGGGATTACAGGGAGTATGGGGAGTACAGGATTACGGGCAGAGGCCGGATAATCCTGTACTCCTGTAACGAAGGAGCATAATCCGTGTAATCCGTAATTGTTGTCGAAACTGAATGGAAGGCCTCATTGAAGCGGTCTTCCATCATCTTTTCAACCTTCCCTTCCAATCCCAATATTTCATGACACTCTACGCATTCTACGGCGCCCTGGAACAGGGTTTTGCCTTCGGGCTGATGGTTCTCGGGGTGTATCTCACCTTCCGCATTCTCGACTTTCCGGATCTTACGGTGGACGGCTCCCTGCCTCTTGGGGCGGCCGTGTCCGCTGTGGCCATCACCAACGGCCATTCTCCCTATGTGGCCGTGGCCATGGCTACGGGAGCCGGGTTTCTGGCCGGGATGGTTACCGGTATCCTGAACACCAAGCTCAGGATTCTGCATCTGCTGGCCTCGATCCTGACCATGATCGCCCTGTATTCGGTCAATCTGCGTATCATGGGCAGGCCCAATGTGACCCTGCTTGGCCAGGACTCCATGATCGATCATTTCATGTCCCTGACCGGGCTGCCCATGTTTCAGTCCACGCCCATCCTGTTCGGGATCATCTCCGTGTGCGTCGGGCTGGGGTTGATCTGGTTTTTGCGTACCGAGATCGGACAGACCGTCCTGGCTACCGGGGACAATCCCAGAATGATCACCTCCCTTGGGGTGAATACCGATAACGTGATCATCTTCGGGGTGGGGCTGTCCAATGCGCTGGTGGCCTGTTCCGGTGCCCTGGTGGCCCAGAACCAGGGAGCGGCCGACGTGAATATGGGGGTGGGGACCATTGTGGCCGGGCTGGCCTCGGTGATTATCGGGGAGACCGTGTTCGGCGGCAGGTCTATTGTTCGGGCCGTGTTTGCCGCCCTGCTGGGGTCGGTCCTGTACCGGGTGGCCATCGCCCTGGCCCTGGGGGTCAAGCTGGGGGCGTTTCGGGTTACGCCGAGCGACCTGAATCTGATTACGGCCGTGCTGGTGGTGCTGGCCCTGACCGCGCCGCAGCTCAAGAGGCGGTTTCTGGCCAAAAGGAGCCGGGCATGATCCAAATTTCAAAGATCACCAAGTTTTTTCATAAGGGTGATGTGAACGAGGTCCGGGCACTGAACGGAGTGTCCCTGTCCGTGCAGGAAGGGGAGTTCATCACCATTATCGGGTCCAACGGTGCTGGAAAATCCACCTTTCTGAACGGTGTGGCCGGATGCTTTCCCGTGGACAGCGGGTCTATCGTCCTTGACGGGATTGACGTGACTTCCTGGCCGGAGTTCAAGCGTGCAGCTCTTATCGGGCGGGTTTTTCAGGACCCCCTTATGGGGACCTGCGCCGGGGCGACCATCGAACAGAACATGGCTCTGGCCCTGAAACGGGGCAAACGGAGAGGGCTGTCGGCCGGGGTCAAGAACCGGGACCGTGAGTTTTTCCGTGAGCAGCTGGGCAAGCTGGGGCTTGGTATTGAGGGGCGTCTCAAGGATGCGGCAGGGCTGCTGTCCGGCGGGCAGCGCCAGGCCATGACCATGCTTATGGCCACTATGGTCCGACCTAAAGTGTTGTTGCTCGATGAACACACCGCCGCCCTCGACCCGAGCACCGCAGCCAAGATTCTGGAACTGACCGAGTCCATCGTGGCCGAGCAGGGGCTGACTACCCTTATGGTCACCCATAATATGAATCAGGCCATTTCTTTGGGGAACCGGCTGGTCATGTTCCACCGGGGCGAGATTATTCTGGATATCTCCGGAGAGGAAAAGCAGGGGCTCAGGGTGCAGGATCTGCTGGAGCGGTTTCAGGCCGTACGCGGCGAAGAATTCCTTTCGGACAGGGCGTTGCTGGCATGAGACTGCACAGCACACTTCAGTATGCCCGTCTGGTTCTGGGGGAGGTTCTCGGGCCCGGGGATATTGCCGTGGACGGGACCGTGGGCAACGGACACGATACCCTGTTTCTGGCGAAATGTGTGGGAAGTTCCGGCCATGTGTACGGGTTCGACATTCAGGCTCAGGCTCTGGCCGGTACAACTGGCAGACTTGAGGAAAGCGGGTGTGCTGACCGGGCGACACTGTTTCTGGCCGGGCACGAAGAACTGGATCGTCATATCCCGGTCGAACTGCACGGAAAGGTCCGGGCGGCCATGTTCAACTTCGGGTTTCTTCCCGGCAGCGACCGGCAGGTGATCACCCGTCCGGACACGAGTCTGATGGCCGTTGAAAAGGTTCTCGACATTCTGGCTCCGGATGGGTGTGCATCTTTGATGCTGTATGGGGGGCATGCAGGCGGGGAAGAGGAGACCGCGGCCCTGAAAAAGATGGTTCATGACCTTGATTATGACAGGTTCCGGGTGGCGCAATACGAGTTTGTGAACAAGCCGGTCAATCCTGTTGCCCTGGTAGTGATCCAGAAGGTATGAATCTCTGTGTTGACCTTTGATGTGCACTCAATGTAGCCGGATTTTTTTTGGTTGTATTTTAAGGAGCTGAAGTTACGCCCTCCCTGACTTGTGTCCCTGGGTGCAACGCCTGTCTTTTCCAGCAGTCATTCCCGTGAAAACGGGAATCTTGAAATTGGTGGCAATGCCGGGCGTTGCCATCGGCGCTGAGATTCCCGCCTTCGCGGGAATGACAGGCTCTTACGCGGCCGGTATCTACGGTGTGTGTAACTTCAGTTAAGGAAAACAGTGACGTGCAAGAACTCCATTTGATCATATTCACCCTGATCGGTGCCCTGGTCGGGTTTGTTCTGGCCTGGACCCTGATCAGATCGTCTGTGACCTCTGCTTTGCAACAGGTCCGTGACGAGATGAAAAAGGAACATTCATTTCTTTCGGCTCAGGCTGCAGAAGCGAAAGAAGAGGTCCGGCGGTACCGGGACAAAGTCAATCAGTTGAGTGTCGAGTTGAAACAATGCAAGAAAGTTAACGGCGCCCAGCGCCAGGAGGATTGATATATGGCCAACCCGCTTGTCCTGATTGAAACGGCCAAGGGCGAAATTCTTGTGGAACTCTACGAAGACAGGGTTCCTGAGACCGTAGCCAACTTTTTGCGCTATGTTGATGAAGAATTCTATGTGGGGACCCTTTTTCATCGGGTCATCAAGGGGTTCATGGTTCAGTGCGGCGGCATCGACAATATGATGAAGGAAAAGTCGACCCACGGTTCCATCCGCAACCAGGCAACGGCGGATCTCAGGAATCTGGCCGGAACACTGGCCATGGCCAGAACACAGGACCCGCATAGCGCTGCGGCCCAGTTCTTTATCAATACCGCGGACAATGCCGAGCTCGATCATACCGCAGAAACCGACGAAGGATTCGGGTACACCGTGTTCGGTGAAGTGGTTGAAGGCATGGATGTTGTCAAAAAAATCGAAAAGGTCCGCACCAGATCCCTGGGGGATTTCGACGACGTTCCCGTTGACCAGATCGCTATTGTGGGAACGAGCCGTTTCGAGTAGATAGCAATTTTCCGCGGCATGACAGGCATGGTCGCGGCATGGAAGACGCCCCTGATTTTCGGGGCAGTGTCATCAATTCAGAATAATCGACGAACGAGACTGTGAGGAGACGCGGCATGTCAGAACCGCTGACGAACGACCCGAACATGGAAGAAGAAAGCTTTGCGGATCTTTTCGAGAATTTCAGCTCCGATGCGACCCAGGACGTCCGGGTCGGGGACAAGGTGGGCGGAAGGATCATCAACATCGGGTCTCGGACGGTGTTTATCGAACTCGGTCCCGGCCGGGAAGGCCTCGTGGACAAGGAAGAACTCCTGAACGAGGAAGGAGAATTTCCCTTTGCCGAGGGAGATGAGCTGGAACTGTACGTGGTCCGCCGGACGGAGAGCGAAATTCGTCTGTCCAAGGCGGTCAGCGGACGCGGCGGCCTGGAAGTGCTGGAAAATGCCTACCGGGACAGGCTTCCCGTGGAAGGCATGGTCCGGGAAACCTGCAAAGGGGGATTTCGGGTCGAGGTTCTCAAGCAGCGCGCATTCTGCCCTGTCAGCCAGATCGACTCCAGATACGTGGAGAACCCCGAAGAGTATGTGGGGTCGACCTTCAGTTTCCTGATCACCAAGTTCGAGGAAGGGGGGCGGAACATCGTCATTTCCCGGCGGGACCTGCTCATGCAGGAACAGGCCGTGGCCATCGAGGCCTTTCGGGAGCGGACCCGTCCCGGCGACGAACTGGAAGGGACCGTGTCCAGGCTGATGGGCTATGGAGCCTTTGTCGAGCTGGTGCCCGGCATCGAGGGCATGGTGCATATCTCCGAATTGAGCTGGTCCCGGGTCGGTCACGCCGAAGAGGTGGTTTCCGTGGGGGAGACGGTCCGGGTCAAGGTGCTCAAAATAGAAGACATGGACAAGCCGGGCCAGGTGCGCATCTCTCTCTCCATGAAACAGTGCCAGGGCGACCCCTGGGACACCATCGACGAAACCTTCAAGGAAGGGGACAAGGTTTCCGGCAAGGTGACCCGGTGCATGGATTTCGGAGCCTTCGTGGAGATCGCTCCGGGCGTCGAAGGGCTGGTGCACATCAGCGAGATGAGCTACGTGAAGCGGGTCCATCGTTCGGATGAGCTGGTGCAGCCCGGGGATGTGGTCTCGGTGATGATCAAGACCATTGACGCGCAACAGCGCCGTATCGGTCTCAGCCTGCGTGACGCCGCCGGCGATCCCTGGCTGGACGTGGCCGAGAAGTACCAGTCGGGTCAAAAGGTGACCGGCACCCTGGAAAAGAAGGAACAGTTCGGATTTTTCGTGCAGCTCGAGCCCGGTATCACCGGTCTCCTGCCCAAGTCGCGTATTTCCCGGTCGGAACGATCCTCGGAGCTCGATCGCCTCAACCCTGGTGATCAGTTCGAGGTCAGCGTGGAAGAGGTCCGGGCCGGAGAACGGAAGATTTCCCTGGGCACCGGTGAAGGCAGGGAATCCGAGGACTGGAAACAGTTTCAGAAACCTGCCGCTCCGACCGGAGCCGGAAACGGAGTCGGCTTCGGCTCCCTCGGCGCCAAGTTGCAGCAGGCCATGCAGGAAAAGAACAAAAAAAACTAGGAGGACGCAATGGACAAGTACGAATGCCCCTGCGGGTATGTTTACGATCCTGAAGAAGGCGATGCCGAGAACGGGATCGAGGCCGGAACTCCTTTTGAAAAGCTGCCCGAGGAATGGGTCTGTCCCAAGTGCGGTGCGGAAAAGGAATTTTTTGAAAAGCTGTAGTGTGTTGTGATGTTGAATTGAGCAAAAAGGGTTGTCCGGCTTCGGGCAGCCCTTTTTTTATGTTCATGAAGGACATAGAGGGTGTGTACCTGCAGCGTATAAGATTTTTTTACCGCGAAGAACGCGAAGGATCGCGAAGGAAGAGGGATATGGGGCATAGAGGTCTTATGAAATCCATCCGTAACGAAAATATTCTGCTGGTCCTTTTGACTCTTGCCGCCCTGATTCTGTCGGGGATCTCACCTTTTGATCGGACCGTCTGGTACCTTGAGGCCTTTCCGGTTCTTCTGGGGCTGCCTTTTCTGCTTTTTACCTCGGGCCGTTTTCCCTTGTCCCGCCTTGCCTGCCGGCTTCTGTTTTTGCACGGGCTGATTCTTCTCCTCGGTGCCCACTTCAGCTATGCCCGGGTCCCCATCGGGTTCTGGGTCCAGGACCTCTTCGACCTGAGCCGAAATCATTATGACCGACTGGGCCATATCGCCCAGGGATTCGTTCCGGCCATCGTTGCCAGGGAGGTCCTGTCCAGGTGCTCGCCACTTCGCGGCAGCAGGTGGCTACCGTTTTTGACGGGGTGCTTCTGCCTGGCAATGAGTGCCTGCTACGAGTTTCTTGAATGGGGTGCGGCTCTGATCGGCGGGTATGCGGCCGAGGAATTTCTGGCCACACAGGGAGACATCTGGGACACCCAGTGGGATATGTTTCTGGCTCTGTGCGGGGCGGTCATTGCTTTGGTGCTTTTGGCCAGGGTACATGACAGAGAGATGGAAGAGGTGGAAAATGGATGAGTATTCGCTGTTTGCGCCGGTGTATGACCGGGTTCTGGATCCATTTTTGAAACCTGTGCAGGAACGGATCGTCTCTTTGTCCCGTGAGCGAGGGGTGCGGCGGTGCGTTGATCTGTGTTGCGGTACAGGTGCGCTGGCCTGTCGGCTGGGGCGGGCAGGAATTCCCTGT
>JAWLGC010000180.1:0-3466 GCA_041685265.1 Desulfomicrobiaceae bacterium | reverse complement strand
GCGGCCTGGTCCGGTTCCGGTGATACGGATCTGGCCACGCAGTTTCAGGCGGTCCTCAGGCAGGAAGTGCAGTGTCGGTTTACCGGGTACGATTCCATGGAGGAGAAAAGCAGAATCGTTTCTCTTCTCGGTCCGGACGGACCGACCGAGCGCCTTGAACAGGGGCAAAAAGGGTATGTGGTTACGGCCGTAACGCCGTTTTATGGTGAGTCCGGCGGTCAGGCCGGGGACCGGGGTGTCATTGTCGGTCCTACGGGGCAGGTTGAAGTGACTGATACCCTCAAACCGGCTCCGGAGCTGATTGTGCACAGGATTACGGTCCGGGAAGGGGAGCTCCTGGCCGACCAGAACGTGGTCCTGACCGTGCACGAGGGAGCCCGCGTGGCCGCGGCCCGGAACCACACCTGCACCCATCTGCTTCATGCGGCCCTGCGCAAGGTGTTGGGCGACCATGTCAAGCAGGCCGGATCCCTGGTGGCCGAAGATCGGCTCCGATTCGACTTCACTCACATCTCGGCACTGACCCCTGAGGAGCTGGCGCAGGTGGAAGAGGATGTGAACCGGGCAATTCTGGCCGATATCGAGCTGGAATCGGAAGTCACCTCCTACGACAATGCGCTGCAGAAGGGGGCCATGGCCCTGTTCGGAGAGAAATACGGGGACGCGGTCCGGGTTGTGGAAGTACCCGGCGTGTCTGCGGAGCTGTGCGGCGGCACCCATCTTCGGTCCACGGGACAGGCCGGCAGCTTCTGCATCCTGTCCGAGGCCGGAATCGCCTCTGGCGTGCGGCGCATCGAGGCCCTGACCGGTTGGGATGCCCTGCGTCACTTCCAGGCCCACAGAGCCGAGATTCGGGAGGTGGCCGGAATGCTCAAGGTCGCACCCGGCGAAGTGGCTCCTAAGGTTCGCACCCTTCAGGAGCAGTTAAAGGCCGCGACCAGGGAGAAGCAGGCCCTGCAGGACAAGCTTATGTCCTCCAGCGGGAAGGATCTCATGCAGGACGCCGAGCAGCTTGGCGGCATCACCGTGCTCATCAAAAAGGTGGACGCTCCAGACGTGAACGGACTGCGCTCCCTTATGGACGACCTGCGTTCCAAGCTCGATTCCGGGATCATCTGCCTGGCCGCGGATCTGGGCGAGAAGGCCATGCTGGTTCTCTCGGTTACCAAAGACCTGCACGACCGGTTCACGGCCCCGATCCTGATCAAGGACGTGGCCGCCAACATCGGCGGCAGCGGCGGCGGGCGTCCGGACATGGCTCAGGCCGGGGGCAGCGACGCCTCGGGGATTGACGCGGCCTTTGCCCGGCTGCGGGAGCTGCTGCAGTAAGTTGGTTTTTCGTTGATGGTTTTTCGTTTCCGGCCGGGCTGGAGAGGCGCCGGCCAAAAACGAAAAACGACAAACCACAAACCTCGGGAGACTCGAGTGTACAAGATATTGAAAAAGCGGGAGCTCATCCCCGGGCGGGTCAGTGAGCTGATCATCGAGGCGCCGCAGATCGCCCGCAAAGGGTTGCCCGGGAATTTTGTGATCCTGCGCATGCGCGAAGGCGGGGAGCGGATTCCCCTGACCATTGCGGATACGGACCCGGACAACGGGACCATCACCATTGTCTATCTGGTCATGGGCAAGAGCACGGCCCTGCTTGAGGCCATGGGCGCGGGGGAGGAGATCCTCGATGTATGCGGTCCCCTTGGAAAACCCACGGACATCCATTCCGTGGGCACCGTGGTCTGTGTGGGCGGCGGTACCGGTATCGCGGCCATGCATCATATCGCCAAGGGGCATCACCGGGCCGGAAACCGGGTCGTGTCCGTGATCGGGGCCCGCAGCAAAGACCTGCTCCTGTTCGAGGAGGAGCTGCGTTCCTTCAGCGACGAAGTGCTGGTGGCCACGGATGACGGCAGCTACGGACACAAGGGGTTCGTGACCGAAGTGCTCAAAAAACGCCTCGAAGAGGACAAGAGCGTTGGCGAGGTGGTGGCCGTGGGCCCGGTGCCCATGATGCGGGCCGTGGCCGAGGTGACCCGGCCTTTCGGGGTGCAGACCACGGTCAGCCTGAACTCGATCATGGTCGACGGCATCGGCATGTGCGGCGCCTGCCGGGTTTCAGTGGACGGAAAGACCCGATTCGCCTGTGTGGACGGTCCGGAGTTCGATGCCCACCAGGTCGATTTCGACGAGCTCATGCTCCGCCTGAAGTCCTTCTGCCCCCAGGAACAACGTTCATACAAGGAGTACTGTGAGTGCCATGGCCAAAAAAAGTAAGCTGAAACCGCGCGTGGCCATGCCCATGCAGGATGCGGCGGAGCGCAGCGCAAACTTTTCCGAAGTGGCTCTCGGGTACACTGCGGAGATGGCCAGGGAGGAGGCGGCCCGCTGCCTGCAGTGCAAGACCCCGACCTGCCAGGCCGGGTGCCCCGTGGAAGTGGACTGCAGATCCTTTATCAAGTGCGTGGCCGAAGGAGACTTTGCCGCGGCGTACCGGGTCATCAAGCAGGACAACTCCCTGCCCGCGGTGTGCGGCCGGGTCTGCCCCCAGGAAAAGCAGTGCGAAGCCGGGTGCAAGCTCAATCCCACGGGCAAACCCATCGCCATCGGTCGCCTGGAGCGGTTTACGGCCGACAGTTATTATGCTGAAAATCCGTGCGACGCCCTGACCGGCACCGACGCGTGCCCCATGCTTCGGGATGATCTCAAGGTGGCCGCCATCGGGTCCGGACCGAGCAGTCTGACCTTTGCCGGATACCTGGCCGCCCGGGGCATCCCCGTGACCGTATTCGAAGCCCTGCACGATGTTGGCGGGGTGCTTCTCTACGGCATTCCCGAGTTTCGGCTGCCCAAGTCTATTGTCCGCACCGAAGTGGAATTTCTCAAGGCCCAGGGTGTGGAGTTCAGGGTGGACCAGGTCGGCGGGAAAACCTTTTCCATTGCCGAACTCCGGGAACAGGGCTATCAGGCCGTGTTTATCGGAACCGGGGCCGGACTGCCCCGGTTCATGAACATCCCCGGCGAGAACCTTATCGGCGTGTTTTCAGCCAATGAATACCTGACCCGGGTCAACCTGATGCGGGCCTGGCAGTTCCCGGAGACCGACACCCCGGTCATTGTGGGCAGAAAAGTGACCGTGTTCGGCGGCGGCAACGTGGCCATGGATGCGGCCCGGACCGCACTGCGTCTCGGGGCGGACAGGGTGCACATCGTGTACCGTCGGACCCAGAACGAGATGCCGGCCCGGCTGGAGGAGATTGAACACGCCCTGGAGGAGGGGATCGTGGTCGAACCATTGGCCGCACCCCTCAGGTTTCTGGGTGACGAGAACGGCCGGTTGCGGGCCGTGTCCCTGCAGCGCATGGCCCTCGGGGAATGCGACGCTTCGGGGCGGTGCCGCCCCGAGCCCATTGAAGGGGATATCTACGAACTGGAAACCGACCTGGCCATCATCGGTATCGGAACCGGCCCCAAC
>JAWLGC010000179.1:0-3471 GCA_041685265.1 Desulfomicrobiaceae bacterium | reverse complement strand
GGCATCCTGCAGCAGCGGGGCGACCGCATCTTTGGCGGACAGAACGGGCGGACCTAAGACAGGCCAGTCGATGGCAAGGTCGGGGTCGTCCCAGCGCAGGGCCCGCTCATGTTCCGGGGCGTAGTAGTCCGTGCACCTGTACACAAACTCGGCCGCCCTGCTCAGAACGTAGAAGCCGTGGGCAAACCCCGGGGGAATCCACATGGAGCGCCGGTTCTCTTCGGAAAGCACCTCGCCGACCCATCGGCCGAAGGTAGGGGCGTTTCGGCGCAGGTCCACGGCCACGTCGAAGATCTCCCCGCGCACACAGCGAACCAGTTTCCCCTGAGGCTGCCGAATCTGGTAGTGCAGACCGCGCAACACGCCCTGCACCGACCGGCTGTGATTATCCTGAACAAAACGGACCTTCTTACCGATCCGGTCCTGAAATGCACTCTCCCGCCAGGTCTCCATAAAAAAACCCCGCTCGTCCCCGAACACCTTCGGGGTGAGCAGAAACACGCCGGGAAGCGTCAGTTCCAGATAATCCATGAGCAATCTCCCGGTCAAAACCGTGGCATGCGGTAAGTATTCACTGAAGTTACGCACTTCGCAGACACCGGCTGTATAAGAGCCTGTCATTCCCGCGAAAGCGGGAATCTCAGCTTCGGTGGCAACGCCGTCATTGCCCACAAGTCTGAGACTCCCGTCCCTGATCGTGGTCGAGGACAGGTTTTCCACGGGAATGACTGCTAAGGAATACAGGCGTTGCACGCAAGAACACCAGCCAATGGGCCGTGCGTAACTTCACTTATTCAGCTGAAGTTACGCACTCCCTTCGAGATCTGTCAGCTGACTCCAGATTGCCAGCACAAAGGTCCCCCCTTCGAGGGAGGGCAGGGGGGGTGTTTTCCAAGCCGGGCAAAGCCATCGAGAAAAGGCAGGGGCCGCGTGGGGTCTGGCAAAAATGCACGCTGGTGCTGGTCTTGGAGCACACCCCCCTACCCCCCTCAAGGGGGGACTTCCTTGCTGAAATTGCAAAATCAGCTGAATGATGTCCAGCCGTGCGTACCTTCAGTTATTCACCCCCGATCACGCCACCACGAACCAGGGATTGAGCAGGTCTTCCCGGTTGTACCCCAGGGGCTCTCCGGTCTCCCAGACCGTGACCCTGCGTCCGGCGCATTCGGCGATGGCCTGGCCTGCGGCCGTGTCCCACTCCATGGTGGGGCCCAACCGGGGGTAGATATCGGCCGAGCCTTCGGCCACGCGGCAGATCTTCAGGGAACTGCCTGCACTGAGGAACTCCACCTCGCCGTGCTCGGCCCGTTTCTGCTCCACGAATGCGTGCAGTTCCGGGGTGGCATGGGACCGGGAGCCGATGACCGTGTACGCCGCGGGCTTGCCCGCCTCGGTTGCGGGCAGGGGCAGCCTGCAGGACGCGGCCATAAGTCCGTCCAGATCCTGGGGGGCATTGAGCAGATCCACGTCGTCCAGGCGAAAGGCCCCGGTCTCCCGGGAGGCGAAATACAGGACCCGCTTCACCGGCACGTAAATGACCCCGAGCACGGGCTCTCCGTGATCCACCAGGGCGATGTTCACGGTGAACTCTCCGTTTTTTTTGATGAACTCCTTGGTTCCGTCCAGGGGGTCCACGATCCAGGCCAGGGTCCAGTGCCTGCGCTCATCAAAGGGCATGGATCTGCCCTCTTCGCTGAGGATGGGATAACCGAGATGGCTCAGAAATTTCATGATCACCTGATGGGCCCGTTTATCGGCCATGGTCAGGGGGGAGTCGTCGGCCTTGGATTCGACCTGAAAATCGCCGGTTTCATAGACATGCAGAATGGCCGCGCCGGCGGCAAGGGAGGCGGTAACAGCGGTATACAGATTGTTTCTCATGTTGCTGCCTGGTTGGAGGTTGGTTGATGAAAGCCTTTTTCATGGCAAGGCATAAAAGGAGATCGACCCCCTGTCCATAGCATGACGGGCCGGACATGCGTGCCCGCTGAAAAAAAAGGGGATCCCGTTTCCGGAATCCCCTGAAAAAAAACACGTCCCGTGACACTCAGTGCACGGTATCGGTTCTGGAATCGAGTCCGGGCATCTCCGCATACTGACTATAGCAGTCCGTGAGCATGTCCAGAATGCGCGAGGCATGTTTCCTGGCCTCGGCCCGTTCGCCGGATCGACGCACCAACTCGCTTCCCAGAACCCGATAAAACTCGCGTAGACTCGGACAGGAATGCTCCGAAACTCCGGCCTGGGTCAGCTGCATCCACAGCTCGAACAGTTCCCGCTGGGAATAGAACTCAAGTTCCTCGGCAGTCTGGAGCAGCCCCTGGCCGAGAACTCTGGTCCTGACCTGACGCAGCGTGTGCAGCGTATGGGTCTGGCCTATTCCGAAAATGAACTCCTTGATCAACGTCCCGGTCGCCAACAGATCTCGCTGCATGTCGCCTCCCTCGGTTGAACATTACTGGTTCGACCTGAGAAATAACACATAACGGCTGTCCTGAAAAGATGCGACCGGCCGCCTGACCCGGAAGAGATCTTCGGCTACGGACCACCCCTGCGATGAACAACAAGGTCGGCCAGACAGTCCCGTATCGCGGCCAGGGAATAGGGCTTGGTCAAATATCGATCCATCCCCGCCTCTTTCCCCCCGGCCTGGTCGTCGCGCATTGCGTTGGCGGACAATCCGATCACGGGAGTGCGGGGTCGCCCGGTTTCCCGCTCGATGTGCCGGATCCGACGCGTCGCGGCCAGGCCGTCCATGCCGGGCATCTGCCAGTCCATGAACACGACATCATACGCCC
This sequence comes from Desulfomicrobiaceae bacterium, assembly GCA_041685265.1. GTDB lineage: Bacteria > Desulfobacterota > Desulfovibrionia > Desulfovibrionales > Desulfomicrobiaceae > JAWLGC01. Next base: position 673 of record JAWLGC010000179.1, on the reverse strand, counting down.
CCTGCTCCCACCGGGCCACGGCTTCCTTCCCGTTCCCGACCACGGTCACCGGACATCCAAAAAACTCGAAAACCTCCCTGACCAGGATCCTGTTGACCATATCGTCTTCGGCCACCAGGACCTGCAGAGAAAAATCCTGCGGCAGCGGGTCCTCATCCGCACAGTCCGTACTGTCCGCTCTGTCCCGGAGGTCGGCTCCCCTGGGAAAAGGGATGGTCACATCGAACCGGGTTCCCCGTTCGGCCCGGCTGCGCACGCGAATGGTCCCGCCCATGCACTCTGTCAGTTCCCGGGTGATGGCCAGTCCCAGCCCGGTCCCCTGCACCCCGCTCTCCTGGCCGGCCCGTCCGAAATATTCAAATATCCGGTCCCGGTCCTCCCCGGAAATACCGATCCCCGTATCAAAGACGGAAACCAGAACAACGACCTCCTCGGGACGATTTTCCCGGCAGCGGATCTCCAGGCCGACCTCGCCGGCCTCCGTGAATTTAAGAGCATTGCCGAGCAGATTGAACAGAATCTGACGAAACCGGGCCGGATCCCCGAGCACAACTGGGAGCCCGTCATCGATGCACCGGACCAGGGTCAGTCCTTTCTGCCCGGCCAGCAGACCGATCAGCTCGAGAACCTCCTCGGCCACCCCTCGGGGATCAAAAGAGGAAACCTGCAAAGA
>JAWLGC010000178.1:0-3478 GCA_041685265.1 Desulfomicrobiaceae bacterium | reverse complement strand
TGCTTCGCAGTCTGGTGGATCGGGTGGAGGAGACGAACCGGGCCGAGTGGGTTGAGCGGGTCGATGCCCTGCGTCGGGATTATGCGTATGAATTCGACGCCCCTGAAGATCCGCTTTCCCCGTACGGGATCGTGCTCCAGGCAGGGCGCCTCATGGATGAAAAGACTTTTGTCACCACGGACGTGGGCCAGCATCAGATGCGTACGGCCCAGGCCTATCCCTTTGCCTCATCCCGGCAGTGGCTGACGTCCGGCGGGCTGGGCACCATGGGGTTCGGGCTGCCCGCGGCCATCGGCGCGGCCCTGGCCGAGCCCGGGGCTCGGGTGGTCTGCTTCAGCGGCGACGGCAGCCTGCTTATGAATATTCAGGAGCTGGCCACGGCCGTGGAGGAGAACGTCAACGTGAAGATCGTGCTGGCCGACAACTGCTGCCTCGGGCTGGTGCATCAGATCCAGGATATGTTTTTTGACAAGCGGCACTACGCCACCGAGTATCGTAACCACGTCGACTTCATAACCATCGCCCGCGGATTCGGGATGAACGGCGTTGATATCGGCGCGGCCGAAAACCCCATGGACGCCCTGGCCGAAGCCCTGAACACCCCCGGCCCCTGCCTGATTCGGGTTCCCCTGTGTGCATCGGACCATGTCTACCCCATGGTGCCTCCCGGCGCTGCAAACACTGAAATGATCGGAGGAAAATCCAATGACCGCTAGCACCTGCACCGCAACCCCCTGGACCGTGCTTGAACTGATCGTGAACAACCATCCCGGCGTCATGTCTCACATCTGCGGTCTGTTTTCCCGGCGGGCCTTCAACGTGGAGGGCATCCTCTGTCTGCCCGAAGCGTGCGGGCACAAGAGCCGTATTCTGCTTACCGTGGCGGCCGACGATCGGCTGAATCAGATCATCAAACAGGTGTCCAAGCTCGAGGACGTGCACGAGGTGGATATTATGCCCATGTCCCGAGAGGAGTTCATGCAACTGGGGCGTGCTTTTGGGCGCAGGGAGCAGGCGGCATGAGCACGGAAAGCGAGTTGAGCATGTTTTCGGATCGGATCTCGGATGTCCCGAGACCTTCTGTGTGGATGAGGGGACCAGCGAGGAGGGGATGCAGCGGCTGGGGAGATGTATGGAGAGGTTGATAGGGTAGAAACTAGGAAGGTCATCGGTATACGTTGGATCGGTGACCTACCTTGATGACGTGAATGACCAGTCGAGAGTCGATGATTTCGTAGACAATCCGGTACAGCCCCTGGCGAACCCGGAAGAGCTCTTTGCCGGTCAGTTTTTTGGACTCCGGTCCCCTTGGGTTTTCCGAAAGATCGTCGATTTTTTCCAGAATCCGTTTGACGTCCTTGTTCGGAATGCTCCGAAGATCCTTGGCAACGGATTTCTTGAAGAGAACGCTATATCTTGCCATGAGCTTTCAGGTTTTCAAGCATTTCTTCATAGGACATGAGTGGCTCTTCGACGCGTTGGGCAACTGCGGCCAGGTCTTCATGGTCCTCGAGCATCATGAGTCTTACGGCTTCGTTGACAAGCTCGGAAACGGAGCGTTGTGAGCTTGCTGCCTTGAGTTTCAGGGCCTGATGAAGACCTGGCTCGAAATAGACGGTGGATCGTTTGCTCTGGGTTCCCATGGGGCCTCCGATGTGATGATGTGATATTTTTTGATGGCATCATAACGTTAACATGTCAAAGTGTATGTTTTTGAGACGTAAAAAGCCCCGTCATGTGACGGGGCTTTTTGTTTTCATCAATAGCGCAGAGACCCTCAGGACATCCCCCAACCACTCCCCGGAAGCATGGGAGAACTTGAGGATGGCAGTTGCTCGGAGTGTTCAAGCATCGGCTGTTCCTCAAAACTGTCCCGGTTCAGTCTGAACTCGGCCACCAGTCCGTCGAGCTTTCTGGCCTGAGCCGAGAGGTCTTCGGATGCCGATGAGGTCTCTTCGGCGTTGGCTGCGGACTGCTGAATGACCTGGTCGACCTGCTGTACGGCCTGGGCGATCTGGCCCACACCCTCGGCCTGTTCCGTGGATGCGGCCGCCACCTCTCCGATGAGGTCGGCCACCCGGTTGGAGGTCTGCATGATGCCGGCCAGGGAGGCGGCGGTTTTTTCGGCGATCTGGTTGCCCTTTTCAACGGATGCCGAAGCGCCGTTGATAAGATCCGCAGTCTCATGAGCTGCTTTGGCCGATCTTCCTGCCAGGTTGCGGACTTCTTCGGCCACCACTGCGAACCCTTTGCCGTGCTGTCCGGCCCGGGCTGCTTCAACGGCCGCGTTCAGGGCCAGCAGATTGGTCTGAAAGGCGATTTCGTCGATGACTTTGATGATTTTAGCGATGGACTGGCTGGAGACGCTGATCTCCTGCATGGCGGTCACCATCTGGCGCATGGCCTTTTCGCCTTCGGTGGCCGACGTGTTGGCCTCCAGGGCAAGCTGATTGGCCTGTCCTGCGTTGTCGGCATTGATTTTGGATTGCGACTCTATTTCGGTGATGGAACTGGAGATTTCCTCGATGGACGCGGCCTGCTCCGTAGCGCCCTGGGATAGGCTCATGCTGGCATTGGAAATTTGTCCGCTGGTCGAGGCCACGGACTCCGTGGCCTGACGAATCATGGCCATGATCTGGTTCAGGCTGGAGGTCATGCGTGTCAGGGCGTGTCCCAAAGAGTCTTTGTCTGAAGCCAGGGCCACGTCACGGGTCAGGTCCTTGTCCGCAATGGCCGTGGCCAGCTTGGACTTGGCTTCCAGATTCTCGGCCATGTCGTTCAGGGCCTGGCCCAGTTGGCCGATTTCATCTCTGGTTTTGATGGAAATCCGCTGCGTGAGGTCGCCCTGGCGAATGGACTGGGCCAGCAGTGTGGCCTCGGTCACCGGTCGGGACAGTCTGGCTGCGACATAAAGGGTTGCGGCTATGAGGGTCAGAAGCGCGGCCGCACCGATTCCGGCACAGACCAGAACCATGCGGTTCGCCTCGGCCATGATGGTTTTTTCGGGAATAACGATGCCGAAACCCCAGGGAACCGATGCCCCTTTGATGGTGAAGGGCTTGACCGTGCTCAGGAAGGACGTTCCCCGGGTCGGGTCTTCGAATGTTGTTTCCAGATCCCGGCCTGCAGCGACGCTTTCAAGGGCCGGCCCGGAGAGTGCGGGCGGAAACGCCTCGTTGAGCGGCCTGCCCACCAGGTTTTTGTCCGGATGGCCCACTAGCCTGCCTGTATCCGCGAACATGAAGGCGTACCCGGTTCCGTAGGGCTGGGACTCGGTAACCATGTCCACCAGGGTGTTCATGGACAGATCAATGCCGACCACCCCGATCACTTTCCCGTTCTTTCGGATGGGCACACAGGAGTCCACCAGCATGACGTTTTTTCCCCCGATCTCGTAGGTCGTGGGCTCGGTGATAAAGATTTTCCCGGTTTTTTTAGGGATATTGTAATAGTCATAGGAATCCGGAGTTGAACATGG
>JAWLGC010000177.1:0-3548 GCA_041685265.1 Desulfomicrobiaceae bacterium | reverse complement strand
GATATATTTTGCCTGGCACTTTATACGAAAATCAGATAATTTTATGATGTCAGTCCCTAAGAGGAGTCCCCGTCCCTGAACCTGAAGGAGGATTCATGCCCCGACTTCCCCGTATTCTCATCCCGGATGACCCCACTGTCTATCATGTCGTTTCCAGAACCGCATTGGATGGACTGCCCTTTTCCGCCATGGACAAGAACGATCTTCTCAAGCGGATCAGAGTACTCTCCAGAATATATTTTACTGAAATCCTTGGCTTCTGTCTGTTGGATAACCATTTCCACCTGCTGGTGCGCATGTTCCCTGAAGATCATATTTCGCCAGCAGAACTGGAAGAGCGATACCACCTGAAATACGGCAGGGAGAGCGTGTTTCCGGCGAGCAAAGCCGATGCGTTACGCTGCAAGTGGGCGTCACTTTCCGAGTTCGTCAAAGAGATCAAGGAAACGTTTTCCAAAGCGTACAACAAGCGAAACAACCGTCGTGGGTACCTGTGGGGAGACAGATTCAAGAGCCTTATAGTGGAGGACGGTGATTCGCTTCTCAATTGTCTGGCATATATTGATTTGAATCCCATTCGGGCCGGAATTGTGGATAAGCCGGAAGAGTACCGGTGGTGTTCCCTGGGCTATCATGTTCAGTCCGGCAACCGGGAGGAGTTCCTGAGTCTGGAATTCGGTCATGCCGACATGGACCCTGATACCACCGAGCGACTCCGGTTGTACCGCGAGTTTGTCTATGAAACCGGGGCGGTAGATACCGGAAAGGGGGCTACCCTGGACGAGGAGGTCGTCCAGGAGGCCAGAAAGAGGAACTATGTTCTCGGCGACATGGAACTGTTCAAGTATCGCTGCCGCTATTTTACGGATTCCGGAGTGATCGGTTCCAGGGAGTTCGTGGAAAAGGTGGGAAGCAGGCTGCAGAAGATGGTTCCCGGCAGGAAGGAGAGGGCTGCAAATCGCTTCAAGGGAGTGGATGGGGCGTACACGCTGAAACGCCTGGCCCCTGGGTAACAGAATTTCTGTATTCAAAAGATGGTAAGTAGACCCCGAGGTGAGACTTGGCCGGCAGACAACTCTGTCCGGTTGTTTTGTTGCGTCTGGTGATTAAATATTCCTGGCAGTTTTTGAAATATTTGGCGTTTGAAAAGTAAAAGGGGAGCCTGGAGAACGGTTGAGATTCGATGAGAAAGATAAAATATAGCTCGAAACAGAGATTCAAGCAGACCATTTGAATCTCTGTGCAGTCCTTAGGCCTGAAAATGGTCTTTTTTTCATGATGCATCATAATCTGCCTGGCCCCATCCGGTGCCATCCGGTGCTGTGAGATTCTTTGCGTTGTTTCCGCCTTATACCCCGGTCACAATGATTCCGGAAACAGAAGTCAGGATTCCAATCCCCTGAACTCTGCTCACCCTGTCCTTCAAAAAAATGATGGCCATTGCGATGGTGACCACTGAAAGGGCGGATGCGATGGGTGTGATCAGGATGGCATCGCCGACTGTCAGGCCGAAATTGACCAGGGCCACCGCGCTGACCTCGATGATGCCCATGAAAATGATTACCAGCTTTGTTTTGGGCAAGGACTTTGCGACTCCGATTTCTCGTCCGGCCGAAAGGGACAGAAGCAGCAGAAACAGGATTATGCCGATTTTGATGAACAGGGTGGTCTGCAGCCAGCCGATTTCTTCGGAGATGATCTCGCTCATGTTCCAGAATGATCCGAAGAAAAAAGACCCCAGAACGGCTTCTTTGACGCCTACGGAAAGCTGAAAGGTTTTCTTTCGTATGTCGTCCCAGTTGATTGACGCCACAATGGCTCCGAAAATGATCATGACAACGCCCATAAACTGCAGGGACGTCAGGCGCTGGCCCATGAACAGGAACGCAATGGCCATGGTGAATACCGCCCAAAGATTCATAATGGCCGCAACAATAGACATGTTGCCTATTTTGAACCCCTTCATGAAAAACAGGTATCCCGCGGAATAAAATATGGCAGCAACAGGAAGGAGAAGGATGGTTGGAAAGGAAATCTTTACGGTGGTAAGCGATGTCGCTGCAATAAGCACCAGAAAAAGGAGTCCGGCTGTCTGGGACCAGAAAAATGTCCTGTAGGGGCCGATTTTTCTGGAGTAGACCCCGGCCAGGAAGTCGTACATCCCCCAACCGAACATGCCGCCCAGGCCGGCTAAGACGCTTATGAAAATTGAACTCATGAGTGTTGTGTCCGTTTTGTTTTAGCGGGCCAGTGCGCATTCCGTTGAAATACATTCTTTATGGCCAGTACTGCTTCCGGATTTTTTTGAAAACCTCGCGACCCGCTACCCCAGAAATCCGGGATTGAGCTGCCACAGTGCATAGGTGAGGGCCGCGGCATATCCGACCCAGAGCAGGTAAGGGATGAGCAGGGCTCCGGCCAGGGGGCGTACGCGCCATAATTGGAGCAGGGTGGCACTGATGAAAAGCCACAGGAAGATGATGTCGGACAGGGCGGCGAGACCGAAATTCCAGGTGAAGAAGAGCCAGCTCCAGATACCGTTCAGGGCGAGCTGGGGCAGAAAAAGGCAGAGGGCGACTCCGTTGGAGCGAAAGCCGCCCGAGCGCCAGACCAGCCATGCGGCGATGGCCATCATGGTGTATAACGCGGTCCATACCTGTCCGAACAGCCATGACGGCGGGGCCCAGGAGGGCTGGAGCATTTGGGTGTAGAACGGCTGGGCCTGAACTGTCGCCAGTGCGCCGACGGCCGAGACTGCATAGCAGGTGACGAGCCAGCCGGTCAGCCCCAGGATATCTTTTGATCTGGATTGTGGTGCCATAGGGGGCTCGGGTTAATGTGATGGTTGCTACTTCACCCAGTCGAAAAAACTTCCCATATTCTTCAAGTATCGCTTTATGGTTTCAAAGGTATCCATGTTTTGAATGGCCCGGTCCTGTTGGGTGTATTCGTAGTAGGCCATGAAGCACCAGGACAGGCCGCGCAGGAGGATGGTCTTTTCAAGAAGGGCGGTTTTGAAGTCCAGTTCCTCCATGGAGATGGTCAGGCCGGCTTCGGCACGGTAGGTCTCCAGAAAGAGGAGGCGCTGGGCTTTTGCGTACCGGAAGTCGGTCTTCCACAGGGTGGTGGTGGGCACAAGAAAATGCCCCAGATCCTGGTATCTGGGTGTGACCACCGCCTTTTCCCAGTCCACGAGGTACTCCGCGTCCTCTGCAATGAGAAAGTTGCCCGAATTGACCTCGGTGTTGCAGATGCACAGGGGCTCGCTCGCGAACAGGGGGGCTGCGGTTTCCCCCAGGCGGGCGACGGTCTTCTGATAACCGCAAAGAAACGTATATTCTTTCTGCAGGGGATGGTCCGGATACCGGGTCAGGAGGCCGAGACACTCTTCTGCAATATCCCGGACAGGGTTGGCCTGTACAAGGAGTTTGTCGCTGACCGGCTGGGCGTGGATGCGGGCGAAGATGCGGGCGGCCCGGGAAGTGTCTGTTTCGTAGCGAAGAGGGCGGCCGGACAGGAACTCCATGAGCAGCACCCCGCCCTCAAAT
>JAWLGC010000176.1:0-3556 GCA_041685265.1 Desulfomicrobiaceae bacterium | reverse complement strand
CTGGTCTACCTCTACCTCCTGACCCCGCGCGGCATCGAAGACAAGGCCAGGGTCACCCTGCGCTACCTCAAACGCCGCATGCAGGAATACGACGACCTCCGGGAGGAGATCGCCGAGATCCGCAAGGACCTGTCTGATGGAGCGGATTTCAGGGATGATGTTTCCCTGAAGTAGTGGGGGGCAGGCTGGAAAAAGAAGGGAAATCAGGTATGGCTTGACATCCCGTGTTTCATAGCTAGATTCTTCCCCTTTCCCGATTCGAAACCAAACAGATTTTTAAAGCAGAGGCACGAGGCTCTTTTAATGTGCCGCTGTCTTCACGGGGTTCGTAAATGCGTAAGTTTCTGCGTCAGTGGCGGATTTATTTCGTCTATACGGGGTTGTTCAGTTTTTTCGTCAATGTGCTGCAGCTCACCTTTCCAATTTATATGCTGCAGATTTACGATCGCGTATTGAGTAGTCAGAGCATGCCGACTCTGTGGGCCATTACGGTGGGCGCAGTGGGGTGTCTGGTGGTTATGGCCGGGCTTGACTTTGTCCGGTCACGTCTTCTGGTCCGGGCCGGCATTGCCATCGATGAAAGCCTGAGCAGGACCGTGTTGTCCTCCATGCTCAAGGATGCCGGACAAATCGGCTCCCAGGGCTATTCCCAGGGGTTGCGGGACGTGAACACCCTGCGCAACTTTTTCTCAGGCAACGCTATTTTCGCAATTTTCGATATTCCCTGGACTCCGATGTACCTGATCCTCATCTACATTCTGCATCCTGTTCTCGGTATGGTGGCCACGGGAGGCGGGGTGGTTATCTGTATCCTGGGTGTCCTTAGTGATAAACTCAGTCGCAAGCCCATTGAGCAGGCCAATGTTGTGTCCAATGCGGCGCAGCGATTTACCGGGACAGCCCTGCAGAATGCGCACGCGGTCCAGTCCATGGGCATGATCACGGGAGTGACGGAGCATTGGGAGAAGATGAACCGCGTGCTCGTCGGGCTGCAGACCCGTGCCAGTAAACGGGCCGGATTGCTCCAGTCCATTACCAAGAGTTTTCGTGTTTTTATGCAGGTCTCTATTTACGGCGTGGGGGCCTATCTGACCCTGACACAGGCATCCACGGCCGGGTGCATGATTGCGGCGTCCATTCTCATGGGCAGGGCACTGCAACCCATTGAAATGGGAATGGGAACCTGGAAGTCGTTTATCGAGGCCAGAAGTGCCTATAATCGGTTGGATACGCTTTTTTCCGCGCCTCCGGCTCAGGAACCCATGGAGCTGCCCGCTCCTTCGGGCGCGATCAGCGCCGAGCACGTCTCTTTTGTCGCCGGAGGGAAACCTCTGCTGCAGAATATCTCCTTTGCATTGCAGCCCGGGGAATCCATGGGGTTGATCGGTCCCAGTGCGGCCGGAAAGTCTTCCCTGGCCAAGGTGCTTCTCGGCATCTGGCCGGCTTCGGCCGGAAAGGTTCGGCTCGACGGGGCGGACATCGCGTCCTGGAATTTTGAGCGGCTTGGGCCGTACATCGGGTATCTGCCACAGGATGTGGAGTTGTTTTCAGGTACAGTGGGAGATAACATCGCCCGTCTCGGGGAAAAGGATTCGGACCGGATTATTGACGCGGCCAGGAAGGCCGGGGTTCATGACATGGTCCTGCATATGCCGAAAGGGTACGACACCCCTGTCGGGCCCGGCGGTATGGCCCTTTCCGGGGGGCAGCGACAGCGTATCGGGCTGGCCCGTGCTCTGTATGGAGATCCCAAGCTGATTATCCTGGACGAACCCAACGCCAGTCTGGATGAAGAGGGAGAAAATGCTTTGCTGCAGGCTATGGAAGCGTTGAAACGCCTTCAGAGTACCGTTATCATGATCACGCATAAGCCGAGCCTCTTGTCCGGTGTCGATAAAATCCTGCTCGTCAAGAACGGGCAGCTGGCAATGTTCGGCCCAAGAGAAGCAGTGTTTCAGAAACTGCAGACATCCAACGTGACCCGGATGCAGCAGACCGCATCGTAACAAGCCTGCCGCGGGATCGAAGCGGAGAACAACAAGGACATCCGGATGAGCAAGAAAAAGAAAGTGAATGAATATGGTGACCCGCGGAAAATCATTATTGCCGGGGTGCTTATCATCCTGGTTTTTTTTGGTGGGCTGGGAAGCTGGGCCGCCCTTTTTGAAATCAGCGGTGCGGTGATCGCCCCGGGCGAAGTTCGGGTGGACACCGACCGCAAGACCGTGCAGCACCTCGAAGGAGGCATTGTCGATGAGATTCTGGTGCGGGACGGTGACCTGGTAGACAAGGGAGATGTGCTGGTACGACTCAAGGGCGAGCAGGTCAGTTCCTCTGTTACCATGTATCGTGGGCAGCTGGATTCCAGGCTGGCCATGGACGCCCGTCTGGAGGCGGAAAAGAGCCTGGCCGACTCTATTGTCTGGCCCGAGGAGCTGCTGGCCCGACGAGGAGATGTCAATGTGGCCTCGCTGATGGCTGCTGAAGAGAAGATTTTCGCATCCAAACGGGATTCTCTGGAGAGTCAGATATCTCTTCTAAAAACCCAGATGGAACAGATCAATGAGCAGCTGATCGGGGATAAAGAGCAGATCCGTGCAGAGGAAGCCATCCTCGCGTCCCTGAAAGAAGAGCTGGTTGCCAAACGTGAGCTTTTTGAGGGCAGGTATATAGAAAAGTCCCGTATTCTGGATTTGGAGCGTAATTTCTCGAGCCATGAAGGGCGTCGGGGGGAGCTGCTCAGTAAGAGTGCCCAGCTGCGGGAACGTCTGGCCGAGCTTGAGCTGCGAATCACCGATATCAAAAGGGAATTCGTCAAGGAGGCTTCCGCGGAGCTGGCTCAGGTCCGGCAGTCCGTTTTTGATCTCAGGGAGCGGCTTCGTCCCTTGAAGGATGCCAAAACCCGTCTGGAGGTGCTGGCACCGGTTTCCGGAATTGCAGTGAACCTGCAGGTTCACTCGGTGGACGGGGTCGTCGCCCCGGGCAGTCCCATCGTCGACATCGTTCCCGAAGGGTCGCCCCTTATCCTGGAGTGTAAAATCCAGGTCCAGGACATCACCCATGTGTTTCTGGGACAGGAGGCCGAAGTACAGCTTGTGGCCTTCAAAGCCAGAACCACACCCACTGTTCGCGGGAAGGTCACGTATATCTCGGCGGATCGGCTGCAGATGCGCACCTCGTATGGAGAGCAGCCCTACTACCAGGTACAGGTGGAGCTGGACAAGGATGAGCTGACCGGGAATGGACTGTACCTCACTCCGGGCATGCCGGCCCAAGTCTTTATCACTACCAAGGAACGCACCGTACTTGATTATCTTCTTGAGCCGTTGCTTGAGAATCTGACGCATGCCATGCGGGAGTGATCCGCTGTTTCACCTTTAATCGATCCTACGGAGAATATTTTATGTATAAGAGACTGGTTCCTGTGGACAAGAAAACACATGCCGCAACCTGCATCAAGCCGCTGCCTTCTTATGTCTATGCCGCAGGCGAGCATCTTGTGCCCGCACTTCCCGCGGAGCTGGCCAATGGGCACGCCCTGTTTCCCATTGTGTTT
>JAWLGC010000175.1:0-3576 GCA_041685265.1 Desulfomicrobiaceae bacterium | reverse complement strand
CTCCGCCGACACCCGCCACAAGGTCACAGACATCCTGGACGCAAAAAAACTGGGCGGACTCGTCACCGTGCAGAACCCGCTGGACATCAACCCGTCTGCCGACGACGAGGCGCACGCCTTCATCGCGGAAATCCTGTCCAGGGACATGGGTGTAGATGCAGTGGTCATCGGCCTGGACCCGCTCTCCCCGGCCATGCACACGCTGCTTGAAACCGATGTGCCCGCATTCGCCATGAATAATGAAAGCGGCATTGTCAGGCTGCTCACGGAAGTGGCGCAGCAAAGTGAAAAGCCCATCATCGGCGTCATTGACGGCGGCAGGCTGTACGACCCCATGCGGGACGCCCTGAACGCCAGCGGCATCCCCGTGTTTCCGGTATGCGACCGCGCCGTGGCCGCCATCTCCCTGTACATCGAAGCACGCCTGTACGCGGACGCCATCCGCGCCGGAGCCGGCATATAACAACGAAACGGGGCCGCGGTTTCTCATTCCGCGGCCCCGTTTCAGGGTGTCTCAACATTTCCAAAAGGCTACCGGGTATCCTCAAAGAGGGTCTGCCTCACCACTCGGGCCATGCTCCCCGAATCCGATCCTCCAGTTCCGCAACCCCGGCATGCAGCCCCGCAGCCTTGCGCAGCACCCGGACGTCATTCCGGTCGCACCGCACATCCTTTCTCGCCGCCAGAACCAGCCCCAGAGCCAGACACAGGGCGGTCTCCCCTTCTTCCCTGTTTCCAACCATCTCCTGCACATATTCCTGCAGGGTTCGCACCACATCCCGGGGCACGCGCCATTTGAGAAGGGTGATCAGGGAGATGGATGCCGCAGGCTCGTTGCGCAATAATTCCGCCATCAGCGAGACTACTTTTGCAGCCTTGGTGCCGGACCAGGATTTCGCTTTCTCCTCCCCGCGCTCCGTGAGCAGAAAAGAGGGGATCTCAAAGGTCTCTTCGTCAAACAGGAACTCTTCACCCGAGGAATATTCGGAACGCTCTTCAGGCACATCCTGCCGGGGGCTTCGCTTGCGCGAATACATGACGGGCGAAGCCATCATATTGCATTCATGCATGACGCCGCTGATGCCACCGACTCCGCCGAACCCTTCGGGCAGGCTATGGCGCACCTTGCGCAGCGCGGGCAGGTCCGCTTCCTTTTCGCCTTCTGCCCGCTCGACCACGGCCAGATAGTTGGTATATTCGCTGACCAGGTTGTACCGTACAGCCAGTTCCACGGCCTCGGGCTCGGTCAGCAACCCCGACTCGATGCGGGCCTGAGCCTCAAGACGGGGCAGGAGTTCGGCCCACTCGCGGGCGTCCTGTATCCGGGCCCCAAGACGACGCTCACCATCCTCCAGGGGCAGTACCAGAGAACACGTTCCCTCCGGCCGAGTTGGAAACCGGGCCCACACCAGCACCATATCGCCGCTATAGATACCGGGCATGGTGCTTGGAAGCATACTTTCCGGCCGTCCCTCTGAAAACTCAAGGGTCGCCCCACGCACCGGCGAAAACCGCATTCGTTTGAAGTGGTCGAGCATCTTCCTGCCCATCTCCTCATCCGGGGCAACGCACATGGATGCTCCTCCGCTCTTTTGGGCCAGCCCGGTCAGCAAAGCATGGGACGGCGCGGAGCCGACTCCGATGGGAAACACCCGGTGGCCGGTCCCGGCCACTGCCCGGAAGACCTTTTTGCGGTCGTAGATATCCCCGTCGGTCAGAAGCAGGATGTCCCGCTCCAGCTCGCCGGACCCTGCACTGCGCACGGCCCGGGTCAGGGCCCCGGCCATTTCCGTGCCCCCCATGTCCGCATCCATGGTTCTGGCCGTCTGCACCCCCTTTTCCAGGTACTCCCCCCTGGCCGGGACCTGCCCGGGAAAAAGCTGCCTGCTTTCGGACCCGAACAGGATCAGATTGAACCGATCTTCGGGTTCCAAGCGATCCAGAATACGCAGCACCCCTTCCCTGGCCTGGGCCATGGAGATCCCGCACATGGACCCGGAACAGTCCACCACAATCTTGACGCTGCGCCCGACGGGCTCGCGGGCTTCAATGCGTTCCGGGGTGAACCCGGCCAAAACCACATACCCCTCTTCCGTCGGAGCGGACACGGCAAAGTGCGGGCTGATGGAGCCTGCTTCCATGGTCAGCACGAAATCCCGGTCCATACGGGCCAATTCACGAGAGAGGGACACCCGTGCCCCATCCTCTTTCGCCGCAACCTGTACCTGGTGGGAGGGACTGGAAATCCCGGTTCCGGCCAGCAGACCGGTGATATCCATCTCAAAGGAAAACCTGTTGTCCGCAAACAGGGAGTGCTCCGGCACCTGATGAGGCTCAAACCCCATCTCCTCTGGGCGGCCGTACCACACGCCGAGGGTCGTGGGCAGCTCGTAGCGGACCGCTCCCCGGACAACCCGGAGCACCTCGACAAACTCCACCGTGATCTCGGCCCGCTCGCCGGGAAGAAGGTTGCCCACATTCAGCGTGTACAGCCCGGACTCCAGTCGCTCCAGCATGACAGGGGAATCGCCCTTAACCAGACGCTCTTCATACTCCTGTTCAGCGGCACGCTTCTCAACGGCCCGGCCCAAAAGCTCCCGCTCCCCGATCTTCACCTCCACCCCGGTAAGCACCCCGTCCACGGGAAGGGGGAAGGTATACACGGTCTCGATGGGGCCTGACTCGGAATTTTCGTACACCTGGGTCACCCTGGTTTGCGACAGCAGATCATGCACTTTTGCCCGAATCGACACGGCTCGCAGACATACGGGTTCCTCTTGAGCGGTCGTCATGACCGGCGCGTCCTGTGATGCGTACATTACTCGTCCTCCTTCCTGGTTTCCGTTCCCTGCATTTCTGCGAGCAGATCCAAAACCCCCTCGGCCAGTTCCCGAACCTGCTCCCCGCTCAGCCCGGCCCGGGACGGATCAAGGTGCAGTTCCACCCCCGGCCCGAGCATCACCCGAGACCAGACCTGCACGCTGCCCGGAGCCGGCTCCGGCACGGGAACAGCCGACGGTTCCCCCTCTGCCCGCATGAGCGCGCCGATTGCCTCAAGGGAAAGTCCGGCCCCCTTCCACCTGGCAATCTGAAGCAGTTGCCGGACATGCTCCGGCGTATAATAGGCCGCCTTGCGTTCCCCCACAGGCCGGTCCACCAGCCCCTTCTGGATATAAAACCGCACGGTCCGCATAGACATCCCGGTCAGACCGCACACCTCGGCCAAGCTGAGTCTGGAAGTGTTTTCGTTCATCATGGAAATTTTTATATGACATTGACTGTGTTTTTGTAAAGTGGCAAATAAATATTCAAACAAAAAAAAGTGCCTCTCCTGATCCGATCAGGAAAAACACCTCTTTTCACCAGGTCCTCGCCTTATCCCATGGTCACCGGGGCACAGAATTTTCGCGAAACGAAGTTCCCTTCATCATGACCGCCTCTCCTCTTGTTTTAATCACTGAAGTTACGCACCACCAACCACTCGGAATCACCACCGAGGCAGAATCATACAAGGGACGCCAACCAGGAAACCGTCTGGCTGACGCAGGCCCAGATGGCCGAGCTGTTTGACGTCAG
>JAWLGC010000066.1:0-14861 GCA_041685265.1 Desulfomicrobiaceae bacterium | reverse complement strand
CCGGTTTTTTGTCCTCACCTGAGTGGTACCCGGCCAGGTGGGCATCTCCGGTCAGGGCGTGGCAGACCAGGACCGCGTTGTCCCGGGCCGCGTTCAGTGCACCGTAGGTCTCACAGGCCAGGGTGAGAGGTCCCAGAGGCTTGCCGCATTCGAAGGTGAAGGAATGGTCTTCGGCAAAGGTAAAGACTTTTTGTTCAACCAGGCCCACGGAACCGCCGGAGGGGGTGCTCATGAGCAGGTCCTCTCCAAAGCCCGGGCCAGATCGGCCTTGATGTCGTCCACATGTTCGATACCCACGGAAAAACGGAGCATTTCTTCGGGAATGCCGATTTCCCGACAGGCGTCATCATCAAAAGACACAAACTGGGTGGACCGGGGGTGGATGATCAGGGTTTTGGAGTCGCCCAGGTTGGCTACTCTGGAGACCAGCTTCAGGTTGTCCACGAACTTCATGCACCGGGAGCCGTCTTTGAGCCCGAAGGTCATGAGGGAACCGAACCCTTTTCCGGCGAACTGGGTCTCGGCCAGGTCATGGCAGGGGTGGTCGCTCAATCCGGGATAGTTGACCCAGGCCACTTCGGGCCGCTCCTTCAGAAATTCGGCCAGGACCATTGCGTTTTCCATATGCCGCGGCATGCGCAGGTGCAGGGTGTCCAGGCCGATCATGGTCAGGTAGGAGTGCAGGGGGGCCTGAATGGGCCCGAAATTGACGATGAACTCGGACCAGACCTTGTGCAGGAGCGGGCTGTCCGGATGTGTTTTCACAAACGGCTTGAAGTCCGCGAATTTTTCCGTGGAAAAGTCAAAGGTGCCCGCATCCACGATAACCCCGCCCATGGCGTTGCCGTGACCGTTCAGGAATTTTGTGGTGGAGTGGATCACCACGTCGGCCCCGAGCTCGATGGGGCGGCACAGCCAGGGCGAGGCCAGGGTGTTGTCCACGATGAGGGGAATGTTCCTGGAATGGGCCAGGTCTGCCAGCGTCCGGATGTCGGGCACATCCATCTGGGGGTTGCCGATGACCTCCACGAACAGGAGTCGGGTCTTCTCGGTGAGGGCCGCCTCGAACCCGGCCGGGTCCGTGGGGTCGACCAGGGTGGTGGTCACTCCGTACCGGGGCAGAAGTTTAGTAAAGATGTTGTGGGTGGACACGAACAGGGACGATCCGGCCACGATCTCGTCTCCGGCCCGGACCAGGCCCATGATCAGGGAGGAGATGGCGGCCATGCCGGAAGCCGTGACACAGGCATCCCTGCCGCCTTCAAGAGCCGCAATGCGTTCTTCCAGGGCCTTGTTGGTGGGGTTGGAGAGGCGCGAATAGACATCTTTTGACTCCTGCCCGGCAAAGCAGCGGGACAGGGAGTCGGCTGTGTCGAACGCATAGGACGCGTTCTGGAAAATGGGCGGCTGGGTGGCGCCCTGCCACTGTTCGGAACGCAGTCCTGCGTGCAGGACCTGGGTATCGAAATGATATGTGCTCATGGGAACTCCGGAATTGTCCAGGGAAGAGGCGAAATGGGTGGAAAAAATATTTCTTAAACCAAACACATTTTGAAAGACGGAGTTTTCAGGAAAGGCACTTTACAGGAGGCAAGGAGAAAGAACGGGAGAAAGAGAGTTTTTTCGCAACTATTCAGGTATCCTCTCCAGGATTAAGCGGATTATGCTCCTTCGTCGCAGGATTACAGGATTATCCTGCTCCTGACCGTAATCCCTTTATTCCTCTTATTCCTTATAATCCCATGCTTTTTTAGCCGAGATGAATAATTACGTTTTTTCTTCCCTCCTGCTTCTCCTTGTCTCCTGTTAAAATTCTTCTGTCCTGGGCTGAAATTGAAAACTCAATATTTCAAAGTGGGACTGGTTTAGAACCGAATCCCCGAAATTTCAAACGGCTTTCAGGACCCGGGCCAGGTCCGGGGGCCGGATGGGTTTGGTCAGGATATCGGTGCAGCCGGAGTGCAGGCACTGCTCGTGCATGTCCGGATCGGTGTGTCCGGTCACGGCAATGACGGGGATGGGGCCGAGTTTTTCCCGGAGAGGAGTGGAGCGGATTGCTCGGGCGATTTCGGTCCCGTGCATGTCCGGAAGTTCCAGGTCCAGGAAAACAAGAGAGTATGTCCCGTTGTCCAGAGAGGCCAGCCCCTGTTGTCCGTTTTCGGCCATGGTCGTGGTGACCCCGTGCTTGTCGAGCAGTGAGCCGAGCAGTTTCCGGTTGAACGGTTCGTCGTCGACGACCAGGGCATGCAGGTCGACCGCGGATTCGTCGCCTGTTTCCTGTTCATGGTCCATGTTTCGCGAAAAAGTGGCCGCACACCCCTCAAGGGGGAGGGCGACCTCGAAGCGGGCGCCTCCCAGAGGAGAGTCCAGGACCGCGATGGTTCCTCCGTGGGCGGAGACGATGCGGTTGACGATGGCCAGGCCCACGCCGGTGCTCGGCTCTCCTGCCGTGGTCCGGGCTTCGCCCGTACCGAACATGGTGAATATGTGCTCCCGTTTGTCGTCCGGAACGCCGGGACCGGTGTCGTCCACCCGTATGAGAACCCTCTCCTGCTTCGCGATCAGAGAGACTCGGACCGTGCCGTTTGTCGGAGAAAATTTGATGGCATTGGAGAGCAGATTGTCCAGAATCTGGGCGACCTTTCCCGGGTCGCAGGTCACGCGGAGCGGGGCTTCGGGAATGTCGGGGATCAGGGCGATCCCTTTTTTGCGGGCCTGCTTGTCGTGGATGAGTATGTAGCGGTGGACCAGGCCGGTTAGTTCGATGCAGCCTGTCTTGAGCTCCAGGTTTCCTCCTTCGATGACGGTCAGATTGAGATAATCCTCGACCAGGGAGAGCATGCGTGTGGCCAGTTCGCGGATCTCGCCCATGGTTTCCCGGTATTCGGGACGGTCCAGGTCGTCGTGCAGAATATCGGACATACCCAGGATGCCGGCCAGGGGGTTGCGCAGGTCATGGGCGGCCATGCCCAGAAATGCGTTTTTC
Organism: Desulfomicrobiaceae bacterium; assembly: GCA_041685265.1. Taxonomy (GTDB): domain Bacteria; phylum Desulfobacterota; class Desulfovibrionia; order Desulfovibrionales; family Desulfomicrobiaceae; genus JAWLGC01. Next base: position 11,875 of record JAWLGC010000066.1, on the reverse strand, counting down.
TGCTGGTTCAGGTCGGTCAGTTGGCGGTTCTTTTTGGCCAGTTCCCGCTGGGTGTTGACCAGTTCGTTGTTCACCTGACTCAGTTCGGTGAGCATGGCCTCGTCCCTGGCCCGGCCTTCCCGTTTCAGGACGGAGAGTTCCTTAAGCACCCGGCGCAGTTCGTTGGCCTGGTCGCTGTTGATGCGCACCAGCTCTTCATACAGCCCGAAAAGTTCCAGGGAGTTGTCGGAGATGACCACGAGGACGCCGGCCGGGGTCCGACCGGCCATGCAGGAACGGACCCGGACGGGACCGCCCAGGTTGATCAGGAAGTCGCTGGTCCCCGGTTCGGAGCGGATCACGTTGCTCCAGAATCGGGTGGCTCTGGGCTGATCCGCCTCCCCGACCAGGGAGTAAAAGGTTCTGCCCTGCTGCAGATCTTCGGATTTTCCGCCGTACACCCGGAGGATGGTTCCGCTGTCGTCGCACAGAAAGACCGCTCCGGGAAAGGTCTCATCGACCATGGCTGTCTCCGGTGAGTCGATTGCCCAGATCCACCGCGGACTGAGCGTCCAGGGAGTAGCCGTCGCCGCCGATGCGGTCGCACAGGGTGGTGCTTCTGCCGAAGGGGTAGCCGCCCAGGATGATTTTCACCTCGCTGCCGAAGTGTTCGCGCACGGTCCGGACCAGGGCTTTGGCCTTGGGGAGGTGGAAGGTCATGGTCACGGAGATGGCCAGCAGCTCCGTGTTCTTGTCGGCGAGGAATTCAACAAGTGCTTCTGCAGGGGTGTTGGCGCCGAGGTAGTAGCTGTCCCAGCCGTCCATTTCGAAAAAGTCGCACACCATGCGGATGCCCATCTCGTGCAGCTCTCCGGATACGCAGCATCCGGCCATGGTCCGGTCCCGGTCGTGCTCCCGGAACAGATAGGGGTAGAGCTGGGAGATAATGAACTGGGTCACGCCGGTGCAGTAGTGCTCCTGGGCCACGGAGATACGGTCGTGCTGCCACAGTTCCCCGACCAGGTGCATGGCCGGCTGGAAAATGTCCAGGTAGATGGATTTGATGCTCGTGCCCTTGTCCACCAGGTCCATGATCATGTTCAGGGCGTCCTGGCGGTGTTGATTCAGAACCAGATCCAGGTAGGCCTGAGCCGGGTCCTGAGAGGGATATCGGGCGGGTGTCATGCGGTTCTCCCGGGCAAGAGGTGGCAGGTTGGCGCTATCCGTTTCGTGACCCGGTCGGCGAGAAGAGACCCTTTGGCTGCGTATTCCCGGCAGGCCTGCGGGGCGGGCATTGTCAGGGCCGAGGCGGCGATTTCCAGTTCTGATCGATTCATAGGGGAGCTTCCTGTGGAGATAATATTTTCCAGGATCCATGCCATGGAAGCGCCCGGGGGACAAGCGAAGGAAAAATAACAAAAAACCGGGGATGCGGTGAGGGCCGCATCCCCGGAAAAGTCGGGGAGAATCCCGACCGGGTTGGTGTGACGCAACAAAAAAAATCCCTGTACTCCTCTTGCGTGGATAAGGGAATAGCTGAATGACATTTGATTATATTTTTTCCGGCCAGGCCAGCCTGAGACCCAGGCCGATGAGCACGGATCCGGCCACGGCATTGATTCGCCTGGAAAAGGCCGGTTTGCAGCTCAGCCAGGCGTGCAGGGAGCCCGAGGCCAGGGCCACGAAGGAGAAGCTGACAAAGGCGACCAGGATGAAGTTCAGGCCGAGGAGTGCCATCTGCAGGGCCACGGGGCCGTTGCCTTCCACAATGAACTGGGGGAAGAAGGCCAGAAAGAAGACAGCCACCTTGGGGTTGAGCACGTTGGCGATGATTGATTGCCGGAAAATGACTGCCGGTGCCTTGAGATCCCGTTTGCCGTTGGAACCTGTCTGCGACATGTTAAGGGGCGAACTGCGCAGAATCTGGACCCCGATCCAGATCAGGTAGGCTGCTCCGCAAAGTTTGATGGCCTGAAAAGCCCAGGCCGAGGACATGATCAGGGCCGAGAGTCCCAGGGCGGCGGCCAGGGTGTGCACGATGTTGCCCAGACTGAATCCGGCCGCAGCAGCCAGGGCAGCCGTTCGTCCCTGGGCCACGCCCCGGGTGAGCACGTAGATGATGTCCGGTCCGGGCGTGAACGCCAGGATCAGGGATGCGGCGGAAAAGAGCAGAATCTGATCGAGGGAAAGCATGCAACCTCCTTGTGTTTGGCGAGGAGATAGCTTGACCCGGGGAAGATGGCAATGCGGAAGGGGGCGGGACTGCAGGGAGTGTTGTATGAAAATCGAACAGCAGGACTGGTCTGTGTGTAAAATTATTGGACGGCTCCACAGGAGGAAGTGTTTTTCGGTTTTGTATCCTTCGAAATGATTGGATTTTTCAGGAGGGCTGGATGATTCTGGTTCGGCACTGTTTATGCATAATACTTATGGGGACGAATTGAACACGAGCAAGGAGGTCGTCATGAATGCACGGCATATGAAGAGATCATGTCTGACAGGGGTGATTCTGGCTGTCTTTCTCGGGGTCGGGTGTGTCGGCTCCGCATGGGCCGGACCGCGGCATCAGCCTCGGGATTCCCGACACCAGGTGCGGCACAAGGTTACGGTAGTGGAAAAGACCAGGGTGGTGCGTGTCGGCGGGGCCCCGTACGTGTATCGTCAGGGGCATCTGTGGCATAAGGAAAAGCGGGGTACGATGCGCTTCAGACCGCCTCGGAAACGGTTTATGCGTGCCCTGCCCCGCGGAGCGGTGCGGGTGGTCATCAACGGGGTGCCGCATTTTCGGATCGGTGCGGCCTTCTGTCTCCCTGTGGCCGGCGGATATGTACGGGTGGACACGCCGGTCAGGTACGAGGCCCCGGTGGTCATTTCGGCTCCGGCCTCGTCCCGGGAGGGGGCCGTGGTCCGGGGAACGGAGAACGTGACCGTGATGATCGTCAATTCCAACGGCTCCAGGACGCCGGTGGTTCTGGACAGAGGTGACGGCGGAACCTGGATCGGTCCCAAAGGGGAGATCTACGACCGGTTTCCCGCCGTGGAGCAGTTGGAGTCGGCGTACGGTTTTTGAGCAGCGGCCTTAATCCGTCTCTTCGATGGTCCGCAGCACCCTGGCCGGGTTGCCGGCGACGATGGCATTCGGCGGAACATCTCTGGTCACGGTGCTGCCCGCACCGACCAGAGCGTTTTCGCCGATGGTCACGCCGGGAAGCACGGTCACCCCGGAGCCGATGGAGGCCCCTTTTCCGACCACGGTCGGGGTGCACTGCCAGTCGCCTGCTCCTTTGAGGCTCCCGTCCGGATTGGCGGCTCTGGGGAAGAGGTCGTTGGTGAAGGTTACTCCGTGCCCGACAAAGACATGGTCCTCGATGGTCACTCCCTCGCAGAGAAACGAGTGGCTGGATATCTTGCACCGTTCCCCGATGCGAACACCCTTCTGGATTTCGACAAAAGGCCCGACCTTGCTCCCGGTGCCAACGGTGCATCCGTAAAGGTTGGCCCAGTCGGCAACGAGCACGTCGGTTCCCAGGGATACGTCGGCAGCAACTTTTTTCATGATGAGGCTCTCCTTGTTCAGGCTTTCGGCAGGAGGGAAAGAAGGCATTGTCGGCCAGGCTCAAGGCTGGATGTAGAAGAGCTTTGGTTACTTTCGAGGTACCCGAGTATGCAACGGAAAAAGGCTCACTGCATGTGCAGTGAGCCTTTTTGAGTGCGTCTGGCGTCCCCAAGGGGATTTGAACCCCTGTTATCGGCGTGAAAGGCCGGTGTCCTGGACCGAACTAGACGATGGGGACGCGTTGTGGCTGGGCGACTAGGATTTGAACCTAGATTGACGGAGTCAGAGTCCGCTGTCCTGCCGTTGAACGATCGCCCAACGCGGAAACGAGTTACTAGGGAAAAGGAGCGGGGCTGTCAAATGTTTTTTTGAGATTTTTTTTGGGGGGCTGGTTTTAGGTGTTATGTTTTAGGTGTTAGGCAGGAAAGGCAATGGGACCTGTGCGATGTATGGAACCAATATGCCAGGGAAATATAGCTTTTAAGGGGAATGGCCCATGCGTCCTGTACGTCCCATATGTCCCATTCTCTATAAAAAGCCCATCCGGCTGGGTGAACCGGATGGGCGCGAGATCCGGCCCGGTGAGGTTGCGCCGGGCCTGCGAAGAGGTAATGAAAAAAGATTTGAGGGATCAGGCCGGAACGGGAACCCCGTAGACCCGGTCCGTGAATTTGACGTACCAGGCTGCGGACTGGACCTGGATGATGTAGGCCGCGGCAACCACCAGGGCGGCGTCGGAGCCGGCAGCCCCGAAGGCGTTGATGGCGATGGCCAGGGCGATGGACAGGTTGCGCATCACCGATCCGTAGACCAGGGCGATGGCGTCATCCCGGGGGAGAAACACCTTGCCCACGACTGTACTCAGCGCATAGTTGAATGTATAGATGAGCACCAGGGGCAGCAGGATGGACAGGAGCATGGAGGGTGCGGCTGCGATGGACTGGGCCTTCAGGGCCATGGCGATGAACACGATCCCAAGGACTCCGAGGGTTGAGAAAGGCGGAAATTTGGGCCCGAGGGACTGCTGAAAGGTTTTCTGTCCGTACCGTTTGATGAGGGTCTGCTGGGTGGCGAATCCGGCCGCCATGGGCAGGAACACGATGAACAGGATCTGTTTGAGCACTGCCCCCATGTTCACGCTCAGTTCCGCGCCCATGAGTCCTTTGACGTACAGGGGGGTGGCCAGGGAGCCGACCACCAGGCCGATGACGGTCATCTTCACGGCCGCAGCCATGTTGCCTTTGGCAAACCCGGTCCAGGAGATGGTCATCCCGCTGGTAGGCACCAGGCCGGCCAGGAGCAGGCCAAGGGCCATGTAGGGCTGGTCCGCAAAGAAAATTTTTCCCATGAACCAGGCCACGAAGGGGACAATGGCGAAGTTGATGGTCTGGGTCAGGATCTGGGCCTTGGAGTCGCCGCCTTCAAAGACCTTTTTGATCTTCAGGGTGACCATCATGGGATAGACCATGAGAAAGGTAAAAGGAATGATCAGTCCCTTGAGAAACGCGGGCTGCGTGAGCAGGCCGAAGAGAAAACCGCTGACCATCATGGCGGGAATTGCCAGGGTCAGGTGCTGACTGGCGAGTCGTAATATTTTAAGCATGTCGTTCTCCCTGTGGAGTTCCGGATTGACCGGGGATGTCGTGAATTGTTGCGTTCTGTCTGCCAAAACAGGGGCGATGCGTCATTGATGCACGTCAACGGGAGAAAAGATGACCATTGAAGACAGGTTGCGGGCACTGGATTTGTTTCGGGAACTGCCCGAGGAGAGTTTCAATATTCTGGCTTCATGTGCAACTGAGCACACATTTCGGGCCGGGCAGTCCCTGTGGCTTAAAGGGGAACGGATCAAGGCCTTTCACGTGGTGGGCAGTGGGCAGGTGAAGATGTTCCATCTCTCCCCCGAGGGGCGGGAGCAGACATTATACCTGTTCGGGGCTGGAGAGCCGTTCTGCTTCTGCTCGGCCTTTGATGAAGATCGGACCATGCCGGCCAATGCCTCGGCCGTGGATGACTGTACTATTTTTGTTTTTCCCTGGTCCTGCCTGAAAGAGGTGTCGGCGAACAATCCTGATGTGTTGTTTCGGATCGTTCAGCTTCTTTCCCGGCGGCTGAAGCAGGCCATGTCGTTGGTCGAATCTCTGGCATTACGGGAAATACCGGGCCGGGTGGCGCTGTTTTTACTGCAGGGCACAAGCGAGGACCAAGACTGCCTGAGCCTGACCGTCTCCCACCGGGAGCTGGCCAAGATGCTCGGAACCACGCCCGAAACCCTGTCCCGAAGCCTGAAAAAGATGGCCGGAACCGGGCTGGTGCGGACCGAGGGACGGGAGATCTGTATTCTGGATCGGGGAGGCCTGGAGGAACTGGCCGGGGAGGAAGGGTAGGAACAAGGCGAGGGGCGTGAGGCGAGAGGCGAGAGGCGATAGGTGGAAACAAAAAAACGGGCGAATCTTCGCCCGTTTTTTTGTGCTTTTTCATAATTCCACGTCACCAGCATCCCGAAACAACCCCAGCACATCCTCAATGGCCATGTACAGGCACGGGACCAGAATCAGCGTGATCATGGTGGCGAACAGTATGCCGAAGCCAAGGGAGATGGCCATGGGGATCAGGAACCGGGCCTGCCGCGAGGTTTCCAGGATCATGGGGGCCAGGCCGCCGCAGGTGGTCAGGGTGGTCAGGAGGATAGGCCGGAATCGTTGCAGGGCTGCCTGGAGAATGGCGTCGTGCCCGTTCATTCCCTCCCGTCTGCGCCGGTTGGCGAAGTCGATAAGGACCAATGAGTCGTTCACCACCACGCCGGACAGGGCCACGATCCCGAACAGGGAGAGGATGCTCAGGGAATACCCCATGACCAGATGACCGACAATGGCTCCGACCACGCCGAAAGGAATGGCGAGCATGATGATCATCGGCTGGACATAGCTTTTAAACGGGATGGCCAGCATGGCATAGATGGCCAGGGCGGCAAACAGGAGCCCCTGGACCATGGCCTGGATACTCTCCCGCATATCGGCACTGCGTCCCTCGAAGCTGTATCTGAGTCCTGGATGTTTTTTTAGCAGATCGGGAAGTGCTTTCTTCCCCAGGTCGGCCAGGACCTGATTGGCCTCGCTTCTTGGGGTGACAGCTGCCTTGACATTGATCACACGCCTGCCGTTGCGGCGGCTGATTGTGGTATAGGCCCGGCCCCGTTCAATGGTGACCGCCTCACGCAGGGGGATTTCAATTCCCGAGTCCGTGCGCAGGATGAGGTTGTTGATATCCTGTTCCGTGATTCGTTCGTTTTCGGGAAGCCGGACCCGGACCGTGACCTCGTTTCTGCCTCGCTGCTGCTGCAGTGCCTCCACGCCGTAGAATGCGGCCCGTACCTGGGAGGCAACATCTCTGGAACGCAGCCCCAGGCTGCGCCCAAGAGGCGTGATATGGAAATCGAGCTGTTCCTTGCCCGGGGCAAAGCCGTCTTCCACGTCTTTGGTTTTGGGGTAGGTGGCGACCTCCCGGGCCAGGTCCGCTCCTGCCGCCTCCAAAACATCCATGTCCCGGTGACTGAGTTCGATGGTCAGCCCCTTGCCCGACCCCGGTCCTCCGGAGTCGGCCTGGAAATTGATGGACTCCAGCCCGGGGATGACCCCGGTCGCCTTTCGCCACAGCGTGGTGAGCCGACCTGTTTCCATGGGGCGGATCTCGGGATCGGTCAGGAAGACGCGGACCGTGACCTCGTTGCTGTTTACCTGGGCGAAGATTCCCTTGCACAGCTTGTCGCCGCCGTTTTCGTCCACCACTGCCCGGGCCGTTCCGGTCAGTTCCTGCATGACGGCCGTGGAGCGTTCCACCGAAGTACCGTACGGGAGTTCCGCCGTGACCTTGGAGTAGTCCGACTCCACGCTGGGAAACAGGGTCATGCCCATGCGCCCGCTTTTGACGAACCCGGCCGTGACCAGGAGCACGGCCAGGCCGACCCCGATGGTCACGTAGCGGATGCGCAGACTCGCATCAAGAAAAGGTCCGAACACGGCATGGATGAACCGGATGAATGCGTTGCTGAACCGCTGCTGCAGGGAGTGCAGCCACCCGCGGATGCCTTTGATGTCCCGTTTCTTCTGATGCCCCAGATGGGCGGGCAGAATGAACAGGCTCTCCACCAGGGAGATGAGAAACACGCTGATGACCACCACCGGAATATTCTTGAATATTTTCCCCATGACGCCGGGAATGAAGTACATGGGCAGGAAGGCGATGACGTTGGTCAATACGCTGAAGGTGACCGGCATGGCGATCTCCCGGGCGCCGCGGATGGCCGCACCAAGGGCGGTCATCCCTTTCTGTCGGTAGCTGTAGATGTTCTCCCCGACCACGATGGCATCGTCCACCACGATCCCAAGAGTGATGATGAAGGCGAACATGGAGACCATATTCAGGCTCAGGCCGGCTCCGGGGAGCAGGAGCATGGACCCCAAGAAGGAGATGGGGATGCCCATGGACACCCAGAAGGCCAGCCTGGCCTCCAGAAAGATGGCCAGGAAGATAAAGACCAGTCCGAGCCCGAGGTACCCGTTTTTGAGGAGCAGCTCCATACGCTGGCGAAAGATGGTGGACTTGTCGCTGACCACCTCCACCTGGATGCCGTCCGGCAGGGTCTTCTTGAGCTCGTCCACGTGTTTGTTGACCGCATCGGCCACGGAGATGGGAGTCTGGTCCCCGATACGGTACACGTCGACCATCACCGCGGGCATGCCGTTGTAGAAGGCAAATATGTCTGAGTCCTCGAAATCGTCCCGAATTTCGGCGATGTCCTCCAGGAGCACCTCGGACCCTTCCGGAGTGGTGATGATGGGAATGAGGCCGAACTCATGGGCGTATTCCCGGCGCTCCTTCATGCGCACCAGGATCTCGCCAGAGGAGGTCTTGACGCTGCCGCCGGGAAGCTCCATGGCCGCCCGACCGATGCGGTCCGCGATCTGGCTCAGAGTCAGTCCGTAGCGGCGCAGGGTCTCCTGGGACACACTCACCGAGATCTCGAAATCCCGGATGGCGTTCAGGTCCACCTGGGTGATCTCCGGGTCCTGAATGAACCGGTCCCGAATGTTCTCGGCGGTCTGGCGTAGAACCCAGTCGGTCTGGTCGCCGTACACGGCCATGGAGATCACGTCCCGTTTGCGGGAGGTGATGGCCACGGTGGGTTCTTCGGCTTCGTCCGGGAAGGTATCGATCCCGTCCACTTCGTTCTGGATGTCCTGGGAGAGTTTCTGCAGGTCTCCCCCCTTGACCATGTCCACGGTGATCACGGCCCGCCCTTCCGAGGCCGTGGACCGGACCTCGTCCACATTGTCCAGCCCCTGGACCGATTCCTCCACGGCCAGGACGATGCCTCGCTCCACTTCGGCCGGGCTGGCCGACGGGTAGGGCACGGAGATGGTCACCGAGTCGATGGTGAATTCAGGAAAAACCTCCTGCTTGATGTTTTTGGCCATGATCAGACCGCCCACGAGGAGTACGGCCATAAACAGGTTGGCGGCCACGGAGTTGCCGGCCATCCAGGCGATGGCCCCCCGTTGTTCCGAGCGTCGCAGGCCGGTCATTTGACACCTCGTTCACTCTTTTCCCCGGTACCCTGCTTTTCGGATCCGGCTTTGGAGCGGCTGCGTACGGGCATACCCTGCACCGGCGCGGCCAGGTCGGTGATGATGAGATGGTCGCCGGAAGAGAGGCCCTGATCGATGCAGGCGACCATCTTGTCCTTCCAGATGACCGAAACCGGCCGGATATCCAGTGTTCCCTCAGGCGAGGCCACCCAGACGTGAGTGCCTTCTTTCAGTGTGGATCTGGGGATGGTGACCACATCCGTCAGTTCCCTGCCCTGAATATCCACGGAGACGTAGTCGCCCAGCAGCAGGGGCAGATCTGCGTCACTTTCGTCGCGCAGACCCAGGGGGTCGGGTATGGATATGAGTACTCGGGCCATGCGGCCGTCGGGTTCCAGAGAGGAGAGCAGCTTGAGCAGAGAGCCGGTTCTGGATTCACCAGCCGAGGAAGTGACGGTTACCGGGCTGCCGGTGGTGCTGCCGTCTGGGGCGGGCAGGGAGATCCACTCAAGCCTGTCCACGGGCAGGCTGGCCTGTACCCAGTATTCGTCGGTACCCACCAGTGTGGCCAGGGTCTCCTGTGTGGTGACCACTGCACCGAGCTCAACGCTGCGGTCACTGACCATGGCGTTGAAGGGGGTTGTCAGAGTGGTTCGGGCCAGGTCGAGATTGCTCTGCTTCAGGGCCACCGCGGCTTTGTCCCTGGCTGCCTGAGCCTGTTTGCGTTGCGGGACGCGCAGGGCCAGTTCCGAGCCGGCGTCCTGTTTGGAGCCCGACCGGAGCAGCTTCCACTCCTTGCGGGCCACGTTCTGCTGTCCCTCTTCCAGGGCCAGGTCCGCCTCGGCCGAAGCCAGCTCGGCCTGCCTGGTCCTGACGTCCAGCCGGTAGTCGGCCGGGTCGATGCGTAGAAGTTCGGCTCCTTTTGCAAACACGCCGCCGGGAATGAATCCGGGCGAGAGGGAAACGACCTCTCCCGAGACGCGGGCCTTGAAGGCCAGTTCCCGGGCCGGGAGTACCGTGCCCATGGCCTTGATGGCGACGCGGGTCGTGCCCCGGGTCACCGGCATGGTCTCGACCACGGCGGATTGTTTTACAGGAGTCTTACGCTCGGGTTTGGGGGCGGTTTTGATGAAATACCGGGCTCCCATGGCGCCTCCGCCGACAATGGCCAGGAAGAGAATGAACTGGAGCAGTTTTTTCCACCAGGGGGTATGGTGCGGGGTCGGTTCGTGCATGACTGTGGTATCCGTATGTATCGCTTAGAGTTGCGGGGAAAGGGTGTCGGTCCAGGTACCGCCCAGGGCGCGGTACAGCTCGATGCGGTAGTTGAGCAGTTCGGCCCTGCGGATGATCAGGCCCTGCTCCAGAGACTGAACAGAGAGCAGATTGGAGAGCACGGTCAGATAATTTTCAACACCGTTCAGGTACTGCTGTCGAGCTGCACCCAGAGCTTCTTTGGCTGCGGTCAGCTGGACTTCGGAGGCTGCAATATATTCACGCTGCTTGCGTTCGTTGGTCAGGGCGTCCTCCACGTCCTGCATGGCCGTGTACACGGTCTCTTCATATGCGGCCAGTTTCTCTTGTGCCACGGCCAGGGTGCGGTCCACCTCGGCTTTGCGCCGGTTGCCGTCGAAGATGGGACCGGTCAGACTTCCGGCCAGGTTGGCGGCCCAGTTGGAGAACAGCAGGTTGATTTCGTCTCCGGAGTACTCGGCCGAGCCGGTCAGACTGAGGGCCGGCATTCGGTTCGCTTGTGCCGCGGAGACCTCCCAGTCGGCGGCTTTGAGGCTGAGGCCCGCGGATCTGATGTCGGGGCGCTTGACCAGCAGATCGGCCGGGATGCCTGTTGCGGGCAGGGGGATCGGCTCGGGCAGTGTGGACCGGGTGATCTGCGGCACGGCTGTGGCCGGTTGTCCGGTGAGAATGGCCAGCTTATGCAGCAGGACCTGCTCCTCGGCCTCAAGAGGGGGAAGGGACGCTTTGGTCCGGGCCACGGTGGTGCGCTGCTGAAGTACGTCCACGGCGGTAGACAGGGAGTTGTCGAACCGGAGTTCCAGAAGTTCCAGAGTGGTCCGGTTGGTCTTGAGCTGACTTTTGATCAGGGATTGCCGGGCCCGGTTGGAGAGCAGGTTCACCCAGGCTGTGGAGATCTCGCCGGCCAGGGTGATGGCCGCCGTGTTCAGATCTTCCCGGGTTGCGGCCATGGCCAGTACATCGGACTCCCGGGATGCCCGGATGCGGCCCCAGAGGTCGATTTCATAGGATGCGGCCAGGCCGAGGCTGTAGTCGCCGGATTGCATGGTCGGGCCGCCTTCGTTGCGATACCGGGTCTCGCTGCCATCGGCCGAGCCGGTCAGGGTGGGCAGCAGATCCGCGCCGGATTTGCGGGCCGTGGCCCGGGCCTGGTCCAGTCGGGCCCGGGCCTGACGGAGGTCAAAATTATTCGAAAGGGCCCGGTTGACGAGGGTGTTCAGTTCCGGACTCTGGAACTCTTCCCACCACCGGTCGGTGGTGGTCCGTTCTTTGGTTTCTGTTTCCAGGCTGAAGGACGGGGGCGTCAGAGCAGATCCGTTCGGCCTTGGAGCGGGTTTGAACGGGGCACAGGCCGTAAGTGTCAGGATGAAGAGCAGGATCAGAAGTATGGGTGTGGTACGCATGGAGATGCTCCGTTGGAGTGTGCGATGCCGGCCCGGATGCCGGCCAGGGAAAAACTGGTGATGTGCTCGACGAGCATCCGGCAGCGCGTTTTCTG
>JAWLGC010000065.1:0-14931 GCA_041685265.1 Desulfomicrobiaceae bacterium | reverse complement strand
TTTGAATTTCAGGCTCTTGAATCAGTAAAATTTTAACCTGAATAGTTGCTCATTTTTTCCCTTTCAAAAATTCATCGACCCCAACAACAGGACCGTTATGTCGAAGCCAAACCGTCCGCCCCATGATCTCGGCGACCGTTCTGCATCCCGGCATGTGCAGGAACCGGAGTATGTGGAGGTAGTGGACCGGGCCAATCGATTTCTGGCCCTGTTCTCTGCAGGTCTGGCCACAGAGCACCACCTGTACCACCGGGCAGTGGCCCTGCTCATTTTCTCCCGGTGCGGGAAACTGCTCCTGCAAAAAAAAAGGGCCCCTGCCGGGAAACACTTTTACTGGGGCGTTCCGCACACGAGACACATGCACTTCCGGGAAGCGCAGCAGGACAGAGCCGGTCGATTGTTCATCTCGGTCATGGGCACAAGCGCTCCGCGCCTGTACAAAAAAAACACAAAGCTCCTGCCGGGTGAACATGGACCGACATTTTTAACAATATATTCAACAGGAAAGACAGTCCCGGTACTCTTGCACCGTTCCCTTCTGCCTGTAGATGCCGATGAAATGGCGGAACTCGTACTTGAGTTCCCCGACCTGATCGAGCCCCTGACAGCCTCCCTCTGGCAAGACCGCAACCTGCTGATCAAGCATTAAAGCAACTACTCAGGTACAGACATCAGGACTACAAAAATCAGCCCCTTCGTCGCAGGGTTACAGGATTATCCGCCCTCTGAAAATACTCCCGTTAATCCTCTTATTCCCTATACTCCGTGGCTTGTTTGTTCAAGATCAAGATGTAGAGGTGCGCCTTGAAAAACGTGCCCGGCCCGGTTCCGAACTGTTGTATCAGTTGACGTAAACCTGACTGTACCCGTCCACGTCAGTCAGGGTCATTCCCGTGCCCCGAACCACCGTGGTCAACGGGTCCTCGTCGATAATGACATGCAGCGAGGTCTGTTCCGCGATCAACCTGTCCAGGCCCTTGAGCAGAGCACCTCCACCGGCCAGCAGCAGACCGTTGGTATGGATATCGGCAACCAGTTCCGGCGGAGTCTTTTCCAGAGCCCGCTTCACGGCCTGTACAATGGCGGCCACCGGCTCCCGGATTGCGTCACGAACCTGGGTATCGGTGATTTCCACAACCCTGGGCTTGCCGTCCATAATATTCTTGCCGGCAATGGTCCCTATCAGGGGGGCCGGCAACGGGGCGGCCGACCCGATGGCGATCTTGACCTTTTCTGCCATGTTCTCACCGATAAGTATCTGAAACTCGTCCTGTACATAGCGTTGGATGGCGTCGTTGATCTCGTCTCCGGCGATACGCACCGATTCTGAGTAAGCCACCGCAGACAGGGAAATGACAGCCACCTCGGTGGTCCCTCCGCCGATATCCACGACCATATTGCCAAGGGGCTCCTCAATGGGCAGCCCCGCCCCGATGGCTGCGGCCATAGGCTCCTCGATCAGGCGTACATCTCTGGCTCCGGCCTGCAGGCCCGATTCAATCACGGCCCGTTTCTCGACCTGGGTGATACCGGTCGGAACGCAGATGATCACTTTGGGTTTAACAATGCTGAACCCCTGAATCACTTTCCGGATAAAATAGGCTATCATGACCTTGGTCACTTCGAAATCGGCAATGACGCCGTCCTTCATGGGGCGGACGGCCCGAATTCTATCCGGAGTGCGGCCCAGATACTCCTTGGCCTCCTTTCCGACGGCCAGGACCTTCTCACTGCGAACATCCAGAGCGACCACGGAGGGTTCATTGAGAACGATACCGTCTTTGGATGTATAAAGCAGCGTGTTGGCGGTTCCCAGGTCCATGGCCAGATCTTTGCCGAGAAATCCCAGCAGCTTTTGCAAAAACATAATATTGAGCCCGGATTAATGTTGCGATGATGCACCCGGAGCGCGTAAGCCCGATTGCTGATTCAGACGATTTTTCAGATACAGATTTTCCAGAAAAAGAGCCAGGTGCTCGGCAATCATCTGCCCGAAAGTACGCATCTCCGAAGAAAGATGAATATTGCCGGCATCGGCAAAGACCAGAACGCCTCGAGTCACCCGATGGACCCGCAGGGGAAAGGCCATGACGGTCTTGACCGAAGGAGCATCGATGTCCTTCCCGAACACCGAGGTCCCGGCGGGACGAAATTCCAGCTCCTCGGAAAAAACAGCCTGGTTGTGTTTGAATATCCACCCGACCACACCACTTCCGATAGGAAACTTTCCCGCTTCGAGTTCCTGGCGTCCGAAAAGCCGCCTGGAGCTCCCCTCAACGGAATATCCCCAGCCGCGTTCGTCGCGTGCGGCCAGAAAACAGTACTGAAATCCTGAATACTCAGATAGCAGGGCGAGAAACCGGTCCAGAAAGACCCCCCAGCGAGGAGTCTCTTCCCGCAGCAGATGGATGAGTTTCAAGCAGGTATAAAAACGGTGTTCCTGACGACTGAGTCCGACCCTGGAAAAATCCCGCTGCAGCGATCCGATAAATTCGGCAAACTGCCCAAGAATTTTCTGGTCCTTGGTGCTGAAGGAATATGTCTTTTTGCTGTCCACACAAAGCACTCCCTTTCCGTCGGGAAGGGGAACGCCGAGAAACGCCTTGATTTTATTCTCACTGCCTGGCTCATAATAACCGAGAAAATTCTTCTTCTCCTCCACACTCTTGACCAGAAGCGGCTTGTCGTGCCGCAGAACCCACCCCACCAGCCCTTGACCGGGTTCGATAAGCGTTCCGTTGATCACGTTGTCGCCAAGACTGAAGCTTGAGCAGAGCTCATAGCGGGATTTTCCGCTCTCCCAGAAAAGAACAGTGGTATAGGCATCGAAGATATTGCTGACGATGGCCAATATTTTATCCAGACTCGCGACCTTGTTCATACCTGCAGCCTATTTGCATCGTCGACTTACGAAGAAATCAATACTTCAATTATATGTCCTTTTTCCATATCGGGAAATAAAAGGCCGGCATCTCGTTACGAGAACGATGACAGACTTTTCCGAAAAAAACCTCAACCCAGATATCGCAATTTTGACCCGGGGTCGAGACCTGTAATCCTTTTGCTATAAAAAAGTACAACTGACTGTCAATTTATTGTTTTTGTTGAACTTAAAAGGCATTAAAGGTACAAAGCCGGAGTAAACGGCAGGGGCAAGTGGCGCCCTCAGGGCGTACCCCCTGACATCACTACGTTTTCTTTTATAACATCTTCAGCATCCATAAGGATTTGGAATGCCTCTTTCATGGCAGGAATGTTTCACCCGTGTTCCCGGACTGACCTGGAACGAAGACGGAACGCTTCATCCGGAAAAACCACTGACCTCATTGAAGCGTCTTCGGAAGTTTTTGGACCGGGTTCACACACATCAATGCCTGATTAAACCCTTTTTTGAAAAAAAAAACTATCCCCTGGTGGATTGCCGCGACCTGCAGCCCTCATTTGAACCAGAGCTGTTCGAATACGCAGACCTTCCCGGCTTTTCCATGGTCGCCCTGGAGCGGTCCCTCAATTATTTCAATGAAATATTCCAGTACGACAAGCTGACCTCCCAACGCGAGCCGAGCGACTTCACTACGGGGTCGGCCTGCCTTTTGAAGCGGAACATCCATGCAGGCAATGTCAAGACATTCCTGAACAGACTGCCGAAATTCATGCAGGATATCTTCATCAATGAAACCTACAATCTGGACATCACGGCCCTGCCGAACTATCCGATCCTGCTTCGATATCTGCTGCACATGGACAGGGGCCAGGTTCTGGCCAAAGACGCAGCAGGAATATTCCACCTTGCCGGAATTTATGCATCCTTCCCTTCGGATCTGGACACGGAACTCAAACGTTTCGGGCTCAAAATCCGTAAGTTCAAACCCAACGACAACTTTGCATACGAGCAGAACCGAATTTTCGTCTACCAGTTCCTCATGGAACTGTACGGCTACCCCATCGTCTCCGAACGCAAGACATCGGCCGCTCTTTTCGCCCGCAAGCTGTTCCGTCTCGGGGAACCCTTCCTGATCAAGGCCCTCGGCCAGTCGGACAGGATCATCACCAGCCTGTATCGTCACCCGGACAACCGAATGTATCCCACAGTGGAAAAAACAGCCATTGTCAGACTGGAAACGGCCAACCCGGATACCCTCGCCTTTCTCAAAAGAAAAGGGTATCTCCTGCATCCCAAAAAAAAGGCCGTCATTCTTCGGGTGGTATACCGCCAGCACAAATACGACCCGAACAATGTCCGCCAGGACAGGGCCCTGTCCATTCAGCGGCAGGAGTTGATCCATCCCGTAACCGGGGAGGCGTGTTCCCAGGTCAATCTGCTCAAGGACACCTACCTGATGACCCTCAAGCTGAACGACATCGTGCGCGGAGAGTTCGTGGGTCAGGTCCGGTACAAACGGCACGAAATTGTGGAAAATACCGACACCCATGAGAAACGGCTCAAATTCCTGTACAGCTGGCTTTCCAAGCACCAGCGCAGAATCATCGGCTACTCCGATGAGTTCTATGCCGGGGTGACCAAGGTCCTGGACAACTACCTGCACGGCGACGGGAGCGAGGACCGGTTCCAGGACCTGCACGAGCTGCACCAGGAGGTGACCGGGTCGTTCAGTTACATCAAACAGGCCCGGAAAGTTCGCAAGCTCGAGGAAGTCAAGGACCGAAAAGTCAAGGGTAAACGCCTCACCTTCCTGGAGACCCTCAAGGAAGCGGCCAGAATCATTTCGGAACTCAAATTCGAGAGTGTCAATTACTTCGATTCCCTGACCAATAACACGATTTACATCAGCGAGAAAATCCTCAATACTCGATACCTGATCCGACGATACATCCAGCCCAAGGAAAGCGAACTGACCCCGCAAGGGGTCGAGATCCGCAAGGCATACAGACGGCTGGTGGCACTGCTGGACGAGTTGAAGGCTATCCGCAAAAGCCGCATGCATAAGGACGATTCGGACAAGAAATCCCTGTTCGAGGGCTGATCCTGATCAGGCAATCCATCACGAACCCTTCACGACCACACTTGACACCCCGCAATCAATGAGCAGACTGAATTCTTTTTATCTTTCTTCGGAAAAATGGTTTCCGCCCTACATCCTCAAGGGGGCTGAGGCGCACCACCTGTCCACAGTGCTCAGAATCAGGCCCGGAACCACGGTCCGCCTGTTCGACGGATCCGGCCGGGAGGGGTCGTTCTCCGTTGAGGAGAGTTCCAGAAAGACCGTTTGCCTCGCGCCGCAGGACATCACCTGCTGTCCGCCCCGAAAAACCGAGCTGTACGTGGCTCCGGGGTGGACAAAAAGTGCCCGGCGGGGATGGTTTCTGGAAAAAGCGGTGGAACTGGGGGCGGCCGGAATCTTCTTCTGGCAGGCCGGACACTCCCAGGGGACCGTGCCGGACACGCCCAAAGAGAGCTGGACAGCCCGGATGATCACCGCGGCCAAACAGTGCGGCACCCCCTGGCTTCCTGAGCTGGGCACCGAACCCGGGGGCCTGAAACGCCTGATGCGATCCATTGGCACAGTCGATCACACCTGTGTTCTCTGGGAGGGAGAGCAGAAGGAGCACCGCCTGACCCCCGACCTGCTGAACAGACCCGGCCGGACCCTGCTGGTCCTCGGCCCCGAGGGGGGATTTGCCCGCGAAGAGGAAGAATCCTTTGCCGACCTCGGACTGACCCCGTATTCGCTCGGGCCCCGGGTTCTGCGCTGGGAAACAGCAGCCATTCTCTGTCTCGGCCTGGGCTTCATCGCCTCCTGACCCGGGCGACACAAAAACGAAACCGGACCGGACCCAAAAACAACATGTTCAAAATGTATACCTCTTACCAGGTACCCGCGTCGGGATGATGCGCATTACGCTCCTTCGTCGCAGGATTACAGGATTAGCTGGCCTCTGAGCGTAATCCAGGCAATCCTCTTACTCCCTATAACTCCACATTTTCTTACCAAAAATGTCATTCCCCGCAGCCCGCACGAAGCCCCGGGCAACTGCCCCTCCGAGCCGGCTGCCAACCCGAACAGCATCAATTGCGGACAGACCATGAATACTACCGAACTTGAACTCACTTTTCCCCTGGACTGGGAATACAAACTCATCGCCAGGGACAACCCGGAAATGGGAGCGTCAATCCAGGCCGCTCTGCAGGAGCTCGGTTTCGACACCAAGCCTGTTCCTGGAAAGCAATCCAAAAACGGGAAATACCGGACCTACCTGGTTCAGACCCGGGTCAGTGACCGGGAATCCCTGGACAATCTGGCCCGAACGCTTTCAGAATGCCCCGGAGTCAAATTCCTGCTCTGAACCCGCCACGCCCGCTCCCTCGCCAACAGCCGCTCCGATCCTTCGGAAGCGGCTGTTTTTTTTGGGTCGTCTGCGCAGATCCAAAACTTTCCTCTCGGCCCCCTTTACAGAATCTCTTCAAATCGTTTATGGTGAAAATATCATGCTTTCACCATCTTTCCCTCCCTGGAGCATATGATGCGCGACCATACATCCCCACCCCGATCGGGCACGGTTGTCTCCATCCACGGAAGCGTCGTGGACATCGGCTTTCCAGAGTCCCTTCCCCACCTGCACACCCTGCTTCGAACCGGCTCGGAAGAACGGCCCGTCTGGCTTGAGGTATCGGGACATCCCGCCGGCGATACGGTGCGCGCCATCTCGCTGACCCCCACGCAGGGAGTGTCCCTGGGAGACAACGTCGTTGATACCGGAGGTCCACTGCAGGTACCTGTCGGTACAGGGATACGGGGACGCATGTTCAATGTCTTCGGTGAAACCATCGACAACGGCCCTCTTTTGGACGAAATACCCCGAAAATCGATCCACCAGCACCCGGTATCCCTGGACCAGCGGACAACGACTTCGGAGATATTCGAAACCGGGATCAAGGCCATCGACCTGCTGGTCCCCCTGGAGCGCGGCGGCAAGGCCGGATTGTTCGGCGGGGCAGGGGTGGGAAAGACTGTGGTTATCACCGAACTGATCCACAATATGGTTGGAAAGCATGAAGGGGTGAGCATCTTCTGCGGCATCGGCGAACGGTGTCGGGAGGGTGAGGAGTTGTACCGGGAAATGCGGGAGGCGGGAGTACTCGACAACACGGTCATGGTCTTCGGGCAGATGAACGAACCTCCCGGAGCCCGGTTCCGGGTCGGCCACGCCGCCCTGACCATGGCCGAACATTTCCGGGACCACGAACGGCAGGACGTGCTTCTGCTCATGGACAATATCTTTCGGTTCATTCAGGCCGGCTCGGAAATTTCCGGGCTCATGGGGCAGATCCCCTCCCGGCTCGGATACCAGCCGACCATGGGTACGGAGCTGGCCGAACTTCAGGAGCGGATCAGCTCCACCAAAGACGCGGCCATCACCTCCATCCAGGCTGTCTACGTCCCTGCCGACGACTTTACCGATCCCTCGGCCGTACATATTTTCGGCCATTTATCCGCCTCCATCGTCCTGTCCCGGAAACGGGCTTCGGAGGGACTCTATCCGGCCCTGGACCCCCTGCAGTCCAGCTCCAAGATGCTCACACCCCTGATAGCCGGCAAACGGCATTATGAGGTGGCCGCAGCCGTGCGCAAGACTCTGGCCACCTACGAAGAACTCAAGGACATCATCGCCATGCTCGGCCTGGAGGAACTCTCACGGGAAGACAAGGCCACGGTGTTCCGGGCCAGACGACTGGACCGCTTTTTGACTCAGCCCTTTTTCACTACCGAACATTTTACCGGCTTCACTGGAAAAACAGTCTCCCTGGATCAGGTCCTGACCGGTTGCGAGCGCATCCTGAACGACGAATTCTCAGACCGCCCGGAAAAGGCACTGTATATGATCGGTCCCATCGAGGAGGTGAGCGCGGATGCATCTTAAGGTCCTGCTCCCCTCCCGAATTCTTGTGGACACCGAGGTCGCCGGCATCACTGCTGAATCTCCTCGCGGGGAGTTCTGCCTTCTGCCCAGACACATCGACTGGGTCGCACCGCTGGTTCCTGGAATCCTGACGTACGTACAGGCCGACCAACAGGAGACGCACCTGGCCGTTGATCACGGGATTCTGGTCAAATGCAAGGACCGGGTGCTGGTCTCGGTTCGCAACGGCAGTATCGGTCCGGAACTCGGAACCCTTCGACAAACCGTAGACCGCGAATTCGCGGTTCTGGACGAGAAAGAGCGTAAGGCCAGGCAGGCCGTGGCCAAACTCGAGTCCGGATTCATCCGTCAGTTTTTACGGATTGAGACATGAGCACCCACAATGACTACCGGCGCGAAGTGGAGCGCAAGGAAAAAAACAAGATCCGGGGTCGGAGCCGGGGCAGATCCGGGGCCTGGTTCGGCCTGGGCACTTTCGGACTGGTCGGATGGGCCGTGACCATTCCCACCCTGCTCGGAATCGCCCTGGGCGTCTGGATCGACCACCGCTGGCCGAGCCGGTATTCCTGGACCCTGATGTTTCTGCTCATAGGACTGGGGGGAGGATGCATGAACGCCTGGCTCTGGATCAGCCGGGAACGTCGGGCCATCGACAGAGAGCGACAGGGTAACGGAAATAATGACGGATGAACTGCTTCTTGCCGCCGCAACAGGACTGATCGTGGGCTGGGGCTATTTCGGCGGACTCTGGCTGACACTGCAAAGACTTGGGAAATACAGGAGACCGCACCGGGTCGCCCTGATCGGATTTGCCCTGCGCACAGGCGCGGCCCTGGGTGTATTCGTCCTGGTCTGCGGCAGAAATCCAGCTGCCTGGGGGATGACCCTGCCGGGTTTCCTGCTGGCAAGAATCTGGTGGTGCAGAAAAATGAAAGCATGAGCCGGACCACATGCAGTGTTCCCGGTTCCAGACCTCCCTGCTTCTCAGCGGATCAAAGCCCGCCTGGCGGGCGGGCCGGGCTTTGCGGACACATGAGATCTCACACCGAGGAGAACAATGAACATCACCCCCGACACCACTGTCTTTGCCCGGCTTGGCCCGTTCGCCCTGAACCTGACCATCCTGGTCACCTGGGCCACCATGGCCGGAATCGTTCTCTGCTCGTGGCTGGTAACCCGCAGACTCCGGACCGGGGCCCGAATCCCCCGATGGCAGAACTGTCTTGAGGTCATCGTCGGAGGCATCCGCAACCAGATCAGGGAAACCGGAATCAGAACCCCGGACAGATTCATGCCTTTGATCGGGTCTCTCTTTCTGTTCATCGCAGTGTCCAACACTCTGGGGGCTGTTCCCGGGTACATCCCCCCTACCGGATCCCTGTCCACCACTACCGCTCTGGCTCTGTGCGTCTTTCTGGCCGTGCCCATATACGGAATCGGAGCCATCGGTCTCTTTCCCTATCTACGAAACTACCTGCGTCCCACACCGCTCATGCTCCCCTTCAACATCATGGGAGAACTTTCCCGGACCATGGCCCTGGCCGTACGGTTGTTCGGCAATATCATGAGCAGCACCATGATCGGGGCGATTCTGCTGCTGATCATGCCGCTGTTCTTTCCGGTCCTCATGCAGCTTCTGGGCCTTTTAACCGGCCTCATCCAGGCCTACATCTTCAGCATTCTGGCCATCGTATACATTGCTGCCGGAATGGAAAACGAAGGCTGAAACACTCCCGACCGGATCAGACCCGACCCAAAAGACAACCATTTGAACCCTCAAACCGGAGAACTACCATGAGTGATCTCGCCATTGTTGCAGCAGCCTCCATCATCGCCGCCGGCCTGTGTATCGGCATCGGTTCCATCGGCTCGGCCATCGGGGAGGGACGGGCCCTTGCCCAGGCGTTGAATGCCATGGCCCAACAGCCCGATGAATCCAATACCATCACCCGCACCCTGTTCGTCGGACTGGCCATGGTCGAGTCCACGGCCATTTACTGCTTTGTCGTGTCTATGATCCTGCTCTTTGCCAATCCGTTCTGGAACTATTTTATCACCCAGGCAGGAGTCTGAGCCGTGCTCGTGGACTGGTTTACGATCGCGGTCCAGGGGATCAATTTTCTGATCCTGATCGCTCTGCTGTCCAGATTCCTGTTCAAGCCGATACTCCGGGCCATGGACAAACGGGAGGCGGACATTGCCGACACTCTGAACCGGGCCAGATCCAGAGAACAGCACGCTGCGGAGGCGGAGAAACACCTGGAAGAAAAGCATCAGGCCATTGAGGAGGAGCGAGAAGCAGTTCTGGCCGGTGCCCGGAAGCGGGCCGGGGCTCTTGAGCAGGAGCTCTCCAGGCAGGCCCGTCAGGATGTGGAGCGGACCCGACAGCAATGGCTGCAGAATCTCCAGCAATCCCGGGAGCGATTTCTGGACAAGGCGAGCACCGCTATCGGGGAGCAGGTCCTGCGGAACACCGATCGGGTCCTCAGGGAACTTTCCGGACAAAACCTTGAGCAGGCCATCCTGGACCGGTTTCTGGAGCGGATCCAAAACGAGGACAAAAGCGCCCTCTTTCCCGAGCCATCTCCTTCCGGAGAGGTGGTGTTGCGGACATCTTTCCCTCTTGATGAACAGGCCAGAGAAAGAGTCAGAACAACCCTGCAACCCTTTTCCTCCAGCGCTTTGGCGATCCGATTCACCTCGTCCCTGCAGGGGGGAGGCGGCATTGAGCTCCTTTGCGACAGTCATAAGATCACATGGAGCTTCGAAGACTACCTGAAAACGGTCCGCGGTGAGCTGGCCGGACTTTTCACCATGGACGGGGAAACAACATGACCACACCGAGCAAAGACCTGGAAAACGCCCTGAACCGGGGACTGGACTCGGTTGCCGAGGCCTTTTCCAAAAGCCGGGCAAAAACCGCATCCCGGGAGGTCGGACACGTCATCTCCCTGGGTCGGGGCGTGTGCCGGGTCAGAGGACTGTCCCGCGTCAAAGCCGAAGAGCTGCTCAAATTCCCTGGCGACCTGTACGGCATGGCTTTCAATATCGATCCCGATGATACCGGAGTGATTCTCCTTGGAGACTACGACCATCTGTCTGCCGGGGACGAGGTGGAACGCACGGATCGGGTGGCCGATGTTCCCGTGGGTGAGAACCTCGTGGGCCGGGTCATCGATCCCACCGGGCACCCTCTGGACGGAGGCGGCCCCGTACAGACTACCACCCGTCTTCCCGTGGAACGGGAAGCACGTCCCATCATGCACCGGGCTCCGGTAACTACGCCCCTGCAGACCGGAATCAAGGCCGTGGATGCCCTCATCCCTATCGGCCGGGGCCAACGCGAGCTGATCCTCGGAGACCGTCAGACCGGAAAAACCGCCATCGCCGTGGACACCATCCTGAACCAGAAGGATCAGAATGTCATTTGCATCTACTGCGCCATCAGCCAGCGCAGCGCAAGCATCGCCAAGGTCGTGGCCGAGTTGCGCAGACACGGGGCCATGGAATATTCCCTGGTGGTCGTAGTGGAAGGGGATGACCCGCCCGGCCTGCAGTTCACGGCCCCGTACGCGGCCACGTCCATTGCCGAATATTTTATGGACAGAGGACGGGACGTGCTCATCATCTATGATGACCTGACCAAGCACGCCCAGGCCTACCGGGAGCTCTCCCTGCTCCTCAGGCGGCCTCCCGGCCGGGAGGCCTTTCCCGGAGATATCTTCTACATCCATTCCCGGCTTCTGGAGCGATCCACGCATCTGCGCTCCGAGCACGGTGGAGGATCCATCACCTCCCTGCCCATCATCGAAACCGAGGCCCAGAATATGTCCGCCTATATTCCCACCAACCTCATATCCATTACCGACGGCCAGATCTCCCTCTCGCCGGACCTGTTTCAAAAAGGACTCCTCCCGCCCGTGGACGTGGGCAAATCCGTATCCCGAGTCGGAGGGAAAACGCAGCTGCCGGCCTTTCGAGCCGTTTCCGGCGACCTCCGTCTTTCCTATTCCCAGTTCGAAGAGCTGGAGGCGTTCTCCCGGTTCGGAACCAGATTGGACCAATCCACAAAAGACACCCTGCGCCACGGCAAACGGGTTCGGGAAATTCTCAAGCAGTCCCAGTACGCCCCCATGTCCGCCCCCGGTCAGGTGGCGGTTCTCCTGGCCGTATCTTCCGGGCTTCTTGACACAATCCCTCTGGACCGGATCAGCGAGGCGGAAAAGTCCATTCTCGATGCAACCAAGGGCATGACCGATCTTTTCGAGCGCATCCAATCCAATGCCCCCCTGGAAAAGTCCGACCGCGATGAACTGCTCGCAACCGCCCGCGCCGGCATCCGACACCTCACCGAGGACTGAGTTCGATGCAAACCCAGGAAACACTCAAGCGCAAACTGAAAAGTGCCGAAGAGCTGTACTCGGTTGTCCGGACCATGAAGGCCCTTGCCGCCGTCAGTATCCGACAATATGAAAACGCTGTGGAATCACTGAAGGACTACTCCCTGACCGTGGAGCTCGGACTCCGTGCCATTATGCGTCGAAACCGATACGCCCTGCCCGCCGTCAAAAAACAGCCCGGGCATTCCTCCGTTGCTCTTATCCTGTTCGGGTCGGACCAGGGTATGTGCGGTAAATTCAACGAGGACATCATCGTTACGGCCCGGGAGCTGATCGCCGATTTTGCTTCCCGCGGCATGGACACCTCGGTCATGACCGTAGGCGAACGGGTCTTCCCCGCCTTTGAATCCTCCCTGTACCAGAAGATCCCTCTCCCTGGACAGGTCGAGGGGATCACGCCCCGGGTCCAGGAGATGGTCACGGCCCTGGACCTCTGGCAGCGGGAAAAAAACCTCCGCCAGATTTTCCTTATCCACAACAGCCCTGTCTCAGGAGGAACAGCTCCGAACACGGAGCAGCTTCTTCCCCTGGACCGGGAGTGGTTCAAACAGCTGGACCAGACAGCATGGCCGAGCCGGGCCATTCCACAATTTCCCGTGGATCAGTCCGAACTCTTTTCCGCCCTGATCCGGCAGTACCTGTTCGTTTCCCTGTACCAGGCCATGGCCGAGTCCCTGGCAGGAGAAAACGCAGCCAGGCTGAACGCCATGCAGGCAGCCGAAAAAAATATCGAAGAGCTGATCGGTTCCCTGACGCAGGATTTCCATCAGCAGCGGCAGAACTCCATCACCGAGGAACTCCTGGATATCATCGCCGGATTCGAGACCATGCAGAAAAAAATCTGATTCTTTCGAAAAAAGACTTGCTTTTTTCAGCAGCCCTCTATAGAAGTCGACTTCGCTTTCGGCAGGGAAGCCCGACAGGGTCCGAAAAGCGCAACATGGCGAGGTAGCTCAGGTGGTTAGAGCATGCGGCTCATATCCGCAGTGTCGGAGGTTCAAGTCCTCTCCTCGCTACCAAAAAAATGAAAGGCCTGCTGGTGCGGGCCTTTTTTGCGTTCCCTTTTCCCTGCAGGGACTGCGGAGACAATTGGGCCGACACGACCAAGGTTGAGACTCGGCCGAGCAAGGAAGCAATATGAACGATATCCCCATTTCAGCCAAAGGATTTCAGGATCTTCGTGACGAACTGGACCGACTTAAAAAGGAACGTCCCACCATCATCGAAGCCATCAAAGAGGCACGCGAGCACGGCGACCTGAAGGAAAATGCGGAGTATCATGCCGCAAGAGAACGTCAGGGTATGCAGGAAGCACGTATCAGCCATATCGAATCCCGCCTCCCGAGATTCAATGTCATCGACCTTGACACGCTTGAAGGGACAAAGATTATCTTTGGCGCCACGGTGGAGATGGAAAACATCGACACCGAAGAGCGCAAGATCTACACGCTGCTCGGCCCGGACGAAGCCGATTTCTCCAAAGGGACCATCTCCCTCTACTCTCCCGTGGGCAAGGCCCTGATCGGAAAGGAGGAAGGAGACGAGGTCGTAGTGGACGCTCCTTCGGGCAAAATTGAATACGAAATCATCACAGTCTCTTTCCGGGGAAGCGCCGCCATCCACGGATAATCGTTCCGACCAGACCGGACTCAGTGCTCCCGGTTTCCGCGTCGCGGAAACCGGGATTTTTTGCTCTGAACAGGACTGCCGGAAAAAACACCCTTTTTGCGGCATACAGGAACCGGCACCGGAGCCGGAACTTCCGAACCGGATGAAATCCGATTCGGATCACCATGCCGGGTTGCCCTTTACTCCGGATTCGGCTAGAAATATCTTTCTTTGGTACCCGCCTTTAAAAAATAGCGGATCCCGTTGAGATATCAGCCGCCGCCAAACATAGGGCCTTGCTCTTTCCGGCAGACTGATTAGTTTTATTCATAGAGTATTTGATATGGGGGCGCCCTGGTTTCGACGGGGATGTTTGAAGCCCATGGTTGCAGGCCGAGGTGCTGTGGGGACCTCGTTAAACACGCAGCACAATCATAATTGCCAACGACAATTACGACTACGCAATGGCCGCTTAATAGCGGAGTTGCATCTGGCATCTAGAATGTCACGTCTCGCCGGCTGACGCCTGATACGTCGGTTGAGGCGCCAAACTCATCAGGCTGGCATATGAACTCCGTCTGAAGGTTCATTTGCGAGACACTTTTCAGACTGGCTTCCTCGTTGCCCGGTCAGAGGCTTTCCTGGAAGTAAGATCTAATATCTGACCTATGCCTGTAGAAGCCTGGAGCGGACCGTTCTCGGACGCGGGTTCGATTCCCGCCGCCTCCACCATTTTCGAAAGACAAACCCGTTCAGCAGCTTCGGCTGCTGGACGGGTTTTCTTTTTTTGACTATTGTTTTTTGAAAAATCGCAGAGTTCAGAGGAATTGCGGGATTCTATGAATAAAATGCTCAATGAACCGGCGGGGACAGGTCAATAATGCAAAATCCCGCCCCACTCCTCCAAAAAACACTCCCAGCGCCCTATCCCATTCCTCATGCCCTGGCTGCACACCAAAAACAGGGTGCCTGCCCCGCTGTCCGCGGGACAAACACCCTGTTCAGGGCAGACATCACCTCATGCTCCGGTTACTCGGCCAAA
>JAWLGC010000174.1:0-3622 GCA_041685265.1 Desulfomicrobiaceae bacterium | reverse complement strand
CTCTGGACAACCCATGCCAAGCTAAGTAAGCAAGCAACCACCGTCCCCGGACCCGGGTTTTTCACCCACTCACTTTTGCTTGAGCGATGACGGGATTTCAGGCTATACAGCCATCCATGGAACAACGAGGATATGAAATGATCAAGGCTGGGAGCAAGGACAAGATTCTCGACGCGGCCAAGCGGCTGTTCGGCGAAGTCGGCTATGCCGAAACCACCTACAAGAAAATCGCCAGAGATGCCGGGGTTGCCGACGGGCTTATCGCCCATCATTTCGGAAGCAAGGAAAATCTGTTCATGGAAGTGGAGAAAAAAATTCTCCTCGAGCTGCTGGAAAAACTGGACGAGAGCATTTACTACGCTTCGGACGGGTTGTCCGCGGTGATCAATTTCTGCAAATGTATGCTCAAATTCTCTGCCGAAAAGCAGAACGGGTATATCACCCTGCTCCGCTGTTCCCCGTTCATTCCGCCCCAGACCACGACCAACACCGACGCGGTTATCCAGGCCTGTGACGGAGTGGTCCAAAAAATGCGACAATGCATCAAGCGCGGCATGGAGGACGGCACCATCCGCCAGGATGACCCGGAAACCATGGCCAACATCATCTTTGCCACCATCATCGGGGCCACAAGGTCCTATCTCCTGAACCGGGAAAACCTGCTCAGCCTGAACTGCGATGAAAATTTCTATCCGGAGGTGATCAGGTTTCTGGAAGGGAATCTGGCGGCCAAGAATTAGGTATTACGTTTTAGGTGTTAGGTTTTAGGCAGGAAATGGACCGCGTTCCAAAAACTATCTCTCATTCTTCAAGCCTAACACCTAAAACCTAACCACCTAAAACCACAAAAAACCCACCGGAAAATTCCGATGGGTTTTCTTTTCGAAAAAATATGGTGGGCCACCAAGGAATCGAACCTTGAACCTGCTGATTAAGAGTCAGATGCTCTGCCAATTGAGCTAGTGGCCCCAATGTGTTACACGTATGTTACGCACTCGACGGGGGAGTAGGTAGACCCGAGCGATATTCTTGTCAATAAAAAAATGATTTTTCTTCAAAAAAAGGATTCGATCATGCCCAACTCCTTTGTCAGACGCACAGGATGGACCACCTTTGTTTTTCTGCTTCTGACACTTCTTCCCCTGTACGCCGCAGCAGAACAAGAGCCGCCGATCTCCTTTGACTGGGAACTGGCAAAGCTTGAGACTGCTGTCTCCTTTACCTCCCCGGAAGACAACCGCGAACGCAACGTCACGGGTCTGGCCATCCTCTGGCTGAAACCGGATCAGGGGTGGCATGCATACTCCAACCAGCCCGGGGGAACAGGCATGCCCACACAGGTCACGGCCACGCTCCAGCCGGACGGTGACGCCCTGCCCTCCCTGTACCCTCCCGGTACCGCGACCCGGGACGTGTTCGAACCGGAAAAAACCGTGAACATTTATAAGGGGGCCACCCCGGTGTTCATCCCCCTGGAAAAGCTTCCGGCACCGGGATCTTCCATCCAGGCATCCATTCGGCTCCTGCTCTGTTCCGACACGTCCTGCTGGCCGGTAAACATAACCGAGACCCTGTCCGGGCAAAACAGTTCACAACCTGCACCGGTTCAGGCCGAAACCCGGGCCTGGTGGCCCAGTGCCGCAAAGCTTCTCGGCATCACAAAATCCCTTTCCCTGGACCAGACCGAGTTCTCCCCCAGCTCCTTTTCTCCGGGGCTGGAGGTCAAAACAACGGCCAAAGCCGCCCTGTTCGCCTTCCTGGCCGGGCTCATCCTCAATTTCATGCCCTGTGTACTGCCCGTGATCACTTTGAAGCTGCGCAGTTTCATTCCGGCCGTGGGTACGGACGGAAAGGCCCAGGCCAGACTGTTTCGCACGCACAATCTATTTTTCGCCCTGGGCATGCTCACCTACTTTCTGATCCTGGCAGTGATCATCGCCGTCACGGGCATGGCCTGGGGAGAGATCTTTCAACAGCCCATGGCCGTACTGGTCCTGACCGTAATCGTTTTCGCTCTCAGCCTGAGCCTGTTCGGCCTCTATGACCTCCCGATCATCGACCTGAAAGCCGGACACGGCACGACCAGAAGCCATCCGCATCTTGAATCCCTGTTCACAGGCATACTGGCCACGGTCCTGGCCACGCCCTGCTCCGGGCCGTTTCTTGGCGGCGTGCTGGCGTGGGCCCTGATCCAGCCCCCGGTGATCATCGCAACCGTGCTGACCTGCATCGGGCTTGGAATGGCCAGCCCCTACCTGCTCATGGCCGCATTCCCTTCCCTGTTCCGGTTTCTCCCCCGCCCCGGGGACTGGACCGTGACCCTGGAACGGCTGCTCGGCTTTCTGCTTCTTGGAACCTGTGTCTATCTCTTTGCCCTGCTGCCTTCGGAGCTGCACATATCGACCCTTGTTCTGTTCTGGGTTGTGGGCCTCGGGGCCTGGGCCTGGGGCAGGTGGACCGGTCCGAACCGGCCCACTGCACACCGGTGGGCCATCCGAGGAACAATTATGGGCGGTATTGTCCTGGCCTGTTTCATTCTCTTCGCCCCGGCCGCCGTGGAAGACCCCTGGACCGACTTCAGCAGGGCCGGGTTCGAGGAATCAATCGGAAAACGCAACCTGGTGGTGGACTTTACCGCGGACTGGTGCCCGAACTGCAAGTTTCTGGAAAAAACAGTCATCACGGCAACCTTCATGAACTCGTTGCAGAAAAAACACGACCTTCAGTTGTTACGGGTGGACCTGACCCGAAAGAACCCGGTCGGATCGGATCTTCTGAAACGGCTGGGAAGCCGAAGCATTCCGGTTCTGGCCATTTTCTCCAAAGATAAACCGCAACAACCGCTCATACTGCGAGATCTTTTCACAAAGAATCAGCTCAAGGAAGCTCTGGTGCAGACATTGAAAGAATGAACCGTTTTTTGCTTCTTGCTCTTCCATCACAAAAGAGGTTACCAAAGCATAAAAATGACTGAGCCTGAAATCGATCAGGGAGGATCAATGACCAAAAACACAACGCTCTGTTTCCGAACCGCTTTGGAGCTCAAAGAGACCCTCAAACAAAACGCGGACAGAAAGGCAATGACCCTGTCCGCGTTTATCGAGCATATCCTGTACGAATACCTGGAACATCAGGAAGAGTGTGACGGGACAGAAAAAGAACGACGGCAGCACCTCCGCAGACAGACCCGCATTCCCGTGGCAGTCAAAGCGAAAGACGGGCGCACAATGAAGAGTTATGCCGGAACCATCGAAAACATCTCTCTTGGGGGCGTGGGCATCGCGGTCCCGGATACCTTTACAAACAAGGTCCGCGACGCCTCGCAGGGGACCGAGATGGAGATCTTTTTCTCCCTGCCGGGAGAAGAAGAATACATTCGAATGCACTGCAGCCTGGCCCGAGTTCTGATGCTCAACGGGCAGGAAATTCATCTTGGAGCCGCATTTCAAAATGTGACTCCGAGCATATTCGACACGTTGCAGAGCTTTCTCGACAACAAGAACACGTCCTGAAAAGACCGCCTTTCGAAGCCCCGCAGACTGCCGACCCAGACCCACTGTCATTCGGGGAGTTTTCAATTTTCAGTTCGAGATCCCACTGCCTCCTTTTTTTTCAATCTGTA
>JAWLGC010000064.1:0-15021 GCA_041685265.1 Desulfomicrobiaceae bacterium | reverse complement strand
TCCCTCCCGTCCGTCAAAGAATGCCCGCCAGAAACGGATGGACACCAAGACGCAGCGGGGGAAAACCAAGGTGCTGCGGGGCAAGGTCAAGGACTGGTAGACGAATTCGTCACGCTTCGTATTGTTCATCCGTAAGGGCGGGCCCCCGTGCCTGCCCCCTACGGATGGTGTTACTCTTTGGCGAATAACGTACCTCATCCCTTTTTCATGAGATCTTCGAACACGGTCATGGCCACGGTTGCTCCTTCGCTGACTGCGGTTACGATCTGCTGTACGCCTCCGGTCACGTCTCCGGCTGCATAGATTCGGGGCAAAGAGGTCCGAAATCCCGCGTCCACCTCGACATGACCTGCGGCATCGGTTTTGGCGCCGAGCTGGGTCAGCAGCTCCGCATTGGGCCGGACTCCGATGGCCAGGAATACGCCTTTTACGGGCTGTTCCCGGATGGTGCCGTCATTGACATCCATCAGCGCCACCGACTCCACTTCCTTTTCCCCGCTGATTTCCGTGATCACCGTATTGTACAGTACGGGGATTTCCTCCCGGAGTACCGAGTCCACGAGGTGCTGTTCGGCCCGAAATGTGTCCCGCCGGTGTACGATGGTCACTTCGGCTCCCAGGTTTTTCAGGTGCAGGGCATCGGTCAGGGCCGTGTTGCCTCCGCCCACGACCAGGATCTCCTTGTCCTTGTACAGGTACCCGTCACAACTGGCGCAGTAACTGACGCCTCGTCCATAGAACCGCTGTTCTCCGGGCACGCCGAGCTGTTTCCAGGTGGCTCCGGCCGTATGGATGACCGCTTTGGCCAGGTATATGGCCCGGTTGGTGATCACCTCCACCATTTTGCCCAGACGGATTTCGCCCACGCCTTCCCCTTCATGGACGGGCACATACTGTTCGGCCTGCTCCCGAACCATCTCCACCAGCTTCAGCCCCCCGATGGACTTGAATCCTGGATAGTTCTCCACCACCGGAGTCACGGCCACCTGCCCTCCGACGACTGATTTTTCCAGCACCACAGCCGACAGGCCGGCCCGTCTGGCATAGATTCCGGCCGTCAGTCCGGCCGGGCCGCCGCCGATGATGACCACGTCGGTCTGCTCTACCCCCGGCTCCTGCGCTTCGACCGTTTCCCGAGCCTGTTCCAGGGTGACCAGCTGGGTCATGAACACCTCTTCGGGCTCCAGTCCCAGAGTGTTCAGGGCATCATTGTACACGGTATGGGGCACGGAGCCCACCTCATACTCCTCTGCATAATCCTGGTTTTCACCGGTTTCGATGCATTCCATGGAAATCAGTTCCGGACGTTCGATAGCCGCCCGGATACCGTTGGTGGCCTGTCCCGGGCAGTAGGGGCACCCCGGGTTGGTGAACACCCTGATGGTCCGTTTTTCGGTCAGCTTTGCCAGAGCCTGTCTGCTGCCCGGGCTCATTCGGCTCTCTCCGGCGGAAACCAGGATGATGGTCAGCAGAAAGGCCTGACCTTCCTCTCCGGCAGGAGCCCCGGTGAACCGGATCCTGTATTGCTCGGGGTTGACCAGGATCGTGGGAAAGCGGGAAACCTGAAATTTTTCTGCAGCCTCAGGATCGTCATGACGGGTAAAGACCTTGATCCTGTCGTTGAGGCGTTCCAGGTCATGCAGAAAACGGGTGGTGAACTCCGTGTACGGATCGTTTATCCCGGTTTTGGTGAACACCTCCAGAATCACCTCGCCGGTGAGCTGCTGCAGAAATTTTCCCAGCTCGGCACGCTGATCTTCGGGCAGGAACCAGTCGTCCTTATCTTTGGAAAAAAAAGGTGTCATATGGAACTCCTGTGATTCGGGTGCGGTGAAGGATGATGATTGGTTCAGGCATGAAAATTAACCATATGCCGGACCGGATGGCAACAGGGGATATGACTGATGGCGTACGTGGAGCTACGCACAGCTGCTCAAACGTCCCTTTCGCGCTCCTCGCTTCCTTTGCGGTGAAAGAATCTTACCGCGAAGGATGCGAAGAGCGCGAAGGAGGAGAGATATGGGGCGCAGAGGTTCTATAGGTCCCATTTTTTTGGAAGGATTGAGCAGTGCATACGTGCAGTGAACAAAAAAAAGCGGCAGCCGGGTCTTTCCGGCTGCCGCTTTTTTTTGCGCGATGCGTCTCTTCCAAATCAGATGGAGTACAGCTCCTCGCCGCTCAAAATGCGTATCCCGTTATTCTGCAGCACCTCGATGGCCTGGTCGGTGCGGTCAAAGCGAAAGATGAGCACGGCGTTTTTGCCGCTCTGCTGCACGAAGGCGTACATGTATTCCACGTTCACCCCTTCTTTGGTCAGCATTTCGAGGATTTTGTTCAGGCTGCCCGGTTCGTCGCCCATTTCCGCGGCCACGACATTGGTTCTGCCCACGGTGAAGCCGTGGTCTTTGAGCACCTGTTTGGCCTTTTCATGATCCGTGACGATCAGGCGTAGAATGCCGAAATCCGACGTGTCCGCCAGAGACAGGGCGCGGATATTGATGCCCGCCTCGGCCAGAACCCGGGTCACTTCCGAGAGCCGCCCGGCCCTGTTCTCCAGAAAAATCGAGATCTGTTCTACTTTCATGGCAAACTCCGTTCAGTGTGGGAGAGTTCTGTGTGGCAATGGGGTCGTTTCATTCAGGCTGTTTTCGCAAAATGTGCAGGTTCGCACTTTTTATCCGGCAGGAAAGCCAAAAATGAGAAACGAAAAACCACAAACCTTGCAAATGCGATTACAGACGTGAAACCGTTGAAGGAAAGCCAAAAACGAGAAACGAAAACCACAAACCATCTATTTACGCATATCGATAATTCGTTTGGCTTTTCCTTCGGACCGTTCGATGGTCTTGGGTTCGACCAGCTTGACCTTGGCCGTGACCCCGAGAAATTCCTTGATGTTTCCTCTTATAGTGCCTTCGACGCGCTGTAAATGTTTGATCTCGTCGGAGAACAGGTTTTCTTCCAGCTCCACCTGCACCTCCAGGATATCCATGGTGCCCTGGCGGGTCAGGATGAGCTGGTAGTGCGGGGTGACTCCCTGGGTCTCGAGGAGGATGGATTCGATCTGGGACGGGAACACGTTTACGCCGCGGATGATAAGCATATCGTCGCTGCGGCCCTGGACCCGGTTCATGCGTACATGGGTCCGGCCGCATTTGCACGGCACCGGGTTCAGGGAGGTGATGTCCCGGGTCCGGTACCGGATCAGGGGCTGGGCCTCCTTGGTCAGGGTGGTGATGACCAGTTCGCCGGTCTCGCCGTAGGGGAGCTGTTCGCCGGTGTTCGGGTCGATGATCTCCACCAGGAAATGGTCTTCCCACAGATGCAGGCCGTCCTGGGCCGCAGCGCATTCCTGGCCCACGCCCGGTCCCATGATCTCGGACAGGCCATAGATGTCAAGCGCCTTGATGCCCAGCTTGGAGGCGATGGCCTGGCGCATTTCGTCACTCCACGGCTCCGCGCCGAAGATGCCGGTGTGCAGCTTGAGGTCCTGGGGGGAGACTCCGGCGGCTATCAGGCTCTCGTACAGGTGCAGGGCATAGGAGGGAGTGGAACACAGGATGGTGGACCCGAAGTCCTTCATGAGCATGACCTGGCGCCGGGTGCCTCCGCCGGAAATGGGCAGGATGGTGGCCCCAAGTTTTTCCGCACCGTAATGCATGCCCAGCCCGCCGGTAAACAGGCCGTAGCCGTAGGCGTTGTGCACCACGTCTCTGCGGCTGCCCCCAGCGGCCATCAGGGATCGGGCCATGAGCTCGGCCCAGTTGTTCACGTCCCGCTGGGTGTACCCGACCACAGTGGCCTTGCCCGTGGTTCCCGAAGAGGCATGGACCCGGACCACATTGTCCCGGGGGACAGCAAACAGCCCGTAGGGGTAGTTGTTGCGCAGGTCCTGTTTCTCGGTAAAGGGCATGTACTTGAGGTCTGCAATGGTTCGGATGTGCTCCGGCTTGAGGTCGATCTCGTCGAATTTCTGCTGGTAGAAGGGGACATTGTAATACACTTTTTCGACCAGATACCGCAACTTGCGGGACTGGAGGACTTCCAACTCGTCTCTGGGCAGGGTCTCGTTCTGAACATCGTAGAGCATGGCGTACCTCGGTGGTTGTTTTCGTGTTGTCCGGTTCATACAGCATGATTCGAGGATAAAAAGGTCGGCCCTGTTTTGGCCGTGTCCCGCAATACCGGCAAGCTGAATCCGAAAATCCAATGAAAAGGCCACGAACAGCTTTTGCCCGTGGCCCTGATCGACGTGTGAGATCCGACGTGGACTTACACCACGGGCGATGCTTTGCCCCTGAAAAAGGGCACGCAACGGAAATGGGGAAATGGAAAAAAGCGCCCATGGTCGAAATTCATGACCAGTGAATATGGCAGAAATGAGTGGATGCAGTCAAGTGGAGGCTGGAAACCGGTGCACGGAGAGTTGCGGGGAGGGGGCTGTCCGGATCGGGAGGCGGGCATGATCTTTCCCGGGAGTCTTCCTGTCGCGAGTGAGGCACAACCTGCTTACGATGCTGTTTGATATTTGTCACCCGAATTAAGCGACAACAACCTGGCGGTCGGATGTGAAGACGCATTCGTTTCTTTCAAGGAGCTGCACAATGTATGAAAATAGTGTTACTGGCGTGGAATTTTCCCAATTTGTGCCGATTTTTTCTGATCGCCGGCTTGTCCCCTCAAGCGCGGCAGTGGGAGGAAGTGTGTCGGATTTCGTGGTCATCGATCCGAATGAGGCGCTCCGGAGGCCGGAAGTCGCCGAAGTCGTCCGTTGTTGTGGGGTGTTTGCTTCTCCCGCCTGGCTTTCCGTCCTGCAGCAATCGTACGGGTATCGGCCCGGCTACCTGGTCGGGAAGAAACGTGGTGGGGTGCCTGCGTTGGTCCTTCCGTTCATGGAGGTCCGAAGCCTGTTGACCGGCTCCCGGGGGATTTCGGTACCGTTTTCGGATTACTGTCCCCTGTTTGCGGCAAGCGAGGAGGACCTACACAAGGGGATCGCGTTTTTGAAGGAGTACGGACGCAAACGGGGCTGGCGCTACCTGGAGCTGCGCCCGGATATCCCGCAAAGGGAATTTGATCCGGGTCCGGCGTTCGAGCGCTTTTATGTCCACACCCTGGACCTGTTCCCCTCCGAGGATGAGCTGTTTCGCACGTTTTCCCAGAATACGAGACGCAATATCCGCAAGGCCGGAAAAACCGGGCTGTCGACCCGGGTCGGCACGGACCTGAGCGACGTACTCGAGTTTTACGGACTGCACGTCCAAACGCGCAGGCACCACGGCCTGCCGCCCCAGCCTGTTGATTTTTTTATCAATCTGCACCGAACGATTATCGGCCGCGGCAAAGGCATGGTGGTGCTGGCACATGACCGGGGTACGCCGGTGGCGGGAAATGTCTATCTGGGAACGGGGCAGCGGGCCTGGTACAAGTACGGAGCCCTTGATCGTAACCACACGGCGGCACGTGCGTCGTTTCTGGTTATGTGGGAAGCGATCCGGGCGTACAAGCGGGCCGGAGCGACCACCTTGTGTATGGGACGCTCCGACCTCGCGGGCGAGGGGCTGATCCGCTTCAAGGACGGCTGGGGCACGACGCGCAAGATCCTCAATTATGTTCGATACGACTATGCAGCGGGAAGGTTCGTCACGGGCCGGAATTTCGGGCCAGGGGTGGCGAACCCTCTTTTTCGTCGCCTGCCCCTGGGCCTGCTGCGCTTGGCAGGAAAGTATCTGTATCGGCATGTTGCGTAATTGACGGGAGGTAAGATGAACAAGAATGGATGCCAGATTCACTGTCTGCAGGTGATGCCGGAAAGACTCGGCACAATGGAAATGTTGTGGCAGAAGCGCAATAAAAGTAAACGAGTGGCCAAACGTCGGCTATGGTATGTACGGAATATGATGATGGAAGCCGGAATGCTGCAATCTCCCGGGAAAGAATCACGGAATACGGTTCCGGATACCGATTTTCTCGAGCATAATGACCTGGTCCGGGTGCGATCCTGGGGGGAGATCCACTCCACTTTGAATCGTTGGAATCAACTCAAAGGATGCGCCTTTATGGAAGAAATGCGAACCTATTGCGGCACGATGCAGCGTGTCTTCAAGCGAGTGGACAGGTTTCTCGACGAACGCGATTATCTGATGAAGAAGACTAAGAATATCTATCTTCTTGAGAATGTTTTCTGCGAAGGCACAAAAGATTTCGGTCCTTGCGACCGCTCCTGCTTCTATTTCTGGCGTCGGGAGTGGCTTGAACGTATGGACCCGAATACCGGCCCCAGGTAGTGAGTCGACTCACGGCGGTTCGCCCGCCACATTTTTTCTGAGAGGGGGAATCATGGAGGCTTCAATCACAAAGGGTGGGACGTGTGCGGCAGTGCGTGTCGATCCGGTCCGGGATCCCGCCTGGGGGAAACTGGTTCGGTATCACGCACACGCTGTCCCTGCACATCTCGAGGGGTGGAGTCGGATGCTGACACACGATTTTTCTCATCTTGATGTGGTTTATCTGGGGATTCCGGATACGGGGGGACTGTCTGCGGGATTGCCGCTTTTTTATGCCCGCAGTCGCCTGGCAGGCAATCGTCTGCTGGGGCTGCCCTTTGCAACCATTGCAGATCCTCTTGTCGAAACCAGATCGCAATTGCACGAACTGCTGGATGCAGCGCGTGTCGAGGCCGGGCGGCTCGGCGCAAACCGTATCGAATTGCGATGCACCAGAACCGCGGATCTCGCTCAGGCGTGCGGCATGGTTCCCACACGGCGGTACAAGATCCATATTCTGCGTCTGGACCGCCAGCCCGAGCACCTGCTGAAGAGCTTTAATCGCAGCTGTGTCCGGCAGCAGATCAAAAAATCATTGAAAGGGGACCTCGAACTTTTCCCGGTACGGGGGCCGGCAGGGGTTGGCGAATTTTACCGGCTTTATGTACTGACGCGAAAGCGGCTGCGTTTACCGCCCCAGCCTCCGGAACTGTTCGCAGGACTTTTTCGGGAACTGGGGCCGACAGGCAATGCTGAGATTCTACTCGCCCGCCGGGACGGCGTCGTCGTGGGCGGGCTTTTCACCCTCCGGCACGGACGCCGGACCTCGTTTGAACATATCGGGGTGGACCCGGGATATAAGGGGCCGTCAGTCTTTCATTTTCTGTACTGGAAGGGTATTCTGCGCGCCATCGAGCAGGGCAGCGAGGAAGTCGACTTCGGTCGCACGGACGAAACCAACACCGGTCTTATGAAGTTCAAGGAGCGTTGGAATACGGAAGCCTCGGATCTTGTGCACCTTGAACTGCCCGCGAGCGGCGGGCACGTTTCCGGGGATAGTGCTCCCGGCTCGAATGCGTCGCACCATTCCTTTCGCTACCGCGCCCTGCAAAAAGTCTGCGATCTGGCCCCGAACCCGGCGCTGATCCGGCTCGGCCGGTTCTGCTACAGACACTACATGTAGGCTGGAGATAACTGCTCAGGTACCCTCCCGGGATGCAGGCAATACATCGTGCTCTTCGGCGGGCTCCGGCATTTATTGGCGAAGCCCTTTGCGAGACGCTTTCTTCGCCTTCTGTCGCTTTTTGTAGGGGGAGTCTGAGGACGGAGGCTTGCTTGAATTGGACGAATTTTTTGTTGTCAATAGATTGGAAACTCTATAGGTTGACTTTTATGTCGTTAAATGGTTGACAAATTTTTTGGTGTTGTATACATGGCCGTCCCTTTTTTAGAGACTGGTTCGGAGAGGAGGAAAAGTCATGAGGCTACCTAATGTCTCAAGCCTTTGCGCGGAGCTGTTTGAGCAGCTTTTAGAAATAGCATACTCTGCAACCGTCAATGAGATTGGTCTTGCCCGTATTGAAAAAAACGCTGAAGAGGCAAAGGATTCCGATCCATTAAATTTTTTATTTATCAAGGCCGCAGCGAGTTGTCTCAAGGGTGATGAGGACCTTTGTCGGAAGTACCACATGCAGGCGATTGCTTTTGAAGCCAGAGTGGAAAGCTATTATAATTTTGCGGTATCGTTGAGTCGGTTAGGAAGACTTCTTGAGTCTTTGGAATATGTACAAAAGGCCATGAACCTTGCTCCAACAGATGAAGGAATAGCCGAGTTTAAAAAGTCCCTTCTCGACAGAATAGAAGATCAAATGTGGGACGATATGGATAATGATTCCGATGAGTTCTTGACTGAAGTGTGCATGAGCTCATTTCATATCGGAGATGCCCATGCTTAAGGAAGGGGATATTGTTATTTTTCGATTTCCTTTTTCCGACCTTTCTACTTCCAAGATACGCCCTGCCCTTGTATTGAAGATATTGAATGGACAAGATGCTATTGTGTGCATGCTGACGACTCAAGATGCAAGATGTACAGGGAATGCTATCCCTGTTGGTCAGGCTGATATTGAGCATGGTTCATTGCGTAAACCCAGCAATATTAGGCCTGATCGATTGTTTACTGCGAATACAAGTATTTTTGTAAAGACAATAGCGACCGTTAATAGGCCGAAAATCCAGGAAGTTTATACTTTTCTACATAGAATTTTTTCATAATTTGCTGATATGGTCTGCGATGCTGGAGCTCTCTACTTTTGTGGAGGGCTTTTTTTAGTTTTCAAATTGTCTGGAGCAGAGTCGGCCCTTATCTCGGAACAATGTCCGACATCTCTCTGGCATGAAAGATGGGCACTTCCCTGAGCGTGGTTCAGAAGAGAATGTCCGAATTATGCATTCCCCCATTTGGCTCTGTAGCAGAGCCGAAGAAGTGGGAGCACATGGTTTTGTTTCTGGACAGGGTCCCTAACAAACATTTGCTTGATATTTCAAATTGTTAAAGTTCCAATATGCTGGAATATCACCCAGCCACTCAACCTCCGAATCCTTATACTCCGGATACGCCCGATACATCCCCTCCATCACGCCGATCCCTCTTCTGAAATCCCCTTCCCGCGTTGATACAAAACAACCCCGACGCGTTCGATATGGTCCCGCAGTTCTGCATTGGAGATCTGCCTGAAGAGGTTGACATCAAAGGTGTATGGGAGGTCGAGGTCGTCGAGGGCGAGGATGATCCGGTCGCGGTCCCGGGCGGAGATCCCGTCTCCCTGAAGGCTCAGGTCGATATCCGATCCGGGTCTGTGGCTTCCCTTGGCGCGAGATCCATAGAGCACTGCCTGCTCCACCGCGGGGTAGCGGGAAAGCACCGTGCAGATCTGCCGTATCACCTGATCTTTCAGTCCGAATCGCATCACCGCTCCTCGCGCTCTTCCAGAATGGTGTTGAATCGCCCGGCCATTTTTTGAAACTCGGGATAGTAGTTCGCCAGAATTCTTGTCGCGATCTCTTCCGAGATTTCCAGATCGTATGTATGCGATGTTCGGTTTCGGTCCAGGATCATGGTCATCCAGACGTCGCCGTTTTCTATCAACCCGTTTTTGAACGCGGAGCGGACAGCGTCTTTTGATCCGATGAGGTTGCTGATTCCCTGATTCTCAAGAAAGTCTTTCAGGACCTTCCAGGCAAGCTCATGGGTGAATTCGAAGCCCTGAATAAGCCCCTGCTTTTCCAGGTCGGTTAACTCGCGCTTCTCTGCTAGTCCAACAGCGTAGGTGAGTTGCTGCAGGGCTTTGAGGTAATTGCTGAAACGTTGTTTCCACCGGATATCTTCGGACATGGGCCACTCTCCTTTCTGGGCACGTTCTTATTTCACGATCGCACCTCCCGGCCGATTTTGCCGTCCTGGTCATCCCGCTTGCTGAGGTGCTTTGCCTTGAGGTTGCCGTATTCCGGACGATCTATTTTTCTTCGACCGCAGGCCATAACCTGTTTGCAGCATATCAGATTACATAACATCAAAAAACAACAAAAAAAGGGTTACCCTGAAAAGGTAACCCTTTATTTTAACTGGAGCCGGAAATCGGAGTTGAACCGACGACCTACTGATTACGAATCAGTTGCTCTACCAACTGAGCTATTCCGGCGTGCCGTGGAAAGAGGCTCTATTCAAGGGGATGGGTGTCGTCAAGTATTTTTTGGGTTAAGGCGAAAACCGGGGAAACAGAACCTATCGACCGCGGATTGCGGGGGTTTTGCGAATTGTGCGCTGCCTGGGAAAACGGCTATGCCGATGTTGCGGTTATCCTGCGGTCACCCGGTTTCTTCCGTTTTGTTTGCCGGCGTACATGAGCTGGTCGGCCCGTTTGACCACGGAGTCGACCGAGTCGTCGGGGCGGGCCAGGGTTGCTCCGATGGAAACAGTCACGCCGAGTTTGCGAGTCCCCGGGGCGGCAATCCAGCTTTGTTCGACCAGGAAGCGAACCCGTTCGGCGATTTCATCAAGTTTTGTTTTGGAGACGTTGGGGATGATAGCCAGGAATTCCTCGCCACCCCAGCGGCACAAGGCGTCCAGCTTGCGGACCCCGTTGGCCGCTGATTTGGCGACCATCTTCAGGACCTCGTCGCCCACATCGTGCCCGTAGGTGTCGTTGACCCTCTTGAATCGGTCGATGTCGAAGAAGAGCACCCCGAACGGAATGTCCATAGTCTTGAATTCAAACATGCGGGTCTGCAGGTTCATGGTTGCGAATTTTCGGTTTCCGATGGTGGTCAGGCCGTCGAGATAGACCTCCTGCTTCAGAACTTCCAGTTCCCGGATGATCTCGGAGCGGCGTGATTCGTCCGTGAATATCTCCACGGCGCCGATGATTTGTCCGGCACTGTCCCGGATGGGGGTGATGCGTACCGAGACCGGAACCCTGAACCCTTTCTTGTGGTGCAGATAGACTTCGATTTCCCGGTCCTTGCCGTCTTCTAGCGTGCCGTGAAGGGGGCAGCCGTGAACGCAGAGTTCCGTTCCCTGGGCGTTTACATGGCGAAGGATGTTGTCCGAGCATTTCCTGCCGACTACCTCGGCGGCTGAAAACCCCGTTATTCGCTCTGCTGCGGCATTCCAGAAGGTGATGCGCTGCTCGAGGTCCACATAATACACGCCGTCATACAGGTTTTCGAGCAGGGTTTTGTAAAATGCATCGGGCAACTCGTTGGTCATACCCATCTCCTATTCTTCATAACCGGCTGCCACCAGGGACTGTCCGTGGGCAGTGATTGTCTTCAAAAAGCGAACGGTCTTTTCGTCCACCGGTGCAACAGGGAATGCGTGCCGGCAGACGTCGCAACGGGCCATGGCCGGCTCGACAGGGGCTATGAGAGGCACCTCTCGGCCGCATTCAGGGCAGGGGTACATGACCACCAGCTCCATGCCCACGGGATGAACGGGACGCTGCTCCATGACTCACTCCGTGATCAGCAGAGACCGGCCGGTCATCTCCGCGGGCTGGTCGATATCGAGTCGGTCCAGGATGGTCGGGGCCACGTCGGCCAGTCGCCCCGGGTTCCGCAGCTTCAGATTCTCGCGGTCTGTGATGAGTACGGCCGGGACCCGGTTCATGCTGTGAGCGGTCTTGGGATTGCCCGACTCGTCGAGCATGTCGTCGGCGTTGCCGTGATCGGCCGTGAGCAGAATCTCGCCCACTGCCGCACGCACGGCCCGGGTGATTCGTCCCACGCATTCGTCTACGGCCTCGCAGGCCCGGACAGCGGCCGGGATGACTCCGGAGTGGCCGACCATGTCCAGATTGGCCAGGTTGCAAATAATGAGGTCGAAGCGGCCGGACGCAATGGCCCGGCACAGATTGTCCGTGACCTCGTATACGGACATTTCCGGCTTCAGGTCGTAGGTGGCCACCTCTTTGGGAGAGGGGATGAGAATGCGCTCCTCGCCGGGAAAGGGTTCCTCGCGACCGCCATTGAAAAAATAGGTGACATGGGCGTATTTTTCTGTCTCCGCGATGCGCAGCTGGTATGCTCCCTGGTTCGAGACCTCCTCACCCAGAATGCGTTTCAGCTGTTGGGGCGGAAACAGGACCGGCAGGCCGAAGCTCGCTTCATATCGGGTCATGGTGATCATGGAGGCCAGGTCCGGAGACTTTTTGCGGGCAAACAAGGAGAACGCGGGATCGAACAAGGCCCGGGTCAACTGCCTGGCCCGATCGGCCCTGAAATTGAAAAAGAGGACGCCGTCACCGTCTTCAATGGTTGCCGCAGGGGCGCCGTCGGTCATGACCACGCGGGGCTTGACGAATTCATCGTTTTCGCCTGCCCCGTAGGCATCATGCACGGCCTGTACGGGATCGTCGCAGGGAATGCCGATGCCCGAGGTCAGGGCGTCGTAGGCCAGCTCGGTCCGTTCCCACCGCTTGTCCCGGTCCATTGCGTAGTAGCGGCCCGAGACCGTGGCCACGGTTCCGTAGTCGAGCTCATCCATGAATTTCTGCAGCGAGGCGAGATACCCTTTGCCGCTTGTGGGCGGGGTGTCCCGGCCGTCCAGAAAGGCGTGCACCGCGGTTTGGGCGACCCCCCTGTTTTTCAGGATGCGCAGCAGGGCCTCGGCGTGATTCTGCATGCTGTGCACGCCGCCGTCTGAGATCAGGCCCATGAGATGGACCTTGCCGTTACGGGACGCGACACTGGCGATGAACTCGTTAAGAACCGGATTTTGGGCCAGGGAGCCGTCCTCGATGGCCAGGTTGATGCGCATGATGTCCTGGTACACGATTCTGCCCGCACCGAGATTGAGATGTCCGACCTCGGAGTTCCCCATCTGCCCGGGAGGCAGCCCCACGTCGGCGCCGCTGCACAGCAGTTCCGTTCCGGGATTTTCAGCCATCAGGGCATCGATGTTGGGCATGCGTGCCTGGGTGATTGCGTTTCCCGGACCGGCGGGCGCTTTGCCCCATCCGTCCAGAATGAGAAGCAGAAATGGTTTAGGCGTCATGATCGAACTCCGGCTCGATATCCCGGCTGCCGGAATAGAGCCCTTCGAGGTTGTAAAAGGATCGGTTTTCTCCCTGGAAGATGTGGACCAGAATATCGTTGCAGTCCACGAGAATCCAGTTTCCGGCCTGGTACCCTTCCATGCCGATGTATTCCATGCCTTTTTCTTTGAGATGTTCCATGAGCGTGTCGGCCAGGGACTGGGCATGGCGGGTGCTTCCGGCGGAAACAATGATCACGGCATCGGCAATGCTGGACAGGCCGCGGACGTCCTTGGCTTTAATGTCGGATGCCTTCTTGTCGTGGAGCCAGCCGGCCAGGAGGGTGATTTTTTGGTCGAGAGATGTGTTCATATGATGATCTTCTTTGTTGTAATGATTGTGTGTTTGAGCAGATATAAAAGATACCCCATTTCAGGTTCACGGGCAAATCGGGTCGGCTACTCTTCCTTCCAGCGACAGATCCGTTTTTCAAGGAGATTCACCGCCTCGAACAGGAACACCCCGAGCAGGGACATGCCGAAAATGCCGGCGAACATGCCCTCATAGTCCATACTCCCCCAGCGGTCCATGATGGCATACCCGAGTCCTGAGGATGTGGCGAAGGACTCGACAAAAAAGAGCACCGCGATGCTTACCCCCGAGTTGAGGCGCAGGGCCGTGAAACCGGCCGGAAGGGCGGCCGGGATGTACACCTCCCGCAGGATCTGCGGTCCGGTGGCTCCCATGGCCCGGATGGAGTCCACATATCTGGCCGGGAGATGCCGGACCCCGTCCCGGGTTGTAACCAGGACCTGGTAGGAGAGAATCAGGGTGATCATGGCGATTTTGGAAAGGTCGCCCAGGCCCAGGATGAGCAGGACCACGGGCAGGAGTACGATCTTGGGTACCGGATAGGTCAGAGAGACCAGGGGAGAGAGCAGGGAGTCGATGCGTCGGTTGCCCCCCATGCATACGCCGAGGGGAAAGCCGATCATCCAGGCCAGGAGCATGCCGGTTCCGGCCCTGTACAGACTGGCTCCCATATGTTCCCAGAACCGGGCAGTGGTCAGGGCCTTCAGGAAAACCGTCAGGGCCGCCTCGGGCTGGGGAAGCACGGACGAGCTCAGGGCACCGGCCAGAAGTTTCCAGCCCAGAAACAGGACCAGGCATGCCGATGC
Source organism: Desulfomicrobiaceae bacterium (assembly GCA_041685265.1). Lineage (GTDB taxonomy): Bacteria > Desulfobacterota > Desulfovibrionia > Desulfovibrionales > Desulfomicrobiaceae > JAWLGC01. The sequence goes on along the minus strand of JAWLGC010000064.1, from coordinate 1,044 downwards.
ATAGGAAATGGCGGATCTGATCATGTCAGAAGGCCCCCATGCCGCGCCGGATGTCCCGGACCAGCTCGAAGTAGCGGTTCGATTCCCGAAACTTCGGATCGCCGAACCCGGGGTTGTCGAACCTGGCCCTGATGGTTGCCGGAGATCCGGCCAGGAGAAGGATGGTTCGGCCCAGAAAGGCGGCTTCTTCGATGGAGTGCGTGACCAGGACGTAGGGCAGCGGGGTCTTGTTTCGGTCCCGGATAAGCTGGGCCTGGAGGTTTTCCCGGGTCATGGCGTCCAGGGCGGAAAAGGGCTCGTCCATGAGCAGCAGTCTGGGCCGGGAAGCATAGGCCCTGGCAATGGCCACTCGTTGCTGTTCCCCGCCGCTGAGCCGGGAGGGAAAATCCTGTTCCCGATCGGCCAGCCTCATGGTGTGCAGCAGCTCCCGGGCCCGTTCGTTGCGTTCGGCCCGGGGCACGCCCTGAAGCTTGAGCCCAAGGGCCACGTTGTCCAGCACGGTTTTCCAGGGGTGCAGGCCGTACTGCTGAAGAATAATGGCGATATCGTGGCCGGGTTTTTGGATTTCCCGGCCGTCCAGGAGTACCCGGCCGGTATCGGGACGGCTCAGCCCGCAAAGCATGTATAAAAGGGTGGTCTTGCCGCATCCCGACGGCCCCACGAGGGCCACGGTCTCGTTGCCTTTGAGGGTGAACTCGATATCCCGCAGGACGTCTCTTCCGCCGGGATAGGATTTTGAGAGGTTGGCGACGGCCAGCATCAGGGAAGCAGGTCCCTGTAGGGGATCATGGTCTTGAGCATGCCCCGGCTGAGCATCCACTGCTGAATGGAAAAGAGGTCCGTTTCCGACGGCAGCTCGGGGGCGGGGTAGGTAAAAACCGGGAAGTCGGCCTGCAACGGTTCGGGTACCCGGCAGGTCTCGGTCATGAGGGCCCGGTATGCCTCCGGGTTCTTGTTGATCCGTTGCACGGCCTCTCTGTAGGCTGCCAGAAATCCGTCGAAGTCCGCGGCCCGGTCTTCATGCAGGGCGATCATGGTCATGGG
>JAWLGC010000063.1:0-15048 GCA_041685265.1 Desulfomicrobiaceae bacterium | reverse complement strand
GGCCACGGTTATTCTGTGTGACCGGCTCAAGGATATCGGACAGGCGGTATGCCTCACCGACAAGTTTGCCGATGCCCTTCTTGCCCATTTCCCGGTTGACCATGGAGAAGGGTATATTCTCGGGAATGATCTCCCAGACCATTATCCGCCCGGGGGTGGTCTGCTCCAGCTTGCCATCGACCCGGACCTTGACCCGGGCATGCAGAGCCACGCACCCGCCATCATAGGCAGCGATAACCTCTCCGGGATCGGAGAAAATCATGCCTTCTCCCTTTTCAAAGGGACGCTCCACGGTCAGAAAGTAAATTCCGAGCACGATGTCCTGGGAAGGGACGATGATCGGGCTTCCGTTGGCCGGAGAAAGGATGTTGTTGGTGGACATCATCAAAACCCGGCACTCGATCTGGGCCTCCACGGACAGCGGTACATGCACAGCCATCTGGTCCCCGTCGAAGTCGGCGTTGAAGGCCGTACATACCAGGGGATGAAGACGAATGGCCTTGCCCTCGACCAGTGTGGGTTCAAAAGACTGGATTCCGAGACGATGCAGTGTGGGGGCCCGGTTCAGAAGAATCGGATACTCCTTGACCACCTCTTCCAGGATATCCCAGACCACCACATCTTCCCGTTCGACCATCTTCTTGGCGCTTTTAATGGTGCTGGCCAGGTCCCGCTCTTCAAGCTTGGAGTAAATAAACGGCTTGAACAGCTCAAGAGCCATCTTCTTGGGCAGACCGCACTGGTGCAACTTCAGATTCGGACCGACCACGATCACGGAACGGCCGGAATAGTCGACCCGCTTCCCGAGAAGGTTCTGACGAAATCGGCCCTGTTTCCCCTTGATCATGTCACTCAGGGACTTCAGGGGCCGGCCGTTGGTTCCGGTGATGGCCCGGCCGCGCCGACCGTTGTCGAACAGGGCGTCCACGGACTCCTGCAGCATCCGTTTTTCATTTCGGATGATGATGTCCGGGGCCCCAAGCTCCAGCAGGCGCTTCAACCGGTTGTTGCGGTTGATCACCCTCCTGTACAGATCATTCAGATCGGAGGTCGCGAACCGCCCTCCATCCAGGGGAACCAGAGGGCGTAGCTCGGGCGGAATGATGGGAACCACTTCCATAATCATCCAGGACGGCTTGTTCTCCGAGTCCAGAAAGGCTTCGATGATTTTCAGCCGTTTGGCGAGCTTTTTCTTCTTGGTCTGGGACCGGGTGTTAGCCGATTCCTCCCTGAGCTCCACGCGCAGGGTGGGCAGGTCAAGCTCGCCGAGAAGCTTCTGCACGGATTCGGCGCCCATTCCCACATCCAGGGCATCCTCCCCGTAATGATCCAGAATCTGCAGATACTGATCCTCGGAGATGACCTGCTTCTTCTGGAAATTGGTCTCCTTGGGGTCCATAATGACATAAGAGTCAAAATAAAGCACCTTTTCCAGATCAGACATGGTCATATCAAGCAGAGTGCCGATCTTGGATGGAAGGCTTTTCAGAAACCAGATATGGGCGACCGGGGCAGCCAGCTCGATATGCCCCATCCGCTCACGACGGACCTTGGAGGCGATCACCTCAACGCCGCACTTTTCGCAGACGATGCCGCGGTGCTTCATCCGCTTATATTTTCCGCAATTACATTCGTAGTCCTTTACCGGACCGAATATCTTTGCGCAGAACAGGCCGTCCCGCTCCGGCTTGAATGTCCTGTAGTTGATCGTCTCGGGCTTTTTCACCTCACCAAAAGACCATTCTCTGATCTTTTCCGGGGAAGCGATATTTATTTTAATAGCTTTCAGATCCTGGCTGTTCACGCTCGTCGAAGCGTTGCCACGCTGAGTAAAGAGATCATCAAGGCTCATACAGTAAATCCTCTTGGATTGAACGTATCATGGACAGGAAAATGGCCTGAACTCCGAATCGAAGACTCACCGCCTAGGGCGCGCCCGCTCTTCCTTCAGGAGAGTGATATCAAGCCCCAGGGACATCATTTCCTTCACAAACCCGTTGAACGACTCCGGCATTCCGGATTCAAGAAAATTGCTTCCCTTGACAATTTTCTCATACATCTTGACCCGACCGGCCACGTCATCCGACTTCACTGTCAGAAACTCCTGAAGCAGATACGCCGCTCCGTAAGCTTCCAGGGCCCAAACCTCCATCTCTCCGAGCCGCTGCCCTCCGAACTGGGCCTTCCCGCCCAGAGGCTGCTGCGTAACAAGGGAGTAAGGTCCGGTGGATCTGGCGTGGATCTTCTCGTCGACCAGATGATGCAGCTTCAGATAGTACATGTAGCCGACAGTAACCCGACTGTGAAACGGGTCTCCGGTTCGTCCGTCATACAGTACGGCCTTGCCGTCCTCCGGCAGCCCCGCCTTTTCAAGCAGCCCCCAGAGCTCTTCCTCCTCGGCCCCGTCAAACACCGGCGTCTTCATGTGAATTCCGGACCGCAGGGACTTGGCCGCCTCGACAACCTCGTCGTCATCCATGCCGTCGATAACGGCACTCATTTCGTCGGAGCTGAAAATATCCTTCATTTCCGAACGAATCTGGGTCACGTGCTCACCGCTTTCCACCAGGTTGGCCACATACGTGCCAAGATCCTTGGCGGCCCACCCGAGATGCGTTTCCATGATCTGTCCAATATTCATCCGGGAAGGAACGCCAAGGGGGTTCAGCACGACATCCATGGGAGTGCCATCGGAAAAGAAGGGCATATCCTCCTGGGGAAGGATATTGGACACAACCCCTTTGTTTCCATGCCGCCCGGCCATCTTATCCCCGACATTGAGCTTTCGCTTCACGGCCACATAGACCTTGACCATCTTGATCACGCCCGGAGGCAGGTCGTCTCCTTCTGTAACCTTTTCCCGTTTCTCGTCGTAAAGATTCTTGATAAACGAGATCTGTGCGTCATAAAGACCGAGCAGTTCCATGACCAGATCGTTGGTCTCCCTGCTCGTAAACACACCGGCCAGCTTTTTCAGAGGCAACGTTTCAAGAACTTCCCAGCGCATGGGCATGTTGGCCTCGAGAAGAACCTCTCCCTTGCGTTTGCCCAGGATGGTCTTGGCCACACTCCTGCCTTCGCATACCTGCCAGATTTTTTCCCGGGTCTCCTGGGTCAGGCCGGCGATATGGAGCCCTTCACGCTGATCGAGTCTGCTCAGGTCGTAATCTTCGATATTTTTGGTTCGCTCATCCTTCTCTCCAGAACGGCGATTGAACACCTTCACATCAATGACGGTCCCCTCGATTCCCGGCGGAACCTTCAGCGATGTGTTTTTCACATCCCGGGCCTTGTCGCCGAAGATGGCGCGCAGAAGCCGTTCCTCGGGAGTGAGCTGGGTCTCCCCTTTGGGCGTGATCTTGCCGACAAGGATATCCTCGGGGGCAACTTTGGCCCCGATGCGAATAATCCCGCTCTCATCAAGATTGCGCAGCATATCTTCGCCTACATTGGGGATATCCCGGGTGACTTCCTCGGGGCCCAGCTTTGTGTCCCGGGCGAAGACATCAAATTCCTCGATATGGATGGAGGTATAGACATCATCCATGACCATCCGTTCGGAAATGAGGATGGAGTCCTCGTAGTTATACCCGCACCAGGGCATGAAGGCCACAAGAAGGTTCTTGCCCAGGGCAAGCTCGCCGTCCCGAATACTCGGCCCATCAGCCAGCACATCGCCCTTGCGCACTTTCTGGCCGATGCGAACCCGGGGCTTCTGCCCGAAACAGCTGTTCTGGTTCGATTTATGGTACTTCTGAATTTCGTAGAAACGGGTTCCACCCATTTCAGGATAAATACCGTCCGAATAGGAGACAACAACCCTGTCCGCATCGACATAACGAATTTCACCTTCCGCTTCGGCCAGAATACAGCTTCCTGAATCCTTGGCCACAATGCCTTCCATGCCGGTTCCCACCAGGGGCTTTTCCGACTGAAGAAGCGGCACGGACTGACGCTGCATGTTGGATCCCATCAGGGCCCGGTTGGCGTCATCGTGCTCCAGGAACGGAATCAACGCCGAGGAGATGGAGACAATCTGGCTGGGAGAGATATCCATAAGAGTAACCGCTTCACGGTTGACAATGGCAAACTCTCCTTCGACGCGAGCCCCCACCTGGGGTTTGGCGAACCGACCGCTTTCATCAACCTCGGCATTGGCCTGAGCGATGATCTCACCCTCTTCCTTTGAGGCCTCAAGGTAGTGAATCTCGTCGGTGATGTACCCGTCCTTGACGATCCGGTACGGGGATTCGATGAATCCAAAATCATTGACCACTCCATGGGTGGTCAATGAGACGATCAGACCGATGTTTGGTCCTTCCGGAGTCTCAATGGGACAGATCCGTCCATAATGGGAGAGATGCACGTCGCGCACCTCAAACCCCGCCCGTTCACGGGTCAGACCGCCAGGGCCGAGGGCGGACAGCCGCCGCTTATGCGTTACCTCGGAAAGCGGGTTGGTCTGGTCCATGAACTGGGACAGCTGGGAGGTTCCGTAGAACTCCTTGAGAACTGCCGTTACCGGCTTGGGGTTGATCAGGTCGTGCGGCATCAGAGTGGCCACTTCCTGCAGACTCATCCGCTCCTTGATGGCCCGCTCCATCCGTACAAGCCCGATGCGGTACTGATTCTCGACCAGCTCACCCACGGGCCGCACCCTGCGGTTGCCAAGATGATCGATATCATCGGCGGGACCGTGCGAATCCTTGAGCTGCACCAGATGCCTGAGGGATCTCAGGATATCCTCGTTGGACAGGGTCCTGTGATCCAGCGGAAGGTCGAGATCGAGCCGGGCGTTGAGCTTGTACCGTCCGACCACGGACAGATCGTAGTAGTCGGGATTGCGAAACAGATTCTCAAAAAAATTGGCCGATATTTCCGGGGTCGGAGGGGAACTCGGACGAAGCCGCTTATAAATGTCGATCTGAGCCGATTCCATATCCTGACATTTGTCCAGACGCAGCGTGTCGCGGATGGACGAGGAGACTTCTGCCCCGGAGGTGTACAGGCATTCGAATTCTGTAATGCCGACCTCGGCAAGAGATTCGACAACCTCCTGAGTCAACCGGTCGCCAGGGGAGGTCAGAACTTCCCCGGTCTCGGGATGAACGGTCTCCCTGGCGAGAAATTCGTTCTCCAACTGGGCCATATCGATTTCAAGAAATTCGATACCGGCCCGCAGGATCCGTTTCCAGGCCCCCTTGGTAATGGGCCGGCCCGCCGGCACAAGCACCTTGCCGTCGCCGTCCATGACGTCGGAGTATGCGTTTTCCTTGCGGTAACGTCCCTCTTCGATCTTTCTGAACAACCGACCGGATTCAACCCGAAAAACTTCCTTCTTGTAGAAATAGTTCAGGATGTCTTCGCCGGACATGCCCAGGGCTTTAAGCAGGATGGTGGCGGGCATTTTCCGACGACGATCAATGCGGACATAGAGAATGTCCTTATGGTCGAAATCAAAGTCCAGCCACGACCCGCGCATGGGGATAATCCGGGAGCTGTACAGGATTTTCCGGCTGGAATGGGTTTTCCCTGAATCGTGCTCGAAAATGATCCCGGGGGAGCGCTGGAGCTGGTTGACGATGACCCGCTCCGTACCGTTGACCAGAAAAGTGCCCTTCTCGGTAATCAACGGGATGGTCCCGAAATAGATATCCTGTTCCTTGATATCGTGGATGGAGCGAGCCTGAGTCTCCTCATCCACGTCGTACACGGCCAGCCGAACCTTGATCCGGATGGGCGCTTCATACGTCAATCCCTTGGATATACACTCATCGACATCGTACTTGGGCTTTCCGATCTCGTAGTTGACATACTCAAGGGTTGCTGTTTTGTTAAAGTCCTGTATGGGAAAAACTGATCTGAAAACCCCTTCCAGGCCGATATCGGCACGAGTCGAGGGGGGGACATCCTCTTGAAGAAATTTCTTATATGAATCAAGCTGAAGGCTCAGAAGATGCGGGATTTCCAGAGAGCTCTTGACTCTTCCAAATTTTTTGACAAATTGGTTCATTGTATCCCCTCGGGAAAAGAAATCTACGAATGTGGCTTTGCTCAAGGCAAGGGCGGATGTTCGAGGCCTAGAAAAGTAAGGAAGTGCGTGCGAAGGAAAGAGGAGCAATTCGGGAGGCTGACCCGATAAAAAAACAAATGAATAAAGAGCGCAAGGGTGTCGTAAGACCCCCCGCGCTCTTTATTCCTTCCAAAAAAGGACTGTTACTTGAGCTCAGCTTTTGCGCCGGCTTCTTCGAGCTGCTTCTTAGCTTCTTCAGCCTGCTCTTTAGCAATCCCTTCCTGCAGAACCGAGGGCACACCGTCAACCTTTTCCTTGGCTTCTTTCAGGCCAAGTCCGGTGATGGCGCGGACAGCCTTGATGACCGCGATCTTGTTCCCGCCGATTTCGGACAGAACAACGTCGAACTCGGTCTGCTCTTCAACTTCTTCAGCTGCGCCGGCTGCGGGAGCCATGGCCATGGCTGCTACCGGAGCAGCTGCACTGACGCCGAATTTTTCTTCCAGTTCCTTGATGAACTCGGAGAGTTCCAGAACGGTCATATTCGCGATGAAATCCACTACCTGATCTTTTGTGATATCTGCCATTTTTTCCTCCTAAACCAATGTTCTTCGGCTCACGCTTGTTCTTTCTGTTCCTTGATCGCATTCAGGGCATTCAACGTGCCGCGAATGACATTCGCAAAGAGACACACAAAATTCTGCGGAACCGCATTCATGGTTCCAAGGGTCATACCAAGGAGCTGTTCCTTGCTCGGGAGTTCGGAAAGGGCCTTGATCCCGGCTTCGTCGAGATACTTCCCTTCCAGGCTACCGAATTTGACCGCAAATTTTTTGTTTTTCTTTGTGAATTCGACCAATACCTTTGCTGCAGCCACCGGATCATCATACCCGAACGCGACAGCACAGTTTTCCTTGAACTCGTCCTTCAAGATGTCATGAGGACCGTCAGCAACAGCCAGACTGGCCAGAGTGTTCTTGACCACCTGGTAGTCGCAGCCGCTTTCACGGAGCTGAACCCGCAGGGGGGTCAGTTCCTCGACCTTGATTCCCTTGAAATCGGAAACCACGGCAATGCTGGCCTTGCCCGCCTTTTGCTTCAGACCCTCTATGATTCTTGCCTTATCTGCCCTATTCACCTCGCTACCTCTCTTCTACGGTTAGGCAGAATGAGCCAAAGCAGTCTCTGCAGGAAATTAAGGGTTTCCCCACCTGCCTTCTCTGACTCTTCTCCTTGATGATTGCGAAAGTTATTCGCCGCTGCCACGCAGGGAAGCGGTATCCACCTTCACTCCCGGACCCATGGTGGAGGAGACCGAAAGGGCCTTCAAATAGGTCCCTTTGGCAGAGGAAGGTTTGAGTTTTTCCAGAATATCGACGACGCTTCTAAGGTTGCCGAGCAGCTTTTCACTTCCAAAGGAAACCTTACCGATGGGAGCATGCACGACCCCCGCCTTGTCGACCTTGAACTCGACCTTCCCGGCCTTCAGTTCCGAAATCGCATTTTCAATGTCAAAGGTGACTGTACCGGTCTTGGCATTGGGCATCAGGCCGCGGGGCCCGAGGATTTTCCCGATTTTTCCGACCTGAGCCATCATGTCGGGAGTGGCGACTGCCTTGTCGAACTCCAGCCATCCGCCCTGAATCTTTGCCACCAGTTCATCGCTGCCGACGACATCGGCACCGGCAGCCTTGGCAGCCTCTTCCTTTTCCCCTTTGCAAAATGCAACGACACGAACTTCCTTGCCCAATCCGTGGGGAAGATTGACCGCCCCCCGGACCATCTGGTCCGAATATTTCGGATTGACCCCGAGATTCACCGCGATATCGACCGTCTCGTCGAACTTTGCGAAAGAACCCTGCACTACGAGATCAAGGGCCCGGTCAAGGGGGTATCGGGTCATATGTTCAACAGCTTCCGCTGTCTTCTGATATTTTTTTCCGTGCTTAGGCATAGTTTTTTATCCTCGCCCCTAGTTTTCTACGTCAATGCCCATGCTGCGAGCAGTACCCATAATCGTCTTGCAGGCAGCATCCGTGTCGGCAGCACTGAGGTCGGGCATCTTGATTTTGGCGATCGCTTCGATCTGAGCCATGGTCACTTTCCCGACCTTCTCCTTGTTCGGTTCACCGGATCCCTTGGAAATCCCGGCTTCCTTGACCAGCAGGACGGATGCGGGGGGCGTTTTGGTGATAAAAGTGAAGGAGCGATCCTGGAAGACAGTGATCACGACCGGGATGATCATCCCTTTCTGATCCTGGGTCTTCGCATTGAACGCCTTGCAGAATTCCATGATATTGACGCCGTGCTGTCCCAACGCTGGGCCGACAGGCGGTGACGGATTTGCTGCACCTGCAGAGATCTGCAGTTTGATTTTTGCCATTATTTTCTTGGCCATGTCGTCTACCTCATTATCTCGTAAAAGTCTCAGCCTTTGGTCACTTGCACGAAGTCAAGCTCGACAGGGGTCTGTCTTCCGAATATGGATACGGAAACACGCAACTTCCCTTTGTCGTAGTTAACATCTTCAACCATTCCGTTGAAGTTTGCGAAGGGACCATCGATCACCCTAACGTCGTCTCCCTTTTCAAAGTGGAACTTGGGTCGAGGCTGCTCTTTACGACTTTCTATTGTGGACAGAATCTTATCCGCTTCCTTTTGCGTCAAAGGGCTCGGCCTATTCTTTCCCCCAATAAATCCGGTGACTTTGGGAATCGACTGGATCATGTGCCAGGAGTCGTCATTGAAGACCATCTTGACAAGGGCGTACCCGGGGTAAAATTTTCGAGTCGACGTCCGCTTCTGCCCCTTGACCAGCTCAACCACCTTTTCCGTGGGCACGATAACATCTTCGATGAGCCCCTTGGCCTGACCGGTCCGTATCATTTCCCGGATGGTCCGCTCAACCCGCTGCTCATACCCGGAATAGGTATGGATGATGTACCATCGTGCCTGGGGCGTACCCATCACTTCCGTTTCACTCATAAGGACACCCCGAGCCTAGGAGAGAACCGACTCGATCAACTTACCCAGTCCCAAGTCAACTCCCCCCAAAAAAAGGGACATAATGAGCACGAGCAAAATGACAGCCGCACTCGTGGTCAGCGTCTCTTTCCTGTCAGGCCAGGCGACCTTCTTGATCTCTGCCTGGGACTGCTCCCAGAAGAGGCGAAGATCCTGAAGCTTGCTTCCGGAATGATGCTGTTCCTCTACCTGGACGTCGTGTTTTTTCTTTTTTTTGCTCATGACTTCACTATAAAAAAAATGGCAGGCCAGGAGGGATTTGAACCCCCACCCCTCGGATTTGGAGTCCGATGCTCTACCGTTAGAGCTACTGGCCTGCACGAGGTTACGCTTTATTGCGCAATAAGTGACTCAGGGGCGGTGCGGTTAGACACCGCCCCTGCGAAACTTACTTTGTTTCTTTGTGCACGGTATGCTTTCTGTCGAACGGACAATATTTCTTCAGTTCGAGCTTACTCGTGGTATTTTTTTTGTTCTTGGAGGTAGCGTAGTTTCTACGCTTACACTCGGTACATGCCAGCAGTACGTTGATACGCATGATGTAACCTACTCTATGATTTCGGAAACAACACCTGCACCGACAGTTCTGCCACCTTCACGGATTGCAAAACGCAGTCCTTTTTCCATGGCAATCGGAGCAATGAGCTCGACGGTGAATGTGGTGTTGTCGCCAGGCATGATCATTTCAGTTCCTTCAGGCAGAGTCACGACACCAGTGATGTCAGTGGTCCGGAAGTAAAACTGGGGGCGATAGCCGCCGAAGAAAGGAGTATGACGACCACCCTCTTCCTTGCTCAGAATGTACACTTCGCCCTTGAATCTGCGATGCGGAGTGATGGACTTGGGCTTAGCCAGAACCTGACCGCGCTCAACTTCGTCCCGCTTGACGCCGCGAATAAGAATTCCGACATTGTCGCCGGCCTGGCCTTCATCAAGAAGCTTACGGAACATCTCGACACCGGTACAGGTAGTCTTCACTGTGTCCTTGATACCGACAATTTCGACTTCCTCGCCGACCTTGATAACCCCGCGCTCGACACGGCCGGTTACAACAGTTCCGCGACCGGAGATAGAGAAAACGTCCTCGATAGGCAGCAGGAAGGGCTTCTCGGTATCCCGCTCGGGGGCAGGAATGTAATCATCGCAGGCGGCCAGCAGCTCGAGAATCGGCTTGGCATCCTCAGAGTCGGCGTCGTCGCACTCCAGAGCCTTGAGAGCGCTTCCTTTAATGACCGGCACGTCATCGCCGGGAAATTCATACTTGTCAAGAAGTTCGCGAACTTCCATTTCAACCAGCTCGAGCAGCTCTTCATCATCCACCAGGTCGACTTTGTTCAGAAACACGACCAGGGAGGGCACGCCGACCTGACGGGCGAGCAGGATGTGCTCACGGGTCTGGGGCATGGGGCCGTCAGTGGCGGCAACAACGATGATCGCACCGTCCATCTGAGCCGCGCCGGTGATCATGTTCTTGATGTAGTCGGCGTGACCGGGACAGTCGACATGCGCGTAGTGACGGTTGTCGGTTTCGTACTCGACATGCGCGGTGGCAATCGTGATCCCGCGCTCCTTCTCTTCCGGTGCCTTGTCGATCTCGTCGAATGCGATAAAGGAGCCACCCTGTTTCAGACTGGCGATCTTGGTGATTGCTGCAGTCAGAGTAGTCTTCCCGTGGTCAATATGACCAACGGTTCCGATGTTGACGTGCGGCTTTGTTCTGTCAAATTTTGCCTTGCCCATACCTTACCCCCTGTTACTCAAAATATCGGTTGGTTTATTTCAATAAAAAAAATTTGGATGCGCTTGAAAGGAGGGATGCTTGACTGGAGCCCACGACCGGACTTGAACCGGTGACCTCTTCCTTACCAAGGAAGTGCTCTACCGACTGAGCTACGTGGGCGTGGATGCGATACATTTGGAGCGGGAAACGAGACTCGAACTCGCAACCCTCAGCTTGGAAGGCTGATGCTCTACCAATTGAGCTATTCCCGCTCTCGATGTGTCGTAGTCAAGCAGCAGGTCTGACCTGCCTCCTACTAAATTATGGTGGAGGGGGGAGGATTTGAACCTCCGAAGGCGTCCGCCGACAGATTTACAGTCTGTTCCCTTTGACCACTCGGGAACCCCTCCGACATTTTCTCTGGAGCTGGCGATGGGACTTGAACCCGCAACCTGCTGATTACAAATCAGCTGCTCTACCAATTGAGCTACGCCAGCCCGTGAAGTCGAGATACCTAGCGATGTTTAATTCGCTTGGCAAGTCTTTTTTCGATATTTTTCAAAAAACTTGTGGTGTCACTGTATGAATCGACCATGGAAAAGGCACCCGGAGCAGATACTGCGTTCTGCACGAGATGCCTCATTCAAAAAAAGCCCTGGACAGCCAACTTCTCATGCCCAGGCCGGCTCCCCCTCGGGGCGATCGGCAAAAACAGGTACTTCCATGGATCGCCTCGCCCGGGGGGCGGGGACGACCTGGAGATACTTCTCCCTGTTCTCATGCACGTAACGTGCAAATTCGTTGTTCAGCGCATGGCCGGAGCAGGCCACGTCGAAACTCCCCAGCAGCGGCGCCCCCAGCAGGCTGATATCCCCTATGAAATCCAGAACCTTATGACGAACGAATTCATCCGGAAATCTGAGCCCTTCGGAATTGACCACCCCGTAGTCGTCCAGAACTATGGCGTTATCAAGCGCTCCCCCCAGAGCCTGGCCGTTACGCTGCAGCCATTCGACATCCCGCAAAAAACCAAAAGTTCTGGCCCGGGCAATCTCCATAGCAAAGGTCTCGGGAGTAACCTCATAGGAGCAGCGCTGTACTCCGACAAGGGGATGATCAAAATCAATGGTGTACCGGATGCGAAAACCATCATACGGAGTCACTCGGATATGCTTGCCTTCCCGGTCAAAGGAGAGCGGCCTGGCAAAGGCCAGCACCCGCTTCTCCCTGGACTGGGCCCGGAGGCCTGCCGAACGAAGCAGAAGGACAAACCCTGCAGCACTGCCGTCCATGATCGGGACCTCACGGCCGCTGACTTCGATCACGATATTGTCAATCCCAAGGCCGGCAATAGCAGCCAGAAGATGTTCCACTGTCGCCACCGTGCCCCGGTCATCTCCCAGGGTGGTTGCCAGGCCCGTAGCCACGACTTTGCCGGGCTCCGGAGCGAAGACCCTTCTGCCTCCACGATCAGGGAGCAGAAAAGTGACTCCGTTCCCTGCCGGTGCGGGCTTGAGGCAGATATCGACCTTCTTACCGCTATGCAGGCCGATCCCGGAACATTTGACTTCTTTTTGGAGTGTGATCTGTTTCATAAGTCGATATCATGCACAAAGCGTGCCTCGAGAAACGAAAACGTTTTTCGTCGTAATTAAAAGATGTTGCATCAGACCAACCCGCACAGAGATGTCTTTTTTACGCACAGTGTGACCTTTGCACCACACCGACGCATCATTTTTTCCAGGCCTCGATCAGACGATCCTTTCCTGCGAGGTCCCTGTGAATCCGAACCTCTGCCCACCCGGAAAAAATTTTTCGAGCTCGCTCTCCCTGTAAATGCCCCATTTCGACCAGCAACACCCCGCCAGGCCGGAGAAGCGCCCCCCCTCTTCGCGCCAGTACTTCCAGGAGTTCGGTTCCCTCGGGTCCTGCGACGAGCGCCCTTTTCGGTTCAAAATCCCGAACCTCGCGGGATACCTCCTGCAACTCCGCTGCAGAGAGGTAGGGAGGATTGGAGGTCACCAGATCCAGAGATTCCGCAGGAAGAGGAGGAACAGCCAGATCTGCCAGGACAGGAAAAATGCGTCCCCCAAGTCCGTGGGCCCGAACATTTCTTCCGGCCACTTCCAGGGCAGCGGCACTGATATCAACGGCCAGTCCCGAAGCCCCGGAAAACAGGGTACCGACAAGGACTGCGATGATTCCGCTTCCGGTCCCGAGATCAACAAACCTCAGAGCACGGCCGGAATCAAAAATGTCCCGAACCCGTTCAATCAGCAGTTCCGTCTCCGGCCGGGGGATCAGAACCCCGGGTCGAACCTCGAACTCGAGCCCGAAAAATTCCCGCTCCCCGGTCAGATACGCCACTGGCTCCCCATGTGCCCTTTTCCCGACAAGTTTCCGGAAACGTGCACGCTTATCCTTGGGCACGGATGCTGATCGCTCAAGAAAGAGCTCAACCCGTGAGCACCCAAGGACAAAAGCCAGAAGAACCTGAGCTGAAAGTTCCGGGCTGTCCACCCCGGCGTCTCGAAGGGTCCTGACCGCCGCGGACAGCACTTCCTGTCGCGACACCGTCGTCATTTATCCACCCGCGAAATAAAAAAAACCCCGCTCGAACATCCGGTCCTGCGGGGTCGAAAACATAGTCCGGCCATCCTATTCACGCATGGCCTCGCTCTGGAAATGCTGGACTAAAGGCTGAAGGACCTCACCGAGCCTCCCTTCCATGACCGCATCCAGATTGTACAGGGTCAGGTTGATACGGTGATCCGTCACCCGCCCCTGAGGAAAATTATAGGTCCGGATTCGTTCGGAACGGTCCCCGCTTCCCACCTGGGTCTTGCGGTTCTCATCGTACGCCCGTTTTTTTTCATCCTGAACCTGCTGCAACAGCCTGGAACGCAACACCTTCATCGCCTTGGCCTTGTTCTTATGCTGGGATTTCTCATCCTGACAGATCACAACAAGTCCGGTAGGTACATGCGTCAGACGAATAGCCGAATCCGTGGTGTTGACCGACTGCCCGCCGGGCCCCGAGGCCCGAAAAACGTCCACCCTCAGATCCGTGGATTCGATATGCACATCGACCTCTTCCGCCTCGGGCAGAATGGCCACGGTGACCGCCGACGTGTGAATGCGCCCCTGACTTTCCGTGGCCGGCACCCGCTGCACACGGTGCACCCCGGACTCGAACTTAAGTCTGCTATAGACCTGTTTTCCTGAAATGGACGCGATAATTTCCTTGAACCCGCCGCTCCCTGTCTCATGAAAGCTCATGGGTTCGACCCGCCATCCCTGCTCGTCGGCATATCGGGAATACATCCGGAACAGATCTGCCACGAAAAGTGCAGCTTCTTCTCCGCCGGTCCCGGCCCGAATCTCCAGAATAATATTCTTCTCATCCAAGGGATCCCTGGGGGTGAGCAGCACTTTCAGCTCGGATTCAAGGGAGGCTTCCTCAACGGCAAGACTCTCGATTTCGAGTTCGGCCAACTCCCTGATTTCAGGATCACCATCCGTGGCCAGGGACCGGTTCTCGGTCAGCTCCTGCAGAACGGCCTTGTAGCGCCGAAAGGCCGACACCACTTCCCCCAGATCAGAGTGCTGCTTGGCCAGCTGCGTGTACCTCTCCTGGTCATTGAACACACCGGGAGAGCTCAGCTCACGCTCAAGCTCCAAAAATTTTTGTTCCAGCTTTTCAAGTTTTCCAAGCATATCGGACCTCATACTCCGCAGTACTGACCATCATAAGAGCACAGCATAAAGAAAGAGGGTGCCGACTCGACACCCCCTCGAAAAAAACCTGTTCACCGTTCCGGCATCACGCAGCCCCGCACTCGACGTGCCGGGATGACTATTTGGCAGCAAACTTTGCGTACTTTTTCCGGAATTTGTCGATCCGTCCGGCAGAGTCGATAAACCGCTGCTCCCCTGTATAGAAGGGGTGACATGCGGAACAGATTTCCACATCCAGCTTGTCCCCGATAGTGGACTCCGAATGGAATTCATTCCCACAGGCGCAGCGAATTGCGCAATCGTATGTTTTGGGATGTACATCTTTTTTCATGATCAACCTCCATTAATTTCGAAGAATTTGGTTCTTTAGACTATACGGCCAGAATTTGCAAGGGGCAACCCGCCTGAGTCAAATAGCACAGAAAAAACGGCAACTCTCTGTTTTCAGTATCTTCTTTCATCCGCCTGCCCCAAAAAAAATCTGTTTTGCAGAACCTTTTTCAAGATTTTCAGGCAGAGCTCAAAAAAAAACAGCTGGCCGATCACGCCAGCT
>JAWLGC010000008.1:0-51315 GCA_041685265.1 Desulfomicrobiaceae bacterium | reverse complement strand
TTGCGGCCCTGTTCCACGGCTTCAGCCACTACCCGCTGATAGATATTGAGCGTCCTTTGGGAAAGGGTCTCCAGCTCGCAGGACAGGTAGCGGCGAAATCCTTCGCCATCCCCTGCGCGAAAACTCTCCGGGGACTCCTGGCGCAGTTCCTGCATCCATCTGAATTCCACATCGGCTATATCGTCCACCAGCGGGCTGCGGTTCTCCCTGGGAATCAGATTGTCCATGCGGGCGTACTTGACGGTCATCAGGTTGAGCCCCTGCTCCCCGGCCGTTTCCAGATCACCCAGCCAGGATTCAAGATACTCGGCAGGAAAGACCGAGTGGGTCATCCAGCGCATGGCCCGGAAACTGTCCGGACGCTGCTGGCATCCGGCCGGTCCGCCGAGGTTGTCGACTTTAAGAAACATGTCCAGTTCCCTTTCCACAATTGCATCGATGAGCTGCTGCTCCCTTTCCCCTAAAATGCCCATACATCACCTCGTACGGTTTGAATGTCATGCACACAACGGAGGTTCCCATGTCCACCACCCCCGAAACCGGACCGCAAACACCTCACGAGCCAACCGGTCTGACCCTGGCCCGTTCCCTTTTCGAAACATACAGGGCCGCTCTTCTGGAGCACATCCCCAGGCAGCTGCAGACCATACTCGTGGCGGGCCTGGTGGGGGAGGGCTCCGAGTGTTTCGGGTTCGACGACGAGATTTCCCGGGACCATGACTGGGGTCCCGCCTTCTGTCTGTGGCTTCCGGATGCGGAGCTGGACCGCCGGGGTTCCCTTCTGGAGTCTGCCCTTGAGTGCCTGCCGGCAGAATTTCACGGCTTTCCCACCCGCATGACCCCTGGAATGCGCAACGCCCGGGTGGGCATACTGGGCACGGAATCCTTTTACGCCAGGTTCCTTGGTATCCCCCGCGTTCCCGAACACTGGCGGGAGTGGCAGGCCATCCCGGAACACCATTATGCGGTCTGCACCAACGGGGCCGTGTTCATGGACGGCCCGGCCGAGGCCGGGACACGGACGGAGCCGGATTTCACCGCCATCCGCAACGGCCTGCTGGGCCACTACCCGGCCGAGCTGCGCAAAAAAAAGATCGCGACCCGCTGCGCCCTCATGGCCCAGTCCGGACAATACAACCTGCTGCGCAGTCTTAAACGGGGAGACCGGCTCACGGCCACCCTGTGCGCGGCCCGGTTTGCCGAACAGGCCCTGCTCCTGGTCCATCTCCTGGCCCAAAAATTCATGCCCTTTTACAAGTGGGCGGCCCGAAGCAGCGCGGCGGCCTCCCCGCTCGGAGCCCGTGTGGTAGCCGGCCTGGACCAACTGACCTCCGGCGATCTGTCCCGCGGGGGTGCGGCACGCCACCGGACAGAGGAAGTCGTCGAGGAAATCTGCCGGGCCGTGATCAGCGAACTCTACGCCCAGCGACTGTCCGGTGCTGCCGGGGGGTGGCTCATGGACCACGCCCAAAGCGTGCAGTCCCGCATCATGGATGCAGAACTGCAACAGATTCCAATTCTGCTGGACTGAAAAAAGCAACCCCGACCTGAAATACAGATCTCAGCTGAAATTACGCACTCCTGCCATTCGGAATCACCACCGAGCCAGCATTACCCCTTAACACTTTCTTCCTTCTCCCTGCACAACCGCAGATTCTCGGCGCACGCCTCGGCCACCTGTCCGGATGTGGCTCCGGCCCGGGCGCAGCAGTCCACACCTTCCTGCAGGGCGGCTTCGGCGCCGACCAGGTCCCCGGCCTCCATCAGGGCCAGCCCCTTACTCATCCAGGCAAAGGCGGTCTGTTCATGATCCCCGTGCAGTTCGCTGTGGATCTGGATGACATGATCGTACATGTTCGCTGCCTCGCCCGGATGTCCGAGCTGTTCCCTGATCCGGCCGAGATTGTTGAAGCAGTCCGCCACTTCGACACTCATGGCCCCCTTCTCCTGTTTCCACAGGGCCATGGCCTCCACCAGGGTGACCGTGGCGTCGTCCAGCTTCTCGGCAGCATACTGGACCGAGGACAGATTCATAAGGCCCTCGGCCAGCGCGGCCGCAGGGCAGTCGGGCAGGGAACGCATCAGCCCCACTCCCTCTGCTCCGATAGCCTCGGCCTGCTCCAGGTCACCGGCATAGAGCAGCACCCGGCTGGTATTCTGCATAAGCCTGGCCTTCAGGAGATACTGTTCCGGGGCTGATTCCTCAAGCAGACCGAGCGAAACAACTGCCGCCTCCAGGGCCTCGTCCATCATCCCTGCCTCGGCAAATTCCACTGCCCGCTGCTGGAGCTGAACGATCTGCTGCAGGTCACGGGCCGTCTGATTCTCTGTATTGTGATTCTGGTTCATATTTTCAATTTCCTCCTGGACAAATCGAGCAAGGAGCGTACCAGAACAATTCCTCTGCAAAGGAAGACCGGCCCGCATCCCCGCCCCGGCTGCTCGCAGCAGTGTTCAAAGATCATCTTTCGCAAAAGAATGCTGACCGCCCCCGGCCTGAAAGCAGCCACTCCCTGAATATGATGCAATCATGCATCATATCCGGACGATTCCCTCACTTCGGGCGTAGCGCCATAAAGGAAACAGATCCCGGTGCGGCCGACGTACCTCATCTGTACCCCTGAACTACGTACGCAGACGCATAACGGCAGCATCTTCTCCAAAGCCTTCCTACACGTTCGTTGCCGTCCCTGGATTCAGCAACTCCGGATCACGAGACGCGGCACCCTGGTCCGAAGGCTGATCTGAAACGAACGAAGCGTCTGCAGGAAAACACGAAGGGCTCGGCTTCGAAACAGCCCGAACCATCAACCATGCACCACATGCCGCAAAAGGAGTTGGAACATGAACCTGATCCACAGATTTTTCATGATTTTCATTATGGCAGCCTTTGTCATGACCGCTTCCGCCTGTCAGCAGGACCAGGGAGAAGAAGGAACGGTGGAAAACGAGACTGAAACGGAAGAAAGCATCGGGGAAGAGATGGAAGCGGCCGGGGATATGGCTGCAGAGAAAATGGACCAGGCCGGACAGACACTGGATGAAGCGGCCCAGGAGGCCGGAACCTATCTCGATGATTCCGGCATCACCGCCCAGATCAAGATGGACATCCTCAGAGATCCTCTCCTGGAAACATCGGCCATCTCCGTGACCACGACAAACGGCGTCGTGACGCTGGAAGGCAGCGTTGAATCCGGAGAGCATGCGGACAGGGCGGTGCAGATCGCCACGAACATCGACAGCGTGACCGGAGTTGAAAACAAACTCACCGTTCTCGAAGACACCGAATGATCCCGGCAAAGCGATCTCATGCGGCGATACACCCCTGGAGCACGGTCAAAATGACCGGCTTCAGCGGGTAATGTCCACCATGTCGTAGAAGATGATCCCAAGCACCGCGCTCCAGCCCACGCAGTGGAACAGGATGTTGCCTGTGGTATCCAGAGAGTGGGCAATGGTGTTTAAAACAGCGCTGATAAGAAACACGGAACTGGCCAGCAGCAAAACGCCCATGAGGTGACACCCCCAGTACATGACCGGGTGCTTCTGCTCCCTGTAGCTGATGGAGGTCCAGCTCTGCATCATGGTGGCCCAGATGATGGGAATGGCAACAAAAAAAAGCAGGAGGTTGTTCTCTTCGGGCAGTTTGAAATCAAGATAAAATTCAAAATACCAGACCCCGACAATGAAAATGAGCAGATCTCTGACAGCGACAAACAAAAGCACGGTTCTCCTCCCTGTGTTCATGGTGAAACGACAAAAAAAAAGGTCACATCCGCAGGATGTGACCTTTTACTTTCGTGGCGGGGCCGATGGGACTCGAACCCACGGCCTCTGGCGTGACAGGCCAGCGTTATAACCGGCTTAACTACGACCCCGCATATTTGGTGGGCGGTACAGGGCTCGAACCTGTGACCCTCGGCTTGTAAGGCCGATGCTCTCCCAGCTGAGCTAACCGCCCCGAAGAGACGATACTGATATAGAGACGTGCCTTGAATGTCAAATTCTTTTTGTAAGAGAGATACATCGTGCCGGACAGGCCATGATCACAATACAAAATGGTGGAGGGGGGAGGATTTGAACCTCCGAAGGCAACCGCCGACAGATTTACAGTCTGTTCCCTTTGACCACTCGGGAACCCCTCCACTTCTTCAAGGAACGTTGCGCCCCGTTGCGGCGCGAAAACGGGATTTAGGGAAAAGTGCCGGCGACGTCAACCCCTTTTTTGTTTACCACGAAAAATTTTTCCTCACAATTGAAGACCATACTCCCTCTGGCCCGCTTCGCCTCGAAAACCGGCCAGCAACTGCTGCATGGTTTCGGAGGACAGTCTGGGCCCGAAGCTTTGAACCACGTGCGACGAAGCCAGACTGGCCAGATTTCCGGCCTGTTCATGGGAAAACCCGTGGGTCAGACCATACAGAAACGCCCCGGCGAACATATCGCCGGCCCCGTTGGTGTCCACGGCTCGTGTCGGATGAGGATCGATGGGAAAACACCGGTCCCCGTCACAGACCAGAGCGCCCCTGGCCCCGCGGGTCACGACAAAGGTCCGGGCGACCCGTTTCAACTCGTCCACGGCCCGGTCCAGGCTGTCGGTGTCCGCAAAAAGCCCGGCCTCGGTCTCGTTGCAGAACAGCAGATCCACGCCCCGACCCAGAATCTCCTTCAGCCCGGGCTTGAAATACTTGACCATGGCCGGATCTGAAAAACTGATGGCTGTTTTCACCCCGTGTTTCTCGGCCATGCGCCTGGCCTCCACCACGGCGGGACGGGCCGTGTCCGAAGTCACCAGATACCCTTCGGAGTAAAGATACTCGGAGTCGGCAATGGCCTCCTCCACCAGCTCTTCCCTGGAAAAAGCGCCTGTGATGCCGAGAAAGGTGTTCATGGTCCGCTCCGCATCCGGAGTGACCATGACCAGACATTTGCCGGTGATTCCGGGGCACAGGCACTCCCGCAGGTTGGTATCCACGCCGGCCTCGGTCAGATCCCGGACATAGAAGTCCCCCATCTCGTCGTCAGCCACCTTACAGGAGTAAAATGTCTTTCCCCCCAGCCGACTGACCGCAAGAACGGTATTGGCCGCAGACCCTCCACAGGCCCTGGCTCCGTGGGCCTGACGCAGCCTGGACAACAGCTCGCTTTGACGCTCCTCGTCCACCAGGGTCATAAGGCCTTTTTCCACATTCATTTCTGCCAGAAAACCGTCATCAACGGAAAACTCCATATCCACCAGAGCATTGCCGACGCCGTACACCGCATATTTCTTCATGAACCGTCCTTTTGCATGGTAAAACCGATTTGATAAAATCATTCCAACAGGGTAACTATTCAGGTTCTTTTACAAAATTAGAAATTTCAAAATTAAGAAATTTTAGAAATTTGAAAAATTATAAGACGTTAGCGCCTGTTCTTTCAATTTCTGAAATTTCTTAAATTCTCAAATTTCTTAAATGTATCGTCCGGTATTCAAATTTTACTTTGAATTTCAGGCTCTTGAATCATTAAGATTTTAACCTGAATAGTTACCCAACAGGGAGCATAACTGCCCGGGCTCGTCCAGGAGAAGATCCGGCGTTTCCGCCCGGAGTTTGTCCCGGCTTTGAAATCCCCAGGACACGGCCACGGAGCACACCCCGGCGGCCTTGGCATGCCGAACATCGCTGACCGCATCGCCGATCATATAGACATCTTTTGCATGCAGGGCTGATTCCCCCGTGACCGTACGCAGCTTATCCGCCTTGTCCCCGGGCAGATCCGCGCCCATGATCCGCTCAAAACAGTCCTCAAGTCCGGCATATCGCAGCTGGGCGATCACCAGTTCGGACATGTTGGTGGTCAGCACGGCCAGCCGGTGCTCGCCGGCCAGACACCGGACCGCCTCGGGGATGCCCGGAAAAAACGGAAGCTCCCCCGGGTCACGGGCAAGCTCGGCAAAGGTCAATCGGACCGCCTCGTCGATACGAGCCGGATCCATGCCGATGATATGCAGCAGCTCCCCAAAGACCATGTTCTCCATGGCCTCGATATCCTCCCGGGTCGGGACCCGGTCATGGCCCACCGCCCTGCACGCCGTGACCGCCGCCTCCAGATTGTGGGCCAGAGAATCCACCAGCACACCGTCAAAATCAAACACGATATATTTTCTGCTCATTGTATCACCGCAACATATATTTGAGATCAGAGGTAAAGGTCGGATATCCCCAAAGCGTGTCCAGCACTTCCGGAGCCGTCAGCCCGCGACGTACGGCCAAAGACAGAATATTGACCGCTTCGTCCATGCCGTGGCCCAGCAGATGAGCCCCGAGAATGCGCTCTGTTCCCTTTTCCAGCACCACCTTGTATCCGGCATGGTGCTGCCCGATCCGCCAGGAGGAGGGCCACCGCGTGGGATCACCGGTATTGACCCGAAAGTCGATCCCGGCCCGGCGGGCGTCCTCTTCATCCATTCCCACCCGGGCCAGAGGCGGGCAGGTAAAGACAACCGAGGTCACCCCGGCATGATCCATGGTCCGTTCCCGACCGAGAATGTTTTCCGCAGCCACTTCCGCTTCCCGGTCCGCGACCAGGGCCAGCTGATAGGGTGTGGCCGCCACATCCCCGATGGCAAAAACATATTGATTGGAAACCGAGCGCATGAAGTCGTCCACCTCGATCCCCTGGCTGTCGTGGGCCACCCCGGCCGCATCAAGACCCAGGTCATGGAGATTGGGCACCCGGCCCGCCCCGTGCACAACCAGATCAAATTCCTTTTCGCGTGCTCCCTCGGCACCGTACCGGACCGCAAGGGACTGCCCGGACCGGGACATGGAGGCGATGGGAGCGTTTAAGAGGATCTCAATCCCCTGCTCCCGGGAGGCCGCCAGCAACGTCTGGACCAGGTCCGGATCAAAACTGCGCAACATCCGGTCACTACGCTGCAAAATGGTCACCTCGGCACCGGCCCTGGCCGCCACATGAGCGAATTCCATGGAGATAAATCCTCCGCCCACAAACCCGATCCTGGACGGGAGCTCCGTAAGTTCCAGAAATTCATCACTGGTCAGGCAGAGCTCGCTGCCCGAAAAACCAAGAGGGGCCGGGACCGCCCCGGTGGCGACCAGGATGCAGTCTCCCACAAGCAGGTCCGGCCCGACCCGGACCGAATTCTCCCCCACGAATCGGGCGTGCCCATGGAACAGGGCCATGCCGGCGTCAACAAACCCCTTTTCCGTGCCGCCCGGAACCTTGTCCGTGAAGGCCCGTTTCCGCTTCTGCAGTTCGTTCCAGGCAATTGTCGGCACCCCCAAAAGGCCCAGACCCTGCATGGCCCGGACCTGATCCACGGCCCGGGCCGCTTCCACAAAATATTTCTTTGCCTGACACCCGCGTATGGCGCAGGTTCCGCCATAGGGACGCTCGTCAATAACGGCAACGCTCATTCCGGCGGCACGACAGGGGTGGGCCGCTGTCTGGGCAGCGGTCCCCGTTCCGATAACAACCAGATCAAAATGGTGTTTCATGGAATCATCTCCAGTATCTTTTTTGTGCGATTCGTGGCCCATTGCCCCTGTCCAGCTCCTTTGTACCATCCGCTTGCCCTGCATTTGCCAACTGCTCCGGAATCCTTTATCGATCAGCGCCTCGCCGTCCTTTTTCCGGGGACGACCGCACCGCCAGACCGGAGAAATTCCATGACCGCGTCCTCATACGCCGGACCGCTGTATATCCTCAAGGCGACCTTCTGGTTCAGCCTGGGCAACATTCTGGTCAAACTGGCAGGATCCGAACTGCCGTTTATGGAGATCGTGCTCGGACGCTCCCTGGTCGGTCTGGCCCTGTGCCTGTTTTTCCTGCGCGGTTCCGGTGTGTCCAGCCTCGGCCATGACCGGCGCATGCTCCTGTATCGTGGAGGGT
The DNA here is from genome assembly GCA_041685265.1 of Desulfomicrobiaceae bacterium. Taxonomy (GTDB): domain Bacteria; phylum Desulfobacterota; class Desulfovibrionia; order Desulfovibrionales; family Desulfomicrobiaceae; genus JAWLGC01. The sequence continues at coordinate 43,416 of JAWLGC010000008.1, read as the reverse complement.
CCGGATTCATCGCCCTGGCCTGCTCATTTTACGCCCTGGTCCACCTGCCCATGGCCGACGCTATTGTCCTTTTTTACACCAACCCTGTTTTCGCAGCGCTGCTCGGTTTCCTGATTCTTAAAGAACGACTCGGCCCGCGCAGTATCGCCTGCATCCTGATCAGCCTGACCGGGGTCATCCTGGTGGCCCGCCCCTCCTTTCTTTTTGCGGGCACTGCCGGGCTTCACCCCCTGAACACGGCCATCGCCCTGACAGCGGCTTTTTTTGCAGGCCTGTCATACGTCATCATGCACGACCTGGGGCGCAGGGAACACCCGCTGGTCATCGTCATGGCCCTGTATCTGGTCTCGGCTCCGCTGTCCCTGCTCTTTTCCCTGCCCGGATGGCAGTGGCCGACCGGATACGACCTGCTGCTCATTGCGGGCATCGGCACCCTGACCCAGTTCGGACAATTCTATCTGACCAGGGCGTTGAGTTTGGAAACCGCCGGCCGGGCCACGGCCATGGCCAACATCCACATCGTTTTCGTGGCTCTGTGGGGCGTTATCGTCTTCAATGAAATCCCCGACCACATCGGCATCTTCGGAACCCTGCTCATCGTGGGAAGTACGACCTGGCTGGCCATGGAAAAATCAACGGAGAAACGTCATGACCGTTCCTGACCGCCTCCCCCTGCTCGGCTTGAGCCTGACGGATACCATACAGGAACTGCAGCAACGGTATGCAAAGGGAAAATACCATGCCGAGGCGCTGTACCGGGAGGTGTTCAAGAAAGGAAACCGGGACGTGGCTTCGGCCCCGGAATTTTCCGCTTCGCCCGGACTGACCAAACGACTGGTCCGGGACCTCTCCCTCTCTTTCGGTCGGATAGGCCCGTGCACGGAACAGAGCGGTCCCCTCAAGTTCATCTCCATCCTGGATGACGGACTGGAAATCGAATCCGTACTGGTTCCCATGGGATCCTACAACACCCTGTGTATTTCCTCGCAGGTGGGGTGCCGCATGGGGTGCAGCTTCTGCGAAACAGGACGAATGGGGCTGGTGCGCAACCTTAGGGCCGAAGAGATCGTGGGGCAGATCCTGACAGCCAGGTTCACCCTGCAGATTCCCGTACGCAACATCGTATTCATGGGCATGGGGGAACCCCTGGACAACCAGGACGAGGTTTTTCAGGCCATCCGGGTTATGACGGAACAAAAGGGACTGGACATCGCCATGAGCCAGATCACGCTGTCCACGGCCGGAAGGGTGGACGGTCTGCTCCGGCTCGGCTCCATGGGCTGGTCCGGGCTGCGTATCGCAATCTCCCTGAATGCGGCCAACAACGAGCTGCGCTCCACCCTTATGCCCGTCAACCGGGCCTATCCCCTCACGGTACTGAAGCGGGCCCTGCTCAGCTACCCCCTGGCTGCCGGCGGCTTTTTCCTGTTCGAATACGTCCTGATACCGGGTACCAACGACGACACAACACATGCCCGGGAGATCGGGATGTATCTGTCCGGGCTGCGGGCCAGGGTGAACCTGATCGGGTACAACCCCGGCCGCGAAGATACGAGCGGGGCCCCGGACGATGAGGATCTGCATCGTTTCGCCGCCCTGCTCCGGACGCAGGGGATCCCGGTCCGTATCAGATGGAGTAAGGGCCGGGCGATCATGGCCGGTTGCGGCCAGCTCTGCGCCACAAAAAATGTACCTACAGGCTGATCCGACTGGACTGCCGACGCTTGATCCTGCCGAACCAGAACCCGAGGATCAGGGTGAACAGAACCATGCCCCCGCCGCTGAAGAACCACTTGTACCGTTGTTCGGAGTGCAGTGCCTCGTTTTCCTTGCGCAGGCGATCGATAGTGGATGATGCCTCCTCAAGCTCAACGCTCATGGCCGCATGCCTGCTCTTGAGATCCAGAAATCCTTCCGCCTCATCAAGAAGGCCCTCATAGACCCCCTGCAAATCAGCGAGTTGGGCTTCCGTGCTGTTCAGGGCTCCGTGCAGCCTGGCATTCTCCTCTTTGACCAGATCGAGCTCGACCGTTGCATTGTGCAGCGACGATTGCAGAGCCTCGTTGCCGGAAGTCAGTTTCTGGACAAGAAACACGCCGGGAGTCTCGGCAGTCAGGTACCGCTCCAGAACCCATCCCTTTTTTCCCTGTGCGGTCCGGACCAGCACCCAGCCGCCACGCCGCTCCCCGGTCTGGACCTTTGTATTGGACGGAAGCATGGCGACGATCTTCTTTCCCTCCCCCGGAGTGGCCCGCATGGTGATCTCAAACGTATCTGTAACATACATGGTTTCGGCCCTGACCGGACCGGCAAACAGCACAAGCCCGGCAAACAGCATCAAAACAGCTTTTCCCACCCATCGAATCATCATGACGACCTCTGACTATGATTTCCCATACCTTACGAACTTCCCTGAATAAAAAAATCCTCGGACAACAAAATTTCTTCTTCTCCCTTCTCGCCGGGCATGTCAACCGACTCTGCCCGGCGCGGGACCGTCTCTCGTTGGTTGCTCAATCAGCCCTAAACTCTTTTCTTGCTCTTTTTTTCACATCGTTTATAATAGGTCGAACTTTTTATGTTTCGTGCCCCTGTCCGGTACCGCGCCCTGCGCACGGTAGCGAAGTCGACAAAGCGGTTCCCGTCGGCTCTGCACAGGGTCCGAACCGTTCAACCCGTCAACGTGGAAGGATCTTGCGATGAGAAAAATCTTGCTTCTAAGTGCATTTGCCCTGTTATCCCTTGCCTTGTGTGCCGGAACCGTCTGGGCCTCGGCAAACGGTCCCGCATACTCCCCCGACGAGGTCCGGGACCTGCTTCAGGCCGGAAACGAGCGCTACGCTTCGGGACACCCGGCACACCCCAACCAGGGCCCGGTACACAGAACCCTGGCCGCAGTCGGCGGACAACGCCCCGTGGCCACGATCATGGCCTGCTCGGATTCCCGGGTTCCCGTGGAAATTCTGTTCGACCAGGGTGTCGGCGACCTTTTTGTGATCAAAGTTGCCGGAAACGTGGCCGGCACGGACGAAATCGGCTCCATCGAGTACGGCGTGGACCATCTGGGCACTCCGCTCATGGTCGTGCTCGGACACACCGGTTGCGGTGCGGTCACCGCCGCAGCCGAGGGGACCGAGCTGCACGGCAGCATCCCCGCCCTGGTGGACAGGATTCTCCCGGCTGCTGAGAAGGTCAAAGGGGAATTCCCGGAAATGACCGGCCCCGAACTCGTTGCCGGTATCGTTGAGGCCAACGTCCGGCAGGCTGTCGAGGATCTGCTGAGCGGCAGCCCGATCACGGCCGAGCTGGTCAGATCCGGATCCCTGCAGGTGGTCGGAGCGATCTACGACATCGAGCACGGTTCCGTGCATTGGCTCGGAGAGCATCCGGCCCAGGACGCCATCCTGGCTGCTGCGGGTACAGCGGCAGCTGTGGACGCGGAGACGGCGGCGGCCGAAGAAACCGGGGAAGAACACGGCGGACAGGCTGCTGTCGCTGAAACCGCGCCCACTGGCGCTGGAGCACCTGCAACAGAACATGGTGCCGCGGCCGAAGAAGAATCCGGCTCGGCCCTGCCTATCGTCCTGTTCGTGGTCGGTTTGTTCGGCCTGATCGCGGTCATGCAAAAGACCGTGCTTAAAGAGTGATGCACTCCGCTAAAGATGCGATAAAGCCCGCCGGCACTAGCCGGCGGGCTTTTTTGTTGCTCAGATCCACTCTTTCCTACCCTGTAGCACGTTGTCCCTTTTCCCTGTTCCCCCTATTCGGCCAGGCGTTCAGGACCGCCTGAACCAGGGTGGCCAGCGGAATGGCAAAAAACACGCCCCAGAGTCCCCACACCCCCCCGAAAACCAGAATAGCGGTGATGATGGCGATGGGGTGCAGATCGACCACCTCCGAAAGGAGAATGGGAACCAGCAGGTTCCCGTCAAGGACCTGAATGATGGTGTAGGCCAGCACCGCCACCCCGAAATCGGCTCCCCACCCCCACTGAAAATAGGCCAGCACGGCCACTGGAAACGTCGCCACAGTGGCTCCGATATAGGGGATGATCACGGACAGCCCGACCAGAAACCCGAGCAGCATGGCGTAGTCCATCCCGATAAACAGCAGGGTCATGTAGGTTGCTCCCCAGACGATCATAATCTCCCAGACCTTTCCCCGCACATAATTTCCGATCTGACGATTCACGTCCTGCCAGACCCGGCTGGCCAGATTGTGATCCTCAGGCAGAAAGGCCCGCCCCCAGGCCAGAATCATTTTCTTGTCCTTAAGGAAAAAGAAAACCATGATCGGCATAAGCACCAGATAAATAATAAAAGTAAACACACTGCCCAGGGAGGCCAGAGAAAAGGTAAGCAGCCTCTGGCCGTAGAACGTGAGCTGGGCTCCTATAGAGGACATCAGGTTACGAACCTCGGCCTCGGAAATAAATGTGGGGTACTGCTCCGGCAATTGGAGCAGGGCCGCCTGGCCCTGGGAGATAAATCCCGGCAGCTCCTTGAAGAACTGTGTCAATTGGTTGATAAGCAGCGGAAGCAGACCGAGCAGAACCACCCCCAGAAAGATCATAAACGCGGAAAAGACCACTCCCACCGCCAAAAACCTCGGAACACCCAGGTTTTCAAGGGATTTGATCACCCCGTCCAGCAGAAAGGCGATGACCATGCTGGCGATGACCGGGGCGATCATATCTCCGACGGTCAGGACGACTGCGACTCCGAAGACAAGCACTAAAGCCAGAATAACAACCTGGGGATCGGAAAAATGGTCGTGAAACCACTGCTTGACGATATTCATGAACGTTACTTTCCTTTGATGGACACGATTTCATAACGCACCCGGGGGTGATCGTTCTTGAACGGAGGGAGGACAATATTGGTGCTGAACGGCTTGGACCGGCCCGGCCGCACCGGACCGTACAGGGAAATTTCCTGCGTGCCGTGCAGCGTGCAGTCAGGAGAAAATTCGGGCGTGACACAGTCATAGACCTGCACCCGGACCCGCACCTCACGAAGGACATACTGCCCGGAATCGTTTCGGAGCCGCCCCTTGAGATAGGTTCCGAACGAGGTATCAAGAACCAGCTCGTCCAGGGCGACCTCGTCGGCCCGGATAAGGGACAGATCCCGCTCCAGAGAATACTGGTTATAAAAATACACCGTGCCCCCAAGAAGCAGGGAAAGCCCCGCAACGACCAGAAAAAACTTCCGAAACTGGGCCGGAGAGAGAATAACCGCCACCAAAACAATACCCGCTAACCACCACATATTACGCACCTCCTGCAGCCCTTTTCTCTATACAGAACATTCGATCTAGGCAAGATCCGGTGCCATGAAAGAATCGATTCCCATGATATTCTTGACGAACTCCCGCCCCTTGCCTACCGTGCCTCAATTTGTCGCTGTCCTGTCACACCGTGCATCCTTTACGGCTTTGGAGAATTTTTTCACATGAATTTCCATACATTCTTTCAACGGGAACGACTTGAATTTCTGCATCGGCTGATTCTTCTCGCTCTCGAAGAGGACGGTCGGGATCTGACCTCCCTGGCCCTGTTCGATACGGACACGGCAGCCGAGGCGTTCATTGTGGCCAAACAGGACGCCGTCCTGGCCGGATTACCCGTGGCGGAACTGGTCTTTGACGCCCTGCAGGCCCGGGACACCGTCTCCCTGACCCATGTCCACCGGGACGGAGCCAGGGTTCAAAACGGCGATGTGGTCCTGCGTCTGGCCGGACCGGCCGCTGTGCTGCTCACAGCCGAACGGGTGATCATGAACTTCGTCTGCCACCTGTCCGGGATCGCCACCCTGACCCGGTCCTTTGCCGATCGTCTCGAAGGCACCCGGTCCGAACTTCTGGACACGCGGAAGACCACCCCCGGACTCAGGTATCCGGAAAAATATGCCGTGCTTATGGGCGGGGGCAAAAACCACCGCATGAATCTTGAAGAGATGCTCATGCTCAAGGACAACCACATCGACCGGGCCGGTTCCATCACCGGGGCCGTGGCCGCTCTTCGCGCCTCCTACGCCCCCTGCCCCCCCATCGAGGTGGAATGCCGGACCCTTGCCCATGTCCGGGAGGCCGCGGCCTGCAGCGTGGACCGGATCATGTTCGACAACATGACCCCGGAGACCATCACCCGGGCCCTGCCGCTGGTCCCGAAATCCATCGAAACAGAAGCCAGCGGCAACGTGACCCTTGCGACCATTCGGGACATCGGCCTGGCCGGTCCGGACTTTATCTCCTCGGGATACATCACCCATTCCGCGCCCACGGCCGACTTCAGCATGCGTATCGGGTAACATTCAATTGTGAAACATAACTTTAAAAAAAAATACATAAAAAAATCATGACCAACGCATCCGCCATCGAGACCGTCAAGGAGAAGCTCGGCAGCGACCTGGCCATTCTGGCCCACCACTACCAGACCGATGAAGTGGTCCGGCATGCCCATATCCGAGGGGACTCCCTGGAGCTGGCCAGAAAAATCCCGGAACTGTCCGCCAGATATATCGTGTTCTGCGGTGTCCATTTCATGGCCGAATCCGCAGCCATTCTGGCCGCACCACAGCAGAAGGTTTTCATTCCGGACCCTTCGGCCAGTTGTGTCATGGCCGACATGGCCCCTGCCCCGAGGGTGGAGGCGGTCCTGAACCGACTCCAGGCCGGCGGCAAAAAAATCATCCCCCTGACCTACGTCAATTCTTCGGCCGCGGTCAAAGCGATCTGCGGCCGTTTTGACGGCTCGGTATGCACCTCGGCCAACGCCCCGAAAATGCTCCGCTGGGCCCTTGATCAGGGAGACGGGGTGCTCTTTCTTCCGGATATGAATCTGGGCCGGAACACCGGCCGCGATTTCGGGCTCCCCCCGGAGGCGATGCGGGTCCTGGACGTACGAAACAAAGGCAGGCTGGTGGAGCCGGTCACGGACAATGCCCCCCGCCTTTTTCTGTGGCCCGGCTGTTGTGCCGTCCACTTCAGGTTCAAGGCCGAAAACGTGGATCGGCTGCGCAGGGAACACCCCGAGGCACGCATCGTGGTCCATCCGGAATGCGACCCGGAAGTGGTCAGCAGAGCCGACGGGGCCGGTTCAACCACGTATCTCATCAAAGAGACCAACAACGCACCGAACGGGTCGACCATCATCGTGGGCACGGAATACAACCTGGTCAACCGCCTGGCCGCGGACCATGCCGGCCGGGTCAGGGTGCTGCCCATCAAAAACGTGGTCTGTTCGAACATGGTCAAGACCACGGAAGCAAATCTTCTGGCACTGCTGGAAAACCTGGACACCACAAAACCGGTCACGGTGGCGGACGAGGTTGCGACCCCGGCGGCCAGAGCCCTGAAAACCATGCTCGACGTCTGCAGCTGACCCCGCCCCGATCACCGTCAACCCCCAAAACATCATGGCAACATCCCGAATCAAGACACAGGCCCTGGTCATCGGCTCAGGCATTGCGGGCTGCACTGCGGCCCTGAATCTGGCCGAGCAGGGAATCCACACGATTCTGCTCAGCGCCGGAAACGATCTGGACGACGGCAACACCGCCCTGGCCCAGGGCGGCATCGTATACCGGGCCGACAATGAACCACCTCAGGGGCTGGAAGAGGACATCCGAATCGCGGGATGGGGGTGCAACTACGACAAAGCAGTCCACCACCTCGCTGCCCACGGCCCGGATACGGTCAAGGAGATCCTCCTCGACGAACTGAACATTCCTTTTGAACACAAGGACCCGGCCCATTACTATCTGACCCGGGAGGGGGGGCACTCCCAGCCGAGAATCCTGTTCTGTGCAGATTACACAGGACGGGCCATCCAGGACGGTCTTATGCAGGCGGTCCGAAACCGTCCGGAAATCACTATCCTCACCCGGCGATCCGCCATTGACCTGCTCACCTCCCGCCACCATTCAACCCGCAGAGAATTTACCTACCAGCTCAAGAATCAGTGCGTCGGAGCCTACGTACTCAATGAGCAGACCAATTCCGTGGAAACCATTCTGGCCGACTTCACGGTCCTGGCCACGGGAGGCCTGGGACAGATCTACCTGCACACCACCAATGTCGCCCCCTCCATCGGATCCGGCATCGCTATGGGACACAGGGCCGGGGCCCAGATCATGAACACGGAATACATCCAGTTCCACCCCACCTCCCTGTTTCATCTCGGAGCCCGCAAGTTCCTCATCTCCGAAGCGGTACGGGGCGAAGGGGCCAGGCTGTTCAACAATAACGGAGAACGGTTCATGACCCGGTATGACGACCGCCTGGAGCTGGCTCCCCGGGATATCGTCACCAGGGCCATCGTGGAGGAAATGCTGGTTACAGGCCACGATTGCGTCTACCTTGATGCTGCCAATTACGTGCAGCACGACCTGCGCGAACGGTTTCCGACCATTGCCGCCAAATGTACGGAGATCGGAGTGGACATCACCAAAGCGCCCATCCCGGTGGTTCCCGCTGCCCACTACTCCTGCGGCGGGGTCCTGGTCGATACCCGGGGGAGAACCACCCTGCGCGGGCTGTACGCCGGAGGGGAATGCAGCTGCACCGGCGTGCACGGAGCCAACCGGCTGGCCTCAACCTCTCTTCTTGAGGGTCTTCTCTGGGGCAGGTCCATTGCCCGGGATATCGGCGAACGCATCCAGCTCGGCCACCGGGTCAGCCGGGAGCAGTTCTCCGCCATTCCGGACTGGAGTCCCCAGGGGTTCAAAGAGGATGTGGATATGGCCCTTATCGCTCAGGACTGGGCCACCATCCGCACCACCATGTGGAACTACATGGGCATCGTGCGCAGCTCGTCCCGACTCAAACGGGCCTTCGAAGATCTCAGGAGCATGAACAAGCGACTGCATGACTTCTACAAGCAGCACAGGATGTCCAAGCCCATCGTGGATCTTTTCCACGGCTGCCTGACCGCCTACATCGTGACCACCTCCGCCCTGCGCAACAAGGAAAGCAAGGGATGCCATTTTCGGAAAGAATAAGCGGGAAAAAAGGGGACGTTTTAAGGGGTAAGGGTTAGAAAGAACTGCCGGGCCACCGTCTTCGCCTTCCTTAACCCTTACCCCTTAACCCTTGACCCTTAACCCTTAAACCTTAACCCTTAACCCGCAAAAAAAAACGCGGCCCGATGATTCGGGCCGCGTTTTTCATTGTTGTGACGATCTGCAAAGCTACTGATCGTCGTCTTCGTCTTCTTCCTCAATCTGCGGCTTGAAGCCGAGCAGGATCGGGCTGGCCACATAGATGGAGGAGTAGGTCCCCACGATGACCCCTACGAGAAGGGCGAAAGCGAAATCGTGGATGACGCCACCACCGAACACGAACAGGGAAGTGACCACGATCAGGGTGGTTCCCGAGGTAAGCAGGGTTCTGCTCAGGGTCTGGTTGATGCTGATATTGATGGTTCCCTGCAGGGTCTCGGCAATTTTCCCGCGCAGATTTTCCCGGATGCGGTCAAAAACGATGATGGTGTCGTTCAGGGAGTATCCGACAATGGTCAGCAGGGCCGCGACAATGGTCAGGTCGAACTCTTTGTCCAGCAGGGAAAAGATGCCCACGGTAATCAGCACGTCATGAATCAGGGCCACCACGGCCCCCAGGGCATAGTTCAATTTCAGATACCAACACAACCCGGTGGTGATGAACATGGCCGCCACGATGAGCAGGGACAACGGCAGGGCCAGGATCTGCAGTACATACATCCCCCCGGCCAGCCCCCCGGCCATGATCGCGGCGGTCATCCACCGCTTCTCGAATCGACCGGAAATATAAATGGCGATGAGCAGTACTGCATAAAAAAGCGCCTCCAGGGCCTTGCCGCGCAGATCGGCACCGACCTTTGGCCCGACCATTTCCAGACGCTGGACAGTGAACCCGGCCCCGGGCAGGTTCTCTTCCAGGCCGATGCCGACCCTGGTCCGAACCTCTTCGGGAGCGAACTTGTCCACTGCGGTCCTGAGCAGAACCTCGTTGTCCGAGGCATCCCCGAACCGCTGCACCACCAGTCCGGAAAACTCCTGCCCGTTCAGGGCGTCCTTGACCGCTTGCAATTCGACATTTTCTTCAAACTTGACCTGGACTATGATCCCTCCGGCAAAATCGATTCCCAGCTTTGGCCCGCCTTTTACAAGCAGCGAGCCAAGGCCGACCAGAATCACCAGCGCGGAAAGCGCGAAAGCGATCTTGCGCAGTCCGATAAAGTCAACGTTCGTATTCGGTTTGATGATCTGCAATCCCATTTCTCACTCCTCTATATATTCAGCTGGGCACCGGGCTTGCGCTTGGCCAGCCACAGATCGAACATGATTCTGGATACGAAGATCGCCGTGAACATGGAAGCCACAATCCCCAGCGTCAGGGTCACGGCAAAGCCGCGAATAGGACCGGTTCCGAACTGATACAGGATAACGGCCGCAATGAGTGTGGTCACGTTGGCATCGAGGATGGTCAGCGTGGCCCGTTCGAACCCTTCCCGGACAGCCCCGCGCGCGGACAGTCCGCGGCGCAGTTCCTCCCGGATGCGCTCGAAAATAAGTACGTTGGCATCAACGGCTATTCCCAGGGTGAGAATGATCCCGGCAATTCCGGGCAGGGTCAGGGTAGCCCCGAAACCGGCCAGTCCGGCCATGATCAATACAATGTTGAACGTCAGGGCGATATCCGCCACCAATCCGCCGAAGCCGTAATAGACGATCATGAACACAAGCACGATCGCCCCTCCGAACAGGGCCGAGAAAATACCCTTGTCGATGGACTGCTGCCCGAGAGAAGGCCCGACAGAGCGCTCTTCCATGACATGCACAGGTGCGGGCAGCGAACCGGCCCGCAGGACAATGGCCAGGTCATGGGCTTCCTCGACGGTGAATTGCCCACTGATGGAGGCCCGCCCGCCGCTGATCTTGTCCTGGATAACCGGGGCGGAATAGATGTTCCCATCCAAAACGATGGCCATCCGTTTCTTGATGTTTTCCCCGGTGACGCGCTCGAAGATCCGGGCTCCTCGATTGTTGAAATTCAAAGAAACATAGGGCTGCCCGTACGAGTCGAACTGGGTATTGGCGTCGGTGATGTATTCACCGGTCAAAACCACATCCTGCCTGAGAACCATAGGCTGGTCAGAATAGGATCCGTCCGAATTGCGTCGCTTGAGAAAAGACAGCTCGCTTCCAGGGGGAACAACCCCTTTGACCGCCCTGGCTGCATCAGCCTCTTCGTCGACCATCTTAAATTCAAGATGGGCGGTCTTGCCGATGATCTGAACGGCCCGCTGGGGATCGTCAAGTCCGGGAAGCTGGACCTGGATCCTGTTCCCGGTCTGGGTCCGAATATCCGGTTCGGCAACGCCGAACTGGTCGATCCTGTTCCGGATGGTTTTCACGGCCTGGTCAAGGGTCATTTTTTCCAGTCTGGTCCGGTACTCCGGATCCAGGTCCAGAACATAGGCGACTTTTCCATGCTCCAGAGGGTCACGGCTGGCGATCTTCAGGGTCGAAAACCGGTCTTCGACAAGCTGGTCCATCTGTTTCTGCTGTTCATTTTTAAGCAGGACAAAACTGATCTGGTTCGTTCCCGATACCCTGGGACGTAAAATAATGATCTCATCGTCCCGGGCTTCAGCCCGGAGATCCTGACCCATCTGCGACAAGGTGTTGGTCACTGCTGTTTCCACGTCTACACCAAGGGTCAGGTAAATCCCTCCCTTCAGGTCCAGGCCGAGATTGATCTCGTCATCCGGCAACAACGCCCCAAGCGACGTACTCCGCACTGTGGGAACCGACGGCAGGGCATAGACCAGGGCAACGGCCAGGACCAGCACTGCAAGAATTATCCTCCAACGCAAGCTACCCTTCATTGTTCATCCTTTTCCATGACTTGTGGTAAGATATCCAAAAACCGAAAAAGCCTGCTCCCCTGAGCGGAGAACAGGCCTGCCTTATCCCATGCGGTCGGAAAAGGCTACTTTTTCTTCCCTTTTTCCTTCTTGGGCTCCTGGGCCTTGGGTTCAGCCAGGCCGGAGACAAAGGAACGGTTGATCTGCACCTGCACATCATTTCCAAGATCAAGGGTCAGAATGTCTTCTTTGACCTCGAGGATGCGGCCGTAGAGTCCGCCCCCGGTGATGATCCGGTCCCCCCGTTTCAGGTTGGCCAGGGTCGCCTTGTGCTCCTTCTGCTTCTTCTGCTGCGGGCGGATGAGCAGAAAGTAGAAGATCGCGAACATGATGATCAACGGCATGAATGCGGCAATGGGATTGCCCTGCTGTCCTGCGGCTCCCCCGGTCTGGCCCATGGCGTATGCCAAATTTTCAAAAAACATGTGTTCCTCCTAGAGTAATCGTCTCGCTTGCAGTTCGTTACCTTGTACAGAGTTGAAACTCAAGGGATTTGTTCTCACCCCTTTTCCATTTCCTTTCGCTCTTGAATAGTTTTTTCCAGTTCCTCAAGCAACCCCTGTCGATCTTCGGAATCGGCCAGCTTGCGTGCCTTTTGAAGATGGAACCGAAGCCGGGATTGTTCCCTACGATACAGTGCAGCATAGCACAGATGCAGATGTGCCCGGAAATCACTCCCTGTCTTTCCCAGTGTCCGTCCCAGATAATAATGCACTTCACCGTCATCGGGAAGCTTGTGCAGAATATTTTGCAAATACCCGACAGCCTCATCCTCCTGTCCCATTTCCGAAAGAATCCGGGCGTAAAAAAACTGGGCCATCAGATCGTGCGGAGCCTTGATGACCGCTTCCTGCAGATACATGGCGGCCTGTTTCAGGTTCCCGTACTCGTAAAAAAATCTCCCGGCTTCGCGCAGAATCAGGGGATCACCCCGGCCGGCCGCGTTCAAAACCCTGCGAAACTGTTCTTCGGCTTCAGAGATACGGTTCAACCGGCTTAACACGATGGCTTTGCCCAGCTGTTCCATGACTGTGGTCTCATGCACCTCGTAGTACGGCAGGGCATCTTCTGCCGGTGAATACCTGGCCCGCACAAGTTCCCGAACCCGCAAAAACCTGGATTCATCCACTTCCGGGGTACGCACCCGCTGCGGAAGACCGGCGATCCGGTCCGCAAGATATCCGATCCGCTCCTCAACCCCGGGATGGGTGCTCAGATACGAAGGAATGGAACTTCCCCCAAGCCAGGACAGGCGCCTGATCTTTTGAAAGGCGTCCACCAGTCCCTGAGGGGGATAGCGGGCCTCCATCAGATAGTGCAGGCCGACCTGGTCCGCCTCTTCCTCGTGCTCCCTGGAGTATTTCAGCTGAGCGGCCCGGCTCGAAGCCAGGGCCCCGAACATCACGGCCTGCCCCGCCTCGGAACTTTGCGAGCCAAGAAAGGCCCCGGCAAGCATACCGGCCAGGGTCCCCAGACCAGCCAGCTGAGACTGTTCGATGCTCCGGGCTATATGACGCTGCGAAACATGGGCCAGTTCGTGGGCCACCACTCCGGCCAGCTCGGCCTCATGATCGGCATTCAGAATCAGGCCGGAAAACACATACACATACCCGCCGGCCGTGGCAAAGGCGTTCAGGGCCCCGTTTCTGATCACGGCCGACTCCAGGGCAAAGGGCTGCGGGGGCATGCCCCTTGCTATTCGCTGTACCATATCCCGAACGTAACCGGCCACCACCGGATCCTCGATCATGGGCATGCTGGAGCGGATCATCATATTGAATTTTCGCCCCAGCTCTACCTCATCCCGAATGGTGAAATCGCCGAAGATGCCGGCCCGGACCACATCCCTGGGGGACACAAGCAGCACCAGGGCAATGATCGGCACCAGCAGCAGTGCCCGAATCCCTTGCTGAAAATTCATGGCAGGGCCTCCAGTCGTTCACGAGTGTCAGAACCACTCCAGGCACAACGAACGGGCCGGGCTTTCCCGAGCCCTTTTCGTTCAGACAAACGGGTCGAACAGGATCGGTCCGGACCGCTTGAACCCGGAACCCAGAAAACGGGAAACCGGCCCCGTGGCCTCGAGTTCCTGCAGACGAGCCTCCCGGTGCCCGGTCAGAGGGGAGCTTTGCTCCTGGAGCCTGAGCTGAAAATACTCCTTGAAAAGCTTTTCAACGGTCTGATACGAATCAACGCCGAGCTGATCAAGATCCGAAGCGGAGATCCCGAGCCCGTCCGTGGGCACCGCGGCAATGGCGGCCTGCAGGGGAGCCGGGTCATCAAGGTCCGCGCACAGCAGCTCGGCCAGCTCGTACTCGACGCTTTTGGGAATCAGCTGCAACGGACTGACATCGCCCACATCGCCGTGCAGTGTCCAGAATCCGGTGAGGAGCTCGTCCAGCTGATCCGTGGACAGGACACACCCGCGGTGGAGCTGGGCCATATGGTACAAAAAGATCATCCGGACCCTGGCCTTGATGTTACCCTCGGCCAGCGGAGAGCTCGCCGGACAGGCCTGCCCGAGCCGCTCGGAAACCGAGCGGTACAGGTCCGTCAGGTTCTGGGATTTTGCAATCCCGTCCCCTCCCGGCACCTGATGGGCCATGCTGTAGGAGGCTGCCACAGCTTCCCCGCGGGCCACTTCGTCGGGTGCATTTCCCTGGATGGGAAGGCTGAATCCCAGATACGGGATATCGCGACTGTACAGCAGGGCAGCCAGAAAGGTGGAATCGATACCACCGGACAACCCGACCACATAGCAGCCGAGGTTGTGGTCTCTCTGGTATTTAACCAGAAAATCACCAATTTCCTGCAACAGATTCCGGGAGGGTCTGATCTGCAGCAAATCCAGCCACGCCTGATAATCACTATCTTCAGGACATATCATGGTCGAATACTTGCTCATGGGAAAAGGTCTCGCGGGTATATATGAACGGCGGCTGCCGGGTATTCGGGAAAAAGGAAGCAGAGCCGCAGGCTCAGGAATTCATGAAATCAAGAAATTCAGCATTTTCTTTGGTGCCTTTAAGTTTGCCCAACAAAAATTCCATACTGTCCACAGAATTCATGGGGGCCAGGACTTTGCGCAGGATCCAGATGCGATTCAACGCGTCCGCGGACAGGAGCAGATCCTCTTTACGGGTTCCGGACCGATTGATGTCGATGGCCGGGAAGACCCGCTTATCTGAAAGATGACGATCAAGGTATATTTCCATATTACCGGTTCCCTTGAACTCTTCGAAAATGACTTCGTCCATGCGCGATCCGGTATCGATCAGGGCCGTGGCAATGATGCTCAGGCTTCCTCCTTCTTCGATATTTCTGGCCGCACCGAAAAACCGTTTCGGACGCTGCAGGGCATTGGAGTCCAGACCGCCGGACAGAACCCGTCCCGACGAAGGCGTGACCGCGTTGTAGGCCCGACCCAGACGGGTGATGGAATCCAGCAGGATGACCACGTCCCGTTTCCGCTCCACAAGGCGCTTCGCCTTCTCAAGAGCCATTTCCGCTACCTGGACATGCCGCTGGGGCGGTTCGTCAAAGGTGGAGCTGACCACTTCGGCATTGACAGTACGTTCCATGTCCGTAACTTCCTCGGGCCGCTCATCGATGAGCAGAACGATCAGGTAGGCATCGGGGTGATTGGCGTTGATGGAGTTGGCCACGGTCTGCAGGAGCATGGTTTTCCCGGTCCGGGGCGGTGCCACGATCAGACCGCGCTGCCCTTTCCCGATGGGAGTCAGCAGGTCCATGACCCGGGAGGAGTAGTTCCGGGGCCCGTTCTCCATAACGAATCTGGAGTCGGGATAAATAGGGGTCAGATTATCGAACAGAACGATTTTCTTGGAGTCTTCAGGCTTTTGAAATCCGATCTCCTTGACCCGAAGCAGAGCAAAATACCGCTCCCCTTCTTTAGGGGGCCGAATCTGACCGGAAACGACATCACCGGTTCGCAGTGCAAAACGACGAATCTGGGAAGGAGAAACATAGATATCATCGGGTCCGGGCATGTAGCTGTACATGGGAGAGCGAAGAAATCCGAACCCGTCCGGAAGAATCTCAAGAACCCCTTCGCCGTAGATGGAACCATTTTGAGAAGCACAGGCCTGCAGCAATGAAAATATCACTTCCTGCTTTCGCAGTCCGCTGACATTTTCAATCTTATACTCCCCGGCCAAATCCATCAGTTCAGCCATGCTTTTTGTTTTCAGATCAGAAAGATTCATGCACTACCTCTAAAGCATACATAAAATTGGCCTCCCCATTCAAAGGGAAGCATGATTGTGAAAAAGGTATGTATATATGTAACCGTAATGGGTGTGGCCGGGGTTTTATTTCCCGGAAAAAGAAGAGTCGGAAAGGATAGTTGGGAGTGCGGCGATGAGGCCCGGAATCAAAAAAGTTCGTGGAGGGAAGTACTCCGAGGATACTCCGGTGTCAGGTTCACCTGTATTCGGCCCTCACCTCCTGCCCACCCGGGCCAAGAGCTCAGGTACAATGGGAGATGAAGGTCGACAAAAGGATATCTTGATATTTTTCCGCACCGACTTGTTTATAAAAAACAGAGCGGGATCATCATTTTCGGGTCGGAAACACCGGACGAGGAGACCAGGTAAGCCTATTCGCCGGCATCTTCTCCGTCCTCATCATCCCGGGGCTTGAGGATATCCACGAACAGATCCTCAATACGGGCCTTAACCTCTTCCTGCGTCAGTCCCAGGGCAAAGGAAAGCTCCAGAGTGATCAATCCCATGGCCTGTTCGAGCAGCCTGCGTTCACCAAAGGAGAGCTCCTTGTCCTTTCCGATGAGAATGAGCTCTTTGAGAACATAGGCAACATCCTGAAGCTCGCTGCTCTTCAGTTTTTCAGAGTATTCACGGTACCGCCTGTTCCAGTTCTGTCCGGAATACCCGGTAAAATCAGACCGGTCGGTCAGGTACTCCATGATTTCCATGGCCTGAGCCTGGGTATATACGGGGCGAAGCCCCACATTTGCGGCATTGACCACAGGAACCATCAAAGTAACATTATTGCTCAAAATCCGGACGATATACAGTTCGGTGGATATCCCACCGATATCCTGCGATTCGATCCGGTCAACTTTGCCCACGCCCTGGGCCGGATAGACCACCAATTCATCAACTGCAAACACGTGAGACCTCCAAATCGAAAAAATACTTAGTGCACATTGCTTCTCTTACCCCAAAACGGAAAAAGAGTCCATTCCCGGGATCAACAAAACGCGCACCGCGCCTGTCACGCGGAATGGAGTTCCTGCATGGCCTGTTCCATACCCACCTCCATATATCGCAGAACATGGGCCACAGCCACATCAATGCTCTCCCGGACATGGGGGGCCTCCCCTTTGGAAAACCTTCCGAGCACATACCCGGAAACATCCCCTCCGGCCGGAGGTCGATCGATCCCAAGCCGCATCCTTTTGAATTCTTTTGAGGACAGACAGCCGGCAACGGATTTCAAACCGTTATGCCCGGCAAGCCCTCCGCCGGCCTTAAAACGCATCTTTCCCAATTCCAGATCCAGTTCGTCATGAAGAACCAGGACCTGCTCCGGTTTGAGATCATGCTCCCTGACCAACCTGGCCACGGGTCGCCCGCTCAAATTCATAAATGTCAAGGGTTTGACAAGAAGCCAGCTCGCTTCGCCCAGGTGCAGGGTCCAGATATGGGCATCCTTGCCCTTGCGGAACCTTGAACAGGATCCACCCGGAATTCGTTGCTGCTCCATAGCCTCGCGTACCGCATCAGCAACCATGAAACCAAAGTTGTGACGCGTGCGGGCATATCCATCGCCGGGATTACCGAGACCTACGATCAGGCCGGAAAGAGGCATACCACTGCTCGCAGAAAGGTGATGTTGAGGGGAAGGTGTGGAGACGGGAATTCAGAAGGAAGTGGCGCAGGCTCCGGAGCGGAGCCTGCGAACCGATCATCGCGCATCGAAAGCTAGGCTTCCGCTTCTGCCTCGGACTCTTCTCTGCCGCGGGGAGCGGAAATACCGAGCACGGCGAAATTGCTGTCAAAGGCCGCAGCCACATTCTCGGGAAGCTGGACGTCCTCGATGAAAAAGCGCTGCCCCCGCTCGAGATCGGTGATATCGAGAACCACCTTGGAAGGGATGTCCGCGGGGAGGCAGGTAACATTGATGCGCTCCCGGTAGACCTCCAGCTTTCCGCCGACGACCACACCCTTGGCACGTCCGGAGGTCCGCACCGGAATGGAAACGGTGACCTTCTTGTCCAGATCAATACCAAGAAAGTCCACATGGTTGTAGATATTCCTGGTCGGATGCTGGGCCAATTCCGTGATCAGGACCGGAATCCTGCGCTCGGTTCCGTCCTGCTCGAGTTCCAGTTCGACGACATGGGAATGTCCGACCTGGTTGTACACCTTGAACAGGTCGATGGAATCGGCCTGGAGCATGATATTTTCACCGGCAGAATTATAAAAAATTCCAGGGACCTTACCGGCATTACGCAACTGACGGTTCGGGCCTTTCCCCGATTCCGTTCTGGTTTCCACTTTCAACTGGACAAACTGGGACATAGCTCTTTCTCCTTCAAAAAAACGGATCTTCGTTTTAGTCTTTTAACGGAACAGGACACTCACGGACGACTCGGAGTGGATATTGTGGATGGCCTTGGCCAACAGGCTGCCGACGGAGATGACTTCGAATTTGTCACACGCCCGGGCCTCTTCCTTCAGAGGAATGGTGTCCGTCACAACGATTTTGGAAAATGCGGAATCCTTGAGCCGATCCACTGCGGGACCGGACAAAACAGGATGGGTTGCACAGGCAATGACTTCCTGCGCGCCGTTCTCGGCCAGGATTTCTCCGGCGGCGCAGATGGTCCCGGCCGTATCGATCATATCATCCATGACCACGGCGACCTTGCCGGACACATCACCGATGACATTCATGGCGTGAGCCCTGTTCGGGCCGTCCCGGCGCTTGTCCACAATAGCCAGCCCGGCACCAAGTTTTTTGGCGTAGGAACGGGCCCTTTCGGTTCCTCCGGCATCGGGAGAGACGACGACCAGGTTGTCGCCCAGCTTCTGCAGATAGTTGACCAGAATCTGGGCAGCGTAAAGATTGTCCACGGGGCTGTCGAAAAACCCCTGAATCTGCCCGGAATGGAGGTCAACGGTCAGGACCCGATCCACTCCGGCAACAGCCATAAAATCGGCCACCATCTTGGCGCTGATGGGAACCCGGGGGACGACCTTGCGGTCCTGCCGGGCGTACCCGAAATACGGAACCACCGCGGTAACCCGGCTGGCGCTGGCCCGCTTCAGGGCATCCAGCATAAGGCACAGTTCCATCAGGTTGTGGTTGACCGGGCTGCATGTCGGCTGAACAACGTACACGTCGTCCCCACGAACATTGTCGCTGATCTCGACCCGAATTTCGCCGTCACTGAACGTTCCGACCATCGTGGGGGTCAGCTTGCACCCCAGATGATCGCAAATCGCCTCGGCCAGCCCGGGGTTGGCGGTCCCGGTCACTATCTTGAGTTCCCCTTGATGCGGCATCTGAACTGTCCTTTATATGGGAAAATTTGGCTGGGGCGGAAGGATTCGAACCTCCGAATGACGGGACCAAAACCCGTTGCCTTGCCGGCTTGGCTACGCCCCAGCATTGTAAAAAAAACGACCGCGGCAGCAGTTGACGGGTTCGGCAGTACTACGAACCTTAAAAACCGCCCCGGCGACCGCCTGCGTTGTTCCGGCCGCAACAGCGGCCCGCACATCGGCTTCCTCCCTGAGAAGAAAGACACGATTTCGATTCCACGGAAAGATGATTGGCTGGGGCGGAAGGATTCGAACCTCCGAATGACGGGACCAAAACCCGTTGCCTTGCCGGCTTGGCTACGCCCCAAGCATCAGTCCGAATGGACGAAAAATGAGGTTGATTTCGATTCCAGAAAGGACCGGGCTCCATCCAGGGCGACCCCTTTGCGGAACAAGGCGACCATACCGGCGCCGGATCCGCTCAGAACGCACCCGCTCGCCCCTCTGGCCAGAAGCCCGATTTTAAGAGCGTACAGCTCGGGATGCTCCCTGAAGACGACCTCTTCGAAACTGTTCAACAGAACACAGCTCGTCACGAAGGCAAGTTTTCTATCCGGGCCGAGATAGTGTGTCAATATTTTTTTCCTGGCTATTTCCGCGGGTTCTGCCTCATGCGCCGTATCCCAGGCCCTGTACGCCCGGGCGGTGTCCACGTGGATCTTCGGACAGACCAGCATCACGGTGTACCCGGACAAATCCACACAGACCGGCTCCAGGCGCTCTCCGATCCCCGTTGCCCAGGCCGGAGCCGGAGAAAGAAAAAACGGGACATCCGCCCCCAGGCCGACTGCCAACCGGGCCAGGTCGGCCTCGGAAAGGGCCCGCGTACCGGCCCGCCCGTTCAGGTACCGCAGAAAAGACCCGGCGTCGGCGCTCCCCCCGCCAAGCCCGCCGCCCAGAGGAACCTTCTTGTCCAGGGTCACGCGCAGCCCGGGCCGAAAACCGGTTTCCCCGGCATATGTTTCATACGCCTTGAACAGGATGTTGTCGCGCCCGGCAAGATCAGGGTCGGAACAGGAGAGTTCCAGCCCCTGACCGCGCTCTTGGATAACGAGCGTGTCCGTAGGGTTAGGGAGCGGGTAAAACATGATCTCCAGATCATGATATCCGCCGGCCTGTCGGGAAACGATTTCCAGATACAGATTAACCTTGCATCCGGGATACAGAGTGGTTCGGGTCACGATGTGCTCTCGGGGTCTGGTGTTGCGGACATGAAAAATCACCGTCGCTTCTGCGACGGTGATTTTTCATATCCTGTAGCTGTTCAGGTACCATCTTCTTGTGATGTTCGGTCCCGGCTCCGGGTCACTTCTCAAGAGGAATGGTTCTGAACATGGCCTGCCCCTGCCGCTTTAAAAGCAGCATGAGCACCCCTTTGTCCCGGGCATCCTTTTCAAGAATCTCCTCGAACTCGGCGACCGAGGCCACAGGACGTCCATTGGCCTCCAGAATGAGGTCTCCGGGGCGAACACCGTGCTGCCCGGCCAGAGAGTCTTCTCCCATCTCCACGATCAACAATCCGGTGGGGCCGTCCATCCCCAGAGCCCCGGCCTCTTCCCGGGTCAGCGGACGGACATCCAGCCCCAGAAATGCACTGGTCGTAGCCTCGGGCGTGCCCTGAGAGCGGGCCAGCCGCTCCATATTCCGCTCCTCGAGAACCACTTCAAGCTTCATGACCCGTCCCTTTCGCCACACGGTCAGCTTGAGAGTGGTGCCCGGGAGCAACCCGCCGATCTTGCGGGTCAGGTCCGAGGCGTCCTCGATGGTCGAACCGTCAACAGCGATGATCACGTCGCCGGTCTGCACACCGCCCTTGTCCGCAGGATCCCCGGGCTGTACCCCGGCGACCAGCGCCCCTTTGGGGGCGTCCAACCCGAGGGCCGTAGCCGTATTTTCATCCACATCCTGAATGGTCACGCCGATCCACCCCCGGCGGACCTTTTTGTAATTCTTGAGCTGACTGATAACCTCTTTGGCCATGGAACTTGGGATGGCAAAACCGATCCCCTGCCCGGTGGCGATGATGGCCGTATTGATTCCAATCACCTCGCCATCAAGATTCAAAAGAGGTCCCCCGCTGTTCCCGGGGTTGATGGAGGCGTCGGTCTGCAGAAAGTTGTCGTACGGGCCGGCTCCGATGGTCCGCCCCTTGGCGCTGATAATTCCGGCCGTTACGGTATGATCCAGGCCAAAGGGGTTACCGATGGCCATCACCCACTGTCCGACTTCAAGCTCTTCGGAATCTCCGAATCGGAGCACCGGAAGTTTTTCTTCGGCCACGATCTTGAGCAGGGCCAGGTCGGTCTCCTTGTCTGCGCCGACAAGCTCGGCCTCAAAAGAATCACCGGCTCCGTTGCCCCCCTGAAGGTTTACCCTGACCTCGTCGGCTCCCTCGATGACATGGTTGTTGGTAACAATATATCCGTCTTCGGAAATGATGAACCCGGAGCCCAGCGACCGCTGCTCCCTCGGCTGCATTCGGTCCCCGAAAAAACGTTCAAACTGCTCGAAAAAGTCGCCGAGCGGCCCCTCTTTCTGATCCCCGAAAAAACGTCGAAAATCCTGATTGCTCGGCCCTTCGGAATGCTTGACCGTGCTGATATTCACCACGGCTTTGCCTGCATCCCGGGCAAGATCCGTGAAGTCGGGCAGGCCGAAAGCCGCTCCTGCAGGGGCAGTCCAGACAAACACCATAAAAAGAACCAGCAAAGATGTACATTTTTTGATCATCGTGAACCCTCCTTGAAATTTCATTTCCAGCATAAAGCATAAACCGTTCCAGAAAAGAAACAGAAACTGCCGGGACCCGGCCCGGGAGGAGTGTCCTCTGACCGGGCCGATGGGACGTGCAATTTTTCTGCACAAAACCGCCTGCCATGTGCCGGATTCTGCTCATCCCTCTTTTCGTATGGCCTGCAGCAGACCGGGACGGGACTCCGGACGAAGCCGGTCCAGAAGACCGGATTTTTCCGCGCCCCGCAGCGAAGCCAGAACCCCGCATTCTGCACCGGAATCCTTTGCCGCAGCAGCGGAAACATCCACAGTCGGCCGCTCTCTGTTCTTCTCCGGGAGCGCAGCATCCCCACCCGCTACGATCCGCTCCGACCTGAATGCCGCCCGGGATTCTGTTTTTTCCATGGGCGGCACCGAAGATGTTTTAGGCCCGGGAGCGACCGGAACCCGGGCCGAAACGGCCTCCGGCTCCGTACCGACGGATCTGTAGTAATGGGCATTAAGATGCCGCAGAGCATTCATCCCGATCGCCTCGGCGTTTTCAAGGGACTCCGAGGCCCCGAGCAGCAGCACGCCGCCCGGCCTCAGACGCGAGATCACTCCCTCAAAAAGGCGACCCCGGTCGGTGCGCGAAAAGTAGATACCCACATTGCGACACAAAACGATGTCGAACGGACCTGCCGGGGTGTTTCCGGAAAGCAGATTACTCCTGGAAAAGGTGGCCATGGCCCGAATCTCGTCCCGAACCCTCCAGCCGGACCCGGTTTTATGAAAATACCTGTCCCGTCGAAAGGAATCAAGGCCCCGCCCGACCTCGAATGCGGAGTACTCCCCATAACTGGCCCGGGCCACAGCCTGGCCTGAGATGTCGCTGCCCAGAACCCTGACCCGCAGCCCGCTGCCGTCCCCGACCGTCTCCAGGAAAGCCATGAGAACGCTGTATACCTCCTGACCGGTGGAGCATCCCGCGCTCCAGATGGTTATCGGGAACCGGGAGCCGGAGCAGTGGCGCCTTCGCGCGTCGATCAGATCCGGGAAAACCTTGAACCGCAACAGATCAAACCAGGACCGATCACGAAAGAAATGGGTCTCCTTGGTGGACACGGCGCTGATGATTTTTTCCTGCAGAGCGGGGTCATGGCCGCGGGACAGCGCATCGCACAGCTCCGTAAATGAGACGAAGCCTTCTTCACGCAGCACATCCTGAAGTCTGGTCTCGAAAAGGTACTCCTTGCCCGAACCGGTTTCAATGCCCGAGAGCCGGTGCACCGCACGGCTGAGGCGGGAAAATTCATCACCCGTAAGTTTGATCATGGCCGAACCGTGCGCATGATTTCCGCCCCAAGTTCCTGAAGCGGCACTATGCCGTGGGCCAGACCGGCCTCGATGACACGGGCCGGCATGCCAAAGACCGTGCAGGACTCGGCACTCTGGGCCAGCACAGTGCCCCCCGCGCCGCGCACCAGGTCGAGCCCGGCGCTCCCGTCACGCCCCATGCCGGTCATGATCACCCCGGTGATCGCCGCGCCGTAAACCGGAATCAGAGATCGGAACAGATAATCCGCAGACGGGCGGCAGTTGTTTTCCGCAGGAGCATCAAGAATCCGAAGCAGGACCTCTCCGTTGCACCTCTCGACTCCCATCTGTCTGCCACCCGGAGCGATAAAGACTTTCCCGGGGCAGACCGGTTCCCCGTCCCGCCCCTCTCGAACCGTGAGGGGAGATCCGGCATCCAGTCTCTCGGCCAGGGACCGTGTAAAATGCTCCGGCATGTGCTGAACCACGAGCACCGGAACCGGCAGATCCGCGGGCAGACCGGGCAGCAACTCGGCCAGAGCCCGCGGCCCTCCGGTAGAGATCCCGATCCCCACCACCCGGGAGGGATATCGGGGCCGGGGAGCCCGAACCGCGTGAATCCCCGACGACACGACTGCCTCCCGGCAAAGCATCCGCTCCCGGACCACGGAAACCACTTTCGCCAGATCCCCGATCATTGCCGAAGAGACAACGTGCCCCTCCCGGCCCCCGGTCTTGGCAATAAAATCAAGGGCCCCCAGCTCCAGGGCCCGCATGGTGACCCGGCTCTCTCGGGAGGAGGTACCGCTGATCATAACGCACTCCACGGGAAGTCCTTCCTCGCGGATCTTCTGCAGCACCTCCACTCCGGTCATATCCGCCATGTGAATGTCCAGGGCGACCAGATGGGGCCGCACACGGCGAATCCGTTCCAGAGCCTGCCTGCCGCACGAGGCGGTGGCCACAACCTCCACCCCCGGCAGGGTTTCCAGTACCTGCGCGCACACGGTACGAAACAGCAGGGAGTCATCCACGACAACGACCCTGATCGTGCTCCGGCTCACGGTTTTATCTCTCTTCCCATAATTTCTTCCAGATCGATAACCGCATACAGGATCCCCTGATGATAAAATCCGCCCGAAAGCACAGCGGAGTTCAGACCTGCATCCTCTCTGTCCAGTGCGAATACATCCTCCTGGTCGATCTCCCGGACATCATACACCTCGTCAACCAGAATACCGACCTCCTCCCGGCCGTCACGGACAAGCACGATTCGGTTCCCGGAGCACTCTTCACGGGAACCGACCAGGGCTCCGAAATCCAGAACGGTCACCACGTTCCCGCGCAGGTTCACGATCCCGCACACCGGGGCAGGGACCAGGGGCACGGGCACAAGATCAGTCGCCCGGAGCACTTCCCGAACCCGGCTCACGTTTACGGCGACCCGGGCTTCCCCGACCCGCATGGTCAGCAGCCGCGCCCTGCGTTGGTTATCCAGATTCACGATTTCTCTCCTGTCCACAGGTTCTACCCGATCTGGAAACATTCACCCTGAGTACGCAGCCTTTCTGCCAGTTCGGCCAGATCGTCAGCCTCTTTTTTGACCTGCACGCTGTTGCGGAGCATGTTTCCGGCAGACCCGCTCACTTCGGTAATATCCCGGGCTATTTCCCTGGAAACCGTCGAACTTTGGGCCGCATTCTCGGTCACTTCCCGAATTCCCCCGGAAGCCTGCTGGATATTTTCGGCAATCTCCCGCGTGGTGGCGCTCTGCTGTTCCACGGCCACGGCAATGGAGGAGACCATCTCATCGATCTGCCCGATATTCCCGGAAATCTCCCCGATGCCGCCCACAGCGCCCTCGGCGACCTCCTGAATGCCCCGGATCTTGCGGGCGATCTCGGCCGTGGCCGCGGCGGTCTGCTGCGCCAGTCCTTTGATCTCGCCGGCCACCACGGCAAATCCCTTTCCAGCCTCACCGGCCCGGGCAGCTTCGATGGTCGCATTCAAGGCCAGCAGGTTGGTCTGGGCCGAAATTTCGGAAATGGTCTCCGTAACCTCTCCGATCTCCCGGGCCGCACTGTCCAGTTCATTGAACCGGTTCGCTGCAGCCGCAGCCACGGTCACTGAATTCCCGGTCACCCTGCGGGCCTGATCCGCACTGCGGGCGATTTCAGCAATGGTGTTCGACATCTCCTCGGCAGCCGAGGCCACAACATTCACATTGCTCGCGGCCTGCTCCATGGCCGCGGCCACGGACCCCATGTTCGAACTCATCTCTTCGGATGCCGCGGCAACAGCCTCCGAGCGGTGCACGGTCCCTTCGGCGCCCGAAGCCATCTCATCGGCCACACTGCGCAACCCGCTCGAGGACTCGACCAGGGCCGCCACCCCTTCCTGAATATCTTTAATCATGGAATTGAGCTGATCCACCATGCCGTTCAGGGATCCGGCCAGGACCCCCATCTCGTCCTGCCGATCCGTGGACAGTCTGGAGGTCAGGTCCCCCTTGGCCAGCCGCCCGGCAAAGGCCACCCCTTCTCCCACCGGACGAATGATCAACGCCGGCAGGACGGTACTGAAAATCGCTGCGATCACCAGGGCGGCTCCCAGCCCGAGCAGAAGGATGAGGCTCGACGCGGAAGCCGAGTCGGCTATATGGCTCACTTCGGCTTCCACAGCCAGCCGGTAGCGCTCTTCTTCCAGCGAGATCTCCTTAAAAATCTGAATACCCCGCTGCCTGGCCTCGGAAAGTCCGACCTCAACCAATTCCGCACCGTTTTCCTCGGATCCCTGCGACACAGCGCTCCCATAGCCGCTGGCCCGCCACAGTCCCTCAAGGTCAGCGCGATACCGCTTCACCTGGATGTTGAGGGTACGGACCGTGTTCAACAGCCGTTCGTCCCGAAACGCTGCCTCTTCCCCGTGTTCCTCCAGATCCCGGAGTGTTTCCCGGACCGTTTCCAGCTTGGTTCTGGCCAACTCCATATCGGCTTCGGTTGCCGTCCTGAAGGCATGCAGGACAGCCATCCTGGAGTCGAGAAATTCTCCCTTGGCCCGGGAAAAGTATTCCGATTCAGGCAATTCTTTGACCTGCAGCCGGGCCACATCATCGGCCACCCGCTGCATTTTCCACAAAGCCAGCCCGCCGACCAGGGCCATTGTCAAAACCAGGCACCCGAACCCGAGGCCGATCTTGGTTTTCATTTTCATGCTCTTGAACACTCTGTCCTCCCGAATATATACACGATGTCCCGAGTTCACTTTTCCATTCTCGTCAAAACCGCTGCGACCAGCTCTTGCTCATCAAGCTTGACCAGATACGCATCCACCCCGGCCGAGGTGGCCGCCTCCATGTCCGTGGGATCGGCCAGAGAGCTGAGGGCCACGATACCCAAAGATGTGAAGCGGGCATCGTCCCTGATCCTTTGGGTCAGCTGGAATCCGTCCATGACCGGCATTTCCAGGTCGGTGACGATCAGTCCCACCCGGTCTCCGTGCCGGTCCAGATACTCCCAGGCCTCACGCCCGTGGGATGCCATGACTGTCCGCACCCCCTGCTCCTGCAGCACCTCGCCGATACGCATCCGAAAAAACTCCGAGTCGTCCACGACCAGAACGATCCTGCCCGTGGCCTCCTCGACAACCACCTCCGGCGCAACGGCGTACTCCCCGTTCCCAAACAGAGACTGCAACGAGTCCAGATCCAGAACCGAAGCGGTCCCGCCCGGCACCGGGCAGGTCCCGCGCACACCGGGCTGGGTGGTCCCGCCCCGGTCCAGCACCACGTCCTCTTCCAGTGTCTGCACAGGCTGGGCGGCAAGAAGCCCGAAGGAGGGGCCCGCTCCGGAGACCAGAATGCAGACCAGGTTGCGCCCATCCTCGAGCACCCCGACACGGAGCACTTCCTCCAGGGCGAAGACCGGCACGGTCCGGTCCCGGAACCTGATCACCTTGTGTCCCCCGACAAGGACGATATCCGCAGCAGAAATCCGTTCCACCCGGTCCACCTGATGCAGGGGAAGCAGAAAAAATTCGCCCGGGGCGTTGCAGAACAGCAAAGACCCGCTGTCCTTTTGGGGAAGAGGTGCGCGGAGTTCCCGATCCGCCTCGAATTCCCGGGCGGGATTCAGTTCGACACCGGCCAGATGCAGCAGGCCGGACACATCCAGAATCAGGGCCGGAGCTCCATCGTTCAGCAGGGTCACGCCGGAATATGCCGGGCAACCGCGCAGCCACCGGTCAAGGGGCCGGGTCACCGCATCAAGGACATCTTCGGTACCGTCCACCACCAGGGCGTGACGGACCGCACCGACCCGGATCACGACTACATGGACGTGGCCTTCCCGGCTCCCGGCATTTCGGACATCATCTTCCCCCTCGGACAGCTCCAGAAGGCGGGCAAGGTCGGAAACCGGAACCGCATCACCCCGGACATGGAGCATGGCAGCCTGTCCGGCCCGGCCCACATCCCGGAGAAAATCC
The DNA here is from genome assembly GCA_041685265.1 of Desulfomicrobiaceae bacterium. Lineage (GTDB taxonomy): Bacteria > Desulfobacterota > Desulfovibrionia > Desulfovibrionales > Desulfomicrobiaceae > JAWLGC01. The sequence goes on along the minus strand of JAWLGC010000008.1, from coordinate 15,399 downwards.
TGCGGCGCTATACGCATGAGTTCGCAGACAACACTCTGGGGCAGAGCGTATCGCCCTCCCCCGGCCCGGACCAGGACACAGGGCATGACCACCAGTGTGGGAGGAAAACTCATCCGCACCCGGGTCCCCTGTCCGGACTCGCTCCACAGGTCGATCCGCCCCCCGACCTCATCGAGCAGGGTCTTGACCACATCCATGCCCACGCCGCGCCCCGAAAGGTCGGTCACCTCGCCGGCACAGCTCACACCGGGCAGCATGGCCAGATTGAGCTGCTCCCGGGAATCCAGCCCCTGTATCTCTTCGGCGCTGAGCACCCCCCGACGCACGGCCCGGTCCACGAGCAGGCTCCGATCCATGCCCCGCCCGTCATCCCGCAGCTCCACATGAACCAGCCCGGCACCGTGCCAGGCCCGCAGTTCCATCCTGCCGCGAGGCGGCTTTCCGAGTCGGGCCCGTTCCGCCACCGGCTCTATTCCATGATCCGCCGCGTTGCGAACCAGATGGCTCAGCGGTTCCACAAGACGATCCAGAAGCCCTTTGTCCAGGCCGACATCCAGGCCGTGCATGGTCAGCTCGATCTCCTTGTCGAGCTGGCCGGCCAGGTCCCGCACCTGCCGGGGAAACCGTTGCAGAATCCGCCCCAGTGGCTGCATTCTGGCCGCCATGACCTCATCCTGCAGCTCCGCCGCCACCCGGGAAACCTGCTGCACGGCATCAGCCGCCTCACGGCCGCTGCTCCCGGACACCACCTGATCAAGACGATTGCGCCCCAACACCAGTTCTCCGGCCAGATTCATCAGCCTGTCCAGTACCGCAACAGGCACCCGGACCGAGTCAGGGGCAGGGGAGGATTCCGCAGAGGAAGCATCACCCTGCGCAGGCGGAACTCCGTCCTGTTCCGGGCCGGTCACAAAGACCGGTGCACCCGGGCCCGGCTCAATCTGCGCCCCGGACATCCTCTCGGGCAGGGCCGACAGTTCGTCGAGAAGTTCCCCGCAGTCTTCATCCTCGCTTCCCGCAAGATCATCCAGAAAGCGCCCCAGGGTATCGAATGCGCGCAAAAGAACATCGAACCCTTGACGGTCCGGAAAAAAAACATTGCCGCGCATGGACTCCAGGGTATCTTCCACGGCATGGGCCACCTCCCTGACCCGCTCATGCCCCAGAAATCCTGCTCCGCCCTTGATGGAGTGAGCAGCCCGAAAAGCCTGGTCCACATATCCGCCCGATTCCTCGGCCCCGGACTGTTCCATGGCCAGCAGCACATTCTCGATGTCCTGGAGATGCTCTCTGGACTCTTCCACGAACAGGGTCCGGGCATTCTCGCTGATCTTCATCCGGCTTTCCCCTGAACCGGAATCCGGACACAGAACACGGACCCGCGTCCCGGTTCACTGTCCACCTCCAGGTTCCCGGAATGGGCCAACACCACCTTTTTGACAATAGCCAGCCCCAGCCCGGTGGATCGCTCTCCGGCTGTGGGTCGGGCGGAGAGCTTCTGAAATTCCCCGAAAAGCAGCGCCTGCTCGTCACGGGAAATGCCCGGTCCCTGATCCTGAACCCGCAGGACCAGATCCCGCCCCTCCCGGTCCAGAAAAACCGTGACCGTAGACCCGGGAGACGAAAATTTGATGGCGTTGGAAAGCAGGTTGTCCACCACCTGGACCATACGGCTGGAATCAAAAACAGCCGTGGACTCGGCTGTCAGCTCCTCGACGATCTCAATCTCCTTTTTGGCGGCCAGAACCCGCGAAATACGAACCCGCTCCCGAACCAGGGTCCGGAGATCTCCAAGAGACCGGACCACATCGAGCCGCCCCTGTTCGATGACGGACACATCCAGAAGGTCATTGACCAGTTCCAGCATCCCCTGGCTCGCTTCGCGGATCATTTCCACGAATTCCCTATGCTCTTCCGGCAGCGGCACTTCCTCATCCTCGAGAATGAGACTGCTGAATCCCTGAATGGCCGAGATCGGATTGCGCAGGTCGTGCGCGGCCATTCCCAGAAACTTGTTTTTGACTTCGTTCAGTCTCTTGAGCCTGCGGATCCCTTCGAGAGTGACCACGTTCTGAACAACCCGGCAGTACAGCTCTTCGTCGGAAAAGGGTTTGACCAGAAAATCGTTGGCCCCGTTCTTCAGGAACCGGGCGGACAGGGCGTGCTGGGAGGTCCCGGAAATTCCGATGATCGCCAGCTCGTCGCTGGAGTAAATCCGGCGGATCCGACGGGTCAGCTCGGCTCCGTCCATTTCCGGCATGGCGTAATCCACAATGACCACCTGGATCTCGGCATGATCCTTAAGCAGTTCCATAGCCACGACACCGTTACAGGCCTGCACGACCTGAAACTTATGCAGGGAGAGACTCGAGGCCAGCACCTCCCGCATGGTTTCAGAGTCGTCCACGACCAGAACCTTGATGGACCGATTCCTGTGCAGCCGCTCCACCAGTTCAACCACGGCGTCGATATTGCGCACACTGTCCTTGAGCACGTAGTCGACCACGTTTTTTGAAAGGACACGTTCCCGAATCTCTTCTCCAAACTTTCCGGTGATGGCGATGCTTGAAATACCGGCCTGATGCAGCAGATCGATGATCTCGAAATCAGGGGCATCGGGCAGATCCAGATCGGCCAGGGCCAGAAAGTAGGAATCCGGCCCCGACTCCAGCAGAGACCGGGCCTCCCTAAGACTTCGGGCCACATCCACCTGATAGGGGGTGCGCTGCTCAATGGATTCCTTGAGCACGTACCCGAACATTCTGCTGTCTTCGACAATAAGTATTTTCTGCATGAAATTGTTGTCCATGGACATTTTAAAAAACGATTCACCCGGGCCGGTCACAATGATCCGGCGGTACGGTTCGGTCCCTGCCCGAGGTATTCACATTCCTTAAGGAAGTAAAGAACACCGAAAGTCCGGAACAACTCTTGACTTGTCCCCGGGCAGTCCGGTTAAGTGGTATATCTTTTACACTCTTATCCGGGAACAAGGGTTCATGGACCAGCTTCAAAACGTGACCTCCATCATCGCCCTGACCATGGGCGTGGCCTGGGCCAGCGGCATCAATCTGTACGCGGCCGTTCTCATGCTCGGCATTCTCGGCACATCCGGAAGCCTGGCCCTGCCGGCGGACCTGCAGGTCCTGGCCCACCCGGCCGTGATCGGGGCGGCCGGGATCATGTACTGCATTGAATTCTTTGCCGACAAAGTGCCCGGCGTGGATACGGGATGGGACACCCTGCACACCTTCATCCGCATTCCTGCCGGAGCGGTGCTGGCCGCCGGAGCGGCCGGCGGCATCGACCCGTCGGTTTCCCTGGCCGCGGGACTTGTCGGGGGTACTGTCGCCGCCACGAGCCACGCAGCCAAATCCGGCACCCGGGTGCTTATCAACACCTCGCCGGAGCCGGTCACCAACTGGATCGCCTCCCTGACCGAGGACGTGGCCGTTCTGGCCGGGCTGTGGACCGCTCTTAACCACCCGATCCTGTTTTTGGTCCTGATCGGTCTGTTCCTGCTGCTCATGGTCTGGCTGCTGCCCAAACTGTGGCGGGGGGTGAAAAAGATTTTCGGTTTTCTGGGCAGGCTGTTGACCGGGCAAAGAAGAGATCCGCCTGCAGGACCACCGGCGGCCCCAACCGTGAAATAGCGGTCATCACATTGTCATTATTCAGGTGCCCGTTACAGACTGAAAAGGAGAGTGCTCCTTCGTCGCAGCGGAACCGACATTTTCAGACAGGACAATGCAGCTGATGCTGCCAAGGAGGTTTCCATGCGTGTCGTGAAGATTTTTCTGGGAATCGTGTTTTCGCTGGTCATTCTCGTGGGAGCGGGACTGACCGCTGCAGTGGTCTTCATCGACCCCAATGACTACAAGCCGGAAATCGCAGCCGCGGTCCAGGACCAGACCGGACGGGAGTTGAACATCGGCGGAAAAATCGGGCTGACCGTCTTTCCCTGGCTCGGCCTGGAACTGAACGATGTCAGTCTGGGCAATGCGCCCGGTTTTTCCGAACCGGTTTTCGCCCGTATCGGCAGGGCCGAACTCCGGATCAACATCATGCCGCTGCTGCAAAAACGAGTCGAAGTCGGGACCGTGGTCCTGGACGGGATGCGGATCAACCTCGAGCGACTGGAAAACGGCTCCTCCAACTGGGACGACCTGTCCCAAAAATCGGGCAAACCGGACACGCCCCCTTCCGGCCCCGAGGAAACGGACTCCGGGCCCGGTAATGCCGGAGTCAAAATTGCCGCCCTGGCCGTGGACGGCGTGCGCATCACCAACGGCAGCCTCTCTTTTCGGGATGGAACCACGGGCAACCGGGCCGCTCTGGAAAACATCGGCATGTCCGTGTCCCAGATCGCCCTGAACACCCCTTTTGCGGTCACCGTGGGCTTTGACATCAAAAACACCCGACCATCCCTTGCTGCCGGGGTGGATCTGTCCGGCAAGGCCACTCTTGATCCGGAGGGTGCGACATATGCATTCTCGGACATGAACCTGACCCTGTCCGGGACGGGCGACACCTTCCCCGGGGGCCGGATCGATCTGGCTGCCGCAGGCACCGCCAAAGCGGACCTGAACCGGGAGACTCTGGACCTGACCGAAATGACCGTGCGGGCCTATGATCTGGACCTGACCGGACACGTATCCGGCACATCCATCCTCTCCTCCCCCACCTTCAACGGCACCCTGGACCTGGCAGAGTTCAGCCCCAGGGCGCTGCTCACGGCGCTGGGGCAATCCGTCCCGGTCACATCCGATCCCGCGGTCCTGACTTCGGCCCGGGCAAACCTGGCCTTCGCAGCCACTCCGGACGCTGCCGAACTGACCGAGCTGAACCTGAATCTGGACGAGACCACCTTCACCGGCTCAGGCTCGGTACGTCATTTTGCCCGCCCGGCCATCTCCTTCACCTTTTCCGGCGACACCATCGACGTGGACCGGTACCTGCCCCCCGGTGCCGAAAGCACCAAAGGCTCCGAACCAGACGCCGAAACCTCCGGCGAGGGCAAAGCCGCTTCCAAACAGAACGCAACCCCGGCCGGCATCCCGCTTCCGGTGGACCAGCTCAGAACCCTCGATCTCAAGGGCAGACTCGAGCTCGGCAAACTCAAGATAAACAACCTGAACCTGTCCGAGCTCCTGCTGAACATTACAGCCCAAAACGGCCTGATCACCCTGGATCCCCTCAGCACCTCTCTGTACCAAGGGGACTTCAAGGGAACCACGGTCCTTGATGTCCGGGGCAAGGCTCCGGCCGTGACCATCACGGAAAACCTGACCGGCATGCAGTTCGGCCCGCTGCTCAGGGACATGACCGGCAAGGACACCCTGACCGGCACCACCCGCAGTTCGGCCACCCTGACCACGACCGGCCTGACTCCCGATGACATGAAAGCCAACCTGTCCGGTACCCTGTCCTTTGGATTTGAAAACGGATCCATCAAAGGGATCAATATCCCCAAGATGCTCAGGGACGCCGTAACCCGGGTCAAAGGGGGCAGCCCGGACCCGGGTGAGGTAAACGAGACCGACTTCTCCTCCCTGACCGGAACAGCGACCATCACCAAAGGGACCGTGGACAACCGGGACCTGCTGATGATGTCCCCCCTGATGCGGGTGGGCGGAGCAGGACAGGTCGACCTGCCCGGAGAACAGATCGACTACCTGCTCAGGACCACGGTGGTAAAAAGCCTCAAGGGGCAGCAAGGGGAACCCCTGTCCGAACTGGTCGGCCTGACCGTGCCCATCCGGATCACCGGGTCCTTTGCCGATCCGAAATTCGGCCTGGACATGGCCGCCCTGCTCAAAGAGAGCGCGGTACAGAAGGGGGTGGAGGAGCTGGAGAAACAAATGGGCGATGACCTCAAAAAAAGAATCCCCGAAGGCCTGGAACCCGGAAAGCTGCTTAAGGGACTCTTCTAGACCATGCCCCGAACCTTCTCCATCGGAGAAAAGATCCGGGCCCTGCTGTGGCCCGGATCTTCCTCCCCTCTTCCCGCCCGGATCCTGCGACCGGCCCGGACCCTGTTCGTCCTTGTCCGGGACCTGCTGGACGAGGAGCTGGCCCTGCGGGCCATGAGCCTGGTGTACACCACCCTGCTCTCTCTGGTTCCGCTTCTGGCCCTCAGCTTTTCCGTACTCAAGGGGTTCGGGGTACACAACCAGCTTGAACCCATGCTCCTGAACCTCCTCGCTCCCCTCGGCCCCAAGGGGGCGGAACTGACCGAACGGCTGCTGGCCTTTGTGGACAATGTCAAAGTGGGCGTGCTCGGCTCGGTGGGGCTGGCCTTTCTCTTTCTGACTGTCATTTCTTTGATCCAAAAGATTGAGCGAGCATTCAATTCCATCTGGCACATCCCCGCTTCCCGGGGGGTGGCCAGAAAATTCAGTGACTATCTGAGCGTGGTCCTGGTCGGCCCGGTTCTGGCCTTTGCCGCCCTGAGCGTAACCGGAAGTGTGCTGGGTTCCTCCCTGACCCACACGCTTCTCCAGAAGACCGGGAGTCTGTTTCTGCTCAACTGGGCCGGACGCCTGGTTCCCCTTGTCCTGCTCAGTACGATTTTCTCCTTTCTCTATATATTCCTTCCCAATGCCCGGGTCAGGCTCAAATACGCTCTTTGCGGAGGGTTGACGGCCGGGCTGCTCTGGGAACTTCTCAGCTGGATTTTTGCCTCCTTCATCGTCGGATCGACCAACTACACCGCCATCTACTCCGGATTCGCCATCCTGATCCTGTTCATGCTCTGGCTGTATCTCGGCTGGCTGGTGGTGCTTGTGGGGGGAAGCGTGGCCTTTTATCTCCAGCATCCGGAACATCTGCGTCCCTTCAGGCAGATTTCCCCACCTGCTCCGGAACAGGCCGAACGCCTGGCCCTGGGCTGCGTCCTGCTGGTGGGGTCCGGCTTCCAATCCGGTCGCCCTCCCCTCTCCCGGGAAAACCTGAGCACAGCCCTGGACACCCCCACAGAACTGCTGGACCCGGTTCTGGACGCCCTGAGCAGAGCCGAAATCCTGAACCGCATCCAGCTCTGCCCGGAAGACCGCACTGCTTTTGTTCCGGCCAGACCCCTGGAAATGATTGCGATCCGCGAAATCCTGGGGGCGATTCGCCGCCTCCACTCAGCCGAGACCCGACACTCCCCCGTTCTCGCAGAAGCGGACGGGGTCATAAAGCTGTGGACAACCGGAGCGGAAGACGCTCTGGGGTCCATGACGCTGGCCGATCTGCTCAGGAACAGCCAAAAATCACCGCAGAACTGAATTCCGTTTCAATACCGCCCACCTTCCCCTCGCTTTTCCCCTTTTTTACTCCCTCCCGAATGTTACCGATCCGGGGCTCCGTACGATTGCATGCAAACACGGCATTGTAATGTGTGCGTAATCTCCTGCGTGCCATTGTCCTCGATACCGGCTAGCCCCGATCACAGGTTGAAATCCCGTCGGTAACCAGAGTGTACCCCCTTCCGTGTCAGGACAGGAGCGAATCATTTCCCTTCTTCCGCTCATGGACAGGGCCCCCTGCATGGAGACAATCGCTATGAAAAAATCACTACATTTCAGTTTATTAAAAACCGTGCTCCTCTTGTGCATCCTGCCGACCATGGTGGCCTCCTGCACTCCCCGGTCGACTGTGCACGGGTCCGACCCCTTTACCCCCCCCCGGCCGAACGACACGGAAATCGTTCTCGGCCCCGGCGACGAGATCGAGGTAAAATTCCTTCTCTGGCCGGAACTGAACGAAACCCAACGCATCAGACCGGATGGCCAGATTTCCCTGCAACTCATCAAGGATGTCCGGGCCGCCGGGTTGACGACCAATGAACTCAAGCAGCTCCTGCAACAAAAATATAAAGAAAAGATCAAGAATCCGGATATTCTGATCATTATCAGGGAGCTTGCTTCCCAGCAGGTCTATGTCACGGGCAGCGTCAGCAATCCGGGACCGGTGCCCCTGCAGGGTCAGATGACCGCCCTGGAAGCAGTCATGGCTGCTGGAGGATTCAGCAAACCGTTTGTGGATACCATTGTCATCTACCGCACCATCGGTAACAGGATATCCTCCACCACCTTGCAGATCCAGGACTATACAGGAGAAAGCCCGTCCGGGGCCAACCCGTTTTATGTCCAGGCCAAGGATATGATTCAGGTCCAGTAACACAGCTTACACAGCACAGGGAACGCACCATGCCAAAAACTTCTCCTCCAAATCCGACCATCCGTCTCACAAAAAAGGACAAGTCTTTTCGAGATGTTGTTCTCATTCTGTTTCGAAACAAAAAACCGGCTGTCGCAACATTTATCCTGCTTCTCATTGCAGCCCTTGGATATGTCTCCACCTCTGTTCCGGTTTTCAAATCAGAGTCAAAGATCCTGATCCGGCTCGGCCGCGAAAACGTTTCTATGGACCCGTCCGTGGCCGGTCCCACGGTATCGTTGTATCAACTCCGCGAAAGCGAAGTGAACTCCGAGATCTCCATCCTGACCAGCCGGGGAATCATCGAACAGGTCGTGGACCAGGCCGGACCGAAATGGATCATCGACGCCGACAGGAATGATGCATCCCAGCCTTCCTCACCCTTTATCGGTGCGATCAAATCCGGCGCTAAGACGGTTCTGCATCGTCTTGGGCTGCGCAGGGATATCCCGGAGCGGGACCGGGCAGTGGCCCATGTCCGGAACGGTTTTTCAGTGGCCGCGGAAAAACAAAGCAACATCATCCAGCTGACATACCGGGACGCCAGCCCGGAAAAATCACGTCTGATCCTGGACCGGCTTCTGCAGACCTTCCTCGACCACCATATAGAAGTACATAAGACGCAGGCCTCTCCTACTTTTTTCCAGGAACAGGCCAACAGGCTGGAGCAGACTCTGGCAACCAGAGAGCAGGAGCTGAAAAGCTTCCGGGCCAGGTACGGAATCACTTCTGTGGAACATCAAAAAGGCTCCCTGCAGCAACAAATCGAATCCATGCAGGCGGAGCGGGACAAAGCGGCCGGAATGGTCGACTCGAGCAGAGCCAGAATCGCCTCCCTGAAAAAGGAATTAAGCGGCAAAAGCAGAATTATTGAAGTCTCCCGGGTCACGGGACGGCAGAATCCGGTCATTGAGGGGATCAAATCCAAACTCATGGACCTGCGCATGCAGGAGATGGATCTCGCGGCCAGGTACCCGGACAATCACCGTCCTTTGCAGGAAATCCGGGAGCAGATCACCGCTTCGGAAGCATACCTGAGCCGGGAGCTGGCCGGTGCCAACGTTGAAGTGACCACCGGCATAGATCAGACGTATCAGGCCCTGCAGATTGAACTTGCGTCAGCCCAGTCCGAGCGGGACTCTCACCTGGCCCTGCAGCAAAATCTGGACAGGGAACTGTCAGACCGCCGCAACAAATTGAAAGTCCTTCTGACCCACGAGCTGGAAGAAAAGGAACTGGAACGGGAAATCACGTTACTGCAGCAGGAATACATACAGTACCGGGACAATCTGCAACGGGCGGTCCGGGCTGCGGAAATGGACCGGAGCAAAGTTGCCAATGTAAGCATTGTTCAGAAACCGACCTTCGGGACAACCCCGGTCAACCCGAGAAAGGGACTGGAAGTTCTGCTCAGTCTGATCATCGCCCTGGTCGGTGCCGCCCTCAGCGCCCTGGTTTTCGAATCCATGAGCCACTCACTCCGGGACGGAGCGGATGTTGAAAAAAATATCGGCGTCGAAGTCCTGGCCACAATCCCGAATCAGAAAGGGTGATCAAGGCAGGGAACGCATGTACCTTGAGTACTACAATCTCACACGGGACCCCTTTTCCGTTTCTCCGGACCCGGACTTTCTTTTCCTGAGCCCGAGCCACAAGGAGGCCATCGGTTCCCTTCTGTTCTGTATCGAGAACAGGCTCGGATTCGCCGTTCTCACCGGCGAGGTGGGAACCGGAAAAACCACCATCATCAGATACTATCTGGCAAACTGCGATCGGGAACGAATTCTTCCGGTCTATATCTTCAACCCCGACCTGACCTTCAACGCACTGCTGCAGACCATTCTCAGCGAACTCGGCGCTGTTCCGATAAAAGATTCAGACCTTTACCGCACCGTGCAATCCGCTCTCCTGGCCAGGGCCGAGGCAGGACAAACCGTTGTCCTGCTTATCGACGAGGCGCAGAACATCCCCCTGCGGACCCTTGAACAGTTACGCATGCTTTCCAATTTCGAAACCAGTCGTGAAAAACTGCTTCAGGTCATCTTTATCGGACAACCGGAACTGGATGAAATACTCGAAAAACATTCCCTGCGCCAGCTCAGGCAACGCATAGCAACCAGGGCCGTGATCAGACCGCTCACTGCCGACGAAACACTGGCGTACATCGAGCACAGGACACACCTGGCCGGAGGTGAGGCCGCGCAGATCTTTTCATCTGCAGCCCTGCGGGAGATCGTCCACCAGGCGCACGGAGCCCCGAGAACCGTAAACATTCTTTGTGCCAATGCCCTGATTGCCTGTATAGGATACGGTCAAAAACAGGTCTCCCGAAAAATCGTTCGGGAAATCGTACAGGATCTTTCCGGCCGGGCAGGGCCGGCCTTTTCCCGGTTTGGTTTCGGACTGGCCGCCGCAGCAGTCATTCTGCTCGGAGTGGCCTCTGCCTATTCCATCCACTCCATCCTGCCCCGACCCGAATCCGGTGCACCGGAAAGAGGTGCCTCCGCTCCCGCCATGCACGCACCTTCTCCTCCCTCGCATCCGCCATCCGCGGGCACAGGCCTGCCGGCCTCTCCGCATGCAAACGCCGAAAAAATGGGTACGGCCGCAGCGGATCAAAAAACGCACCCCGGTTCCCCCCAAAACAATCCCGGGCAGCCGGAGCCGCTCCGGGGCGTGACAGTCAGGGACAACGCCTCCCGCTCTTTAGCGGAAAAAACAGCAGGAACAGACAACAGAGATCAGCCGTCCCCTGCTTCAGTCCCATCGTCCTCGAAGAACGGGGTGACCCGGAAGGTTCGCAGGGGGGATTATCTGACCAGAATGAGTCTTGAAGTATACGGGGAGGCCACGGACCGGACCTTGTCCAGACTCCAAAACGCCAATCCGCAGATCAAGGATCCCGATCTCATCTATGAGGGAGATGTCCTTCGCTTTCCCGAACACGGGCAATGACCTGACAGGAGATTGTCATGACCAGGATATATGAAGCATTGGAACGACTCGAAAAGAAAAAAGCAGGACTGCACCCCCATGGATCGGCCGGGAGCGGGCATGGGGACACCGGGAAATCGATCCGTAAATACGAGGTGCTCCATCCTGTGACGGTGGCGGGCGGCTCCGGGAAACAGACTCGGGATCTCCAGGGAATATACTCCGGAATGCTGTTTCGTATCGAAAGGCTTCTGGAAGCCGGAAAAAGCAACAACGTCGTGCAGCTCGTGGGATCCCGTTCCGGGGAAGGAACCTCCACCGTGGCCCGTGAACTGGCCAGAACGGCAGTGCGGAATTTCGATCGTTCAGTGCTGCTCGTCAACATGGACGGCATCGGCAACTCCCAGTGCAGCCATTTTGCCGATGCGGCCAGAATGGATATTCCTCGGGAACAAACCGACCTTCCGGTGCCGCAGCAGATCCACACATCGGAAGAGACCGACCTGCACCTGACCAGAATGACCAATACGGACGTGGCCAGAATCTATTCCGGGAAAAACGGAAACAGCACCGCACTGGATCGACTCCGGCAGAATTATGACCTGGTCATTATTGATTCGCCGGCACTGGAACACAACGAGACCAATCCCTTTTTTCCCCTGGCCGGGGCCGTGGTCCTGGTCGTGGAGGCCGAAAAGACCAAACATCAAATCGTACGACGCTCCAAGGAATATATCGAGCGCCAGGGAGGAAATCTCATTGGAATCGTGCTGAACAAAAAACGTTTTCATGTTCCCGACTGGCTGTACGAGCGACTGTAACCCCAACACCGGAGGAGTTCGATGAACATCGCAAGGCATTGTATCCCGATCCTCATCGTTCTTGTATTGAGCGTCGGCCATGCCGCCTCATCCATGGCGACAGACTACTACGTGGACAACCAGAGCACAGGGTCCGGCAGCGGCACAACCATGGCCGATGCCTGGAAAAGTTTTTCAGCTATTGCCTGGTCCAGAATCAGTCCGGGAGATACCATTTACATCAGTGGCGGCCCAACATCCAGAACATATCGCGAAAGATTAATCGTCGGTGCTTCAGGTACCGCATCCGCCCGAATCACCATTGCCCGTTCCACGGAGCAGGGACACTCCGGAGAAGTGATCATCGACGGGGAGTACTCCCGGGGAAGCGGGGTATACATAGACAACAAGGACTATGTCACCATTCGAGGCCTTTCTCTGCGCCATGCCGTGGACAGCGGGGGAAAGGGGGAAATCTACCTGCGCTCCACTTTGGGGACGATCATCGAGCAATGCTCCATCGAGGTGGAAAAGACTCATGGCGGTGTTCATCTCAATGGATATCCCGGAGGTTCTTCTGCAAATCGTGACTGCGTAATTCGCAACAATTCCATCACGACTCCTGCAAAATACTGCACAGGCCAGACAGATGGCATTTACAGCCAGTACAGCATAGACAATATATATGAAAAAAACACCATTATCATCAGAAACACAAATGAGGTTCAGCACTGCGATGCTGTTCAGTGCTTCAGAGATACTGAAACAACACTCAGATCAAACTACGTTGAGCAGGACAACCAGAAAGGAGCGAATGCCCAGGGACTATTCGTTTCCAACTCTTCAGGAATGACCAGAATATACAACAATATATGCAAGGGTATGTACACGACATCCAGTCTTCTTAAATTCAGAAATACAGACGGGAGTCCAGGTACCGTCGGATTTTACAACAATATCGTACTGGGCGGTCAGTCCAACCTTCTCTACTCCGATGATCCGTACTCCCAGATCATCAACAACATCATCATGAGTACGGGTGGATATTACGTGATATGGTTTGGTTCCGGAGTAACCATCAGAGATTTCACAAACATAGACAACAACATCCTCTACAACCAAGGCAGGACCACGGTGGTTCGATATCGTGACAGCAACCTGACCATGCCCCAGTGGCAGGGACTGGGAGCCGACACCAACGGGGTTTTCAGCGACCCGAAACTGGACATAAACGACCGACTGTACCCCGGGGCCGAGAGCCTGGTCGCCGGAGCGGGACGCAATCTGTCATCACTCGGATTTATCACCTCCGACGTCACGGGCACTCTCAGGCCGGCTTCCGGACCATGGTCCATCGGGGCCTACGAGTTTTCCGGCGGCTCAATGGAACCGCCCAAGGTCGAAGGACTCGAGGTGATCGAACAATGACCCCTGTTCACGTCCTGCACATCTCATGCGACTATCCGGATACGGTTCGGGTCGAAAAGACCCGGGCCGTAGCCAATCTCATCTCGAAATCCAACGGGTTGCGCCATACCGTCCTCTCCCTGAACAGAAGCAGCCGCCCTTTTTACTGGGAAAAAACCGACAACCTTTTCTCCATCAACTACTGCGCTCCCCCTCTGGGCATATTCATGCACCAGGGACTGAAGCGGATATGCGACAGGCTCTGTGCCCTTGTGGATTTCGACTTCGACATCATCCATGCCCACAAATTCTCCATCGAAGGGGTGATCGGCGCTCACATGTCCAGAAAATTCGGAAAGCCCCTGCTGATCACGGTTCGCGGCCACACCGACCTGACCATCCTGCGGGCCAAACCCCACTACCGGCGGCAGTATCAGGATGTGGCCGGAACCGCTTCCCATTTTTTCTTCCTTGCTCCGTGGACCTGCAAACCGTTCCAGAAACTATTGGGGCGCCCCCTCCCCTCCACCTCATTTTTGCCCAATATCACCCAAAGCCATCCACGATCGGAACCGCGCATCTCCGATCGTTTCGTGACCACGGTCAACTACAAGGCCAAAAATCACCGGGCAAAAAACATTGAGGCCCTGCTGCGTGGATTTCGAAAACTTCTGCAGATCCCCGGCTACGACCGGTACGGCCTGGATATCTATACCACCCCGTCACTCGTGCCGAACAGGATTCGTTCTCTGGCAGACTCCCCGCTGCCGGCCGGCAAGGTACGCTTCCAACCCATCACCTCCAACGAAAATTTCATCCGCAACCTCGCTGACTACATTGCGTTTGTCCGCCCGAGCTATCCCGAGACATTCGGTATGGTCTACATCGAATCCCTGCTCGCCGGGATACCGGCCCTGCACTCCCGCAAGACAGCCATAGACGGATACTTCGACGACTACGACTTCATCAAGAAGGTTCCCCCAGGCTCCACCGGAAGCATATGCAAAGCTATGGTTGAGCTGGTCGACAATCAGCTCAAATACAAGCAGACCCTTTCACGACATATCGAACATGGCACATTTTATTTATTTTCTCAAAAATCAATCATACAAAGCTATAAAAAAATAATAGAAAAAACACTTTCTAAAAAAAATATATCTCTTAAAAATAATTTTGCAGCATAAATCCACATAAAAATTAACAACATATTTAATAATGAAAAAAATAATCAATAGATGCAAACATATAATCAAATTGATTATTTATTATTTATTTATATATAATATACCGCACTCTCGTTTCTGCCCACTCTTCAATACAATCAGAAAATTTTACATCTGCCATATTATAAAAATAGCATTTCCATGCAGACATTCAAAATTTCAGAACAAGGTATACATTGCCGATTTTTCGAACATATTCATAGGAAAAGAGTGCCAAATCAACGAGCACACCTTTATTCAGGGGGCCCGGATCGGCGATTATGTCATGATCGCCCCTCATGTCACCATCCTCAGTTCCATGCACGGATATGACCAGATCTCCGTGCCTATGATCAAACAGGAGAAAAAAAAGAACATCATTCCGATCATCGGAAATGATGTCTGGATCGGGACCAGGGCAGTGATCATGCCCGGAGTCCGTGTCGGGGACGGATGCATTATCGGGGCCGGAGCCGTGGTCACCCGGAGCACCGAACCCTACGGAATTTACGCCGGGGTTCCGGCTCGTAAAATTCGCTCCAGGTGCGATCCGCCCTTTGAGCACCCAAAAATTCAGGCTCTGTTCAAGGTGATCCCGTGAACATTATCGGCATCTGTATCTGTACCTTCAGGCGCACACCCCTTCTGCAGGAACTGCTCAGGGCCTGCGCCCTGCTGCATCTTCCCGAAGGATGGACTGTGGCGGTCTTTGTCGTGGACAACGATGACCAAAAATCGGCCCGGCCGGCAGTCCTTCAGGCCGCAGCTCTCGGGGGGATTCCATTCCATTACGACGTGGAGCCTGTCCGGAATATCGCTTTGAGCCGCAACCGGGTCACCGGCAACGCCCT